>JAZOUQ010000039.1:0-84274 GCA_045658185.1 Eubacteriales bacterium
ACGCATAGCGGGAGCGAGAGCTTCAAGATCGCACATAGTACGGTCCAGCTCCTCCTTGTCGTTAAGTCCCTTGCAAAGCACTATCTGACAGCACAGCTCAATACCTGCATCTGCCAAACGCTTAAGATAATCAAGCACCTCGCCCGACCTCTTGTTTTTCATCATTTTAACGCGAAGCTCGGGATTGGTTGTGTGAACGGACACGTTGACGGGAGAGATACGCATATCTATGATCCTCTGTATATCCGCATCGTGAAGATTTGTCAGAGTGATATAGTTTCCGTGGAGAAAGGAAAGACGTGAGTCGTCGTCTTTAAAATACAGAGATTTTCTCATTCCCCTGGGAAGCTGATCGATAAAGCAAAACACACATTTGTTCTCACAGGAATGCTTTTTGTCCATAAGCGGTGTTTCAAAATCAAGACCGATATCGTCGTATTCCTGCTTTCTTATGGTGAATTTTTTTTGCTTACCATCTCTTTGAATGAGGAGAGTTACCTTTTTGTTAGCGAGATAAAAACGGTAATCAAGCACGTCGTTTATCTGCTTTTTGTTTATTGAAATCAGCACGTCGCCCGTAACGATACCCGCACGGTCGGCACGGCTTCCCACTAAAACATCGGTTATAGTTACCATTTTACCTCCTTATGTGCATAAAATCCCATAGTATCATATTATTATACCACATTTGTCCTCAAATGTCAAAGGTTTTAATCAATATTTGAAGCAATAAAAAAGCTCGGCTCATATTTAATGAGCCGAGCGATATATTTAGTTGTTTTCAATATCGGTATTCTTTTTCTTTCCCTTAGCAGCTTTAACAACAAACTTCGAAAGGAAGAAGAGGGCAATCGCGTTGGGGATAACCATGAGGTTATTGAACATATCCGCAAGCTCCCAAACAAGATCGTTGGGGAAGAGAGAGCCGAGGAATATAAAGCCGATAGCAAGAACAGAATAGATCACGGTTGCAATCTTTGCCTTCTTACCGAACAGATACTCTACGTTCTGCTTACCGAAGAAGTTCCAGCTGATAATGGTAGTGAAAGCAAAGAAGGTAAGACATACAGCAACGAGGATGTTACCTGTTACACTGCCGAATATCTGACCGAGAGCGGTCTGCATAAGGTTGTTCTTGTTTATACCTACGAGAGCAGCTGTATCACCGTTGATATGAGCGAGACCTGCAAAAGGACCGTCTCCCATATAAAGACTAGAAATTACTACGAGTGCGGTTATTGTAAGAACCACGAAGGTGTCTATAAACACACCTATCATAGCAACAACACCCTGGTCGTGGGGTTTTTCAACGGAAGCCTGAGCGTGAGCGTGAGGGGTTGAACCCATACCTGCCTCGTTGGAGAACAGACCTCTCTTAGCGCCCTGGCTGATTGCAGCCTTGATACCTGCACCAAAAGCACCGCCTATGACTGCGGTAGGAGCGAAAGCAGATTTGAAGATAAGTGCAAAGGTAGCGGGAACAGAGGTGATATTGATACCCAGAACAACAAGACCTATGAGAAGGTAGATAACTGCCATAACGGGAACTATCTTTTCAGCAACGGAAGCGATACGCTGAACGCCACCGAGGAAGATAAATGCACAAAGAGCGGCAAGTATAAGTCCTACTATCCAAGGAGAAATAACGGGAGCTGCGGAAGATACTGCACTTGATATGGAGTTGGACTGTACCATAGAGCCCATAAATCCAAGTGCAAGTGTAATAGCAATAGCAAAGAACACAGCAAGGAATTTACCAAAGCCGCCCGAGAATGCCTTCTTTATGTAGTAAACAGGTCCACCGAGAACCGAGCCGTCTTCCTTGACGATTCTTGTTTCCTGAGCCATAACAGCCTCGGCATAGATGGTAGCCATACCGAAGAATGCGATAACCCACATCCAGAAGATAGCACCGGGACCACCTATAAGGATAGCACCGCAAGCACCGACAATGTTACCTGTACCGACCTGAGCTGCAATAGCGGTAGCAAGTGCCTGGAAGGAAGAAAGACCGCCGTGTCTTTTTCCACCCTTGAGAGAAAGGTTTCCGAAAACCTTCTTCATTCCTTCGCCAAAGCAGCGAACCTGAACGAAACGTGTTCTGATGGTGTAGAAAAGACCTACGCCAACGAGAAGAAAGATGAGAATGTAGTCCGACATATACTTGTTAATATTCTGTACTATCGGCAACAAGAATTTTGTGATTGCTTCCATAACAATCCTCCTTAAAGAAATAATAAAAACCACTGAAAGATTTCAGTGGCTCTAAAGAAAAACATACAGACATATTTTTTGTCTGCTCTGTCCTTTTGCCTGAGAGATTCAGCAGGGAAGATTCCTTGCCTTGCACCTTCGGCACTCGTTTTTCGAGATTCTCCAGAGCCCCTCCGTTTTCGGTTTTGCGACTGCAATCCCGATAAACTTCAACGGTTTCAAATGATATTCTATTATATCATATTTCCACAACAAATTCAATGTCGTTTATTGACGAAAAACATCGAGTAAAAGGTGTATGATTGGTAATGTTGCACAAAGAACGGAGGAGGGGTCGAACTCGACCCCTCCTGAAAAGAAAGGAGAAAATAGAAAAACGTCAAATTTGAGTTTCGATAAGACCGTAGTCGCCGTCGGCTCTCTTGTAAACCACGCAGACCTCACCGCTCTCATCGTCCTTGAATACGAAGAACTCGTGTTCAAGAAGATTCATCTGCATTATAGCTTCTTCAACCGACATGGGCTTCAAGGTGAAGCTCTTACGACGGATCTTGAATTCAGGCTCTTCCTCGAAATCCTCGCCCGTATCGAAAATTCCGCCCACAAAGGCATCGGAACGGAGTCTTTTAGCAAGTCGGGTCTTGTTTTTTCTTATCTGCCGCTCGATAGCAGCTACCGCACGGTCCAAAGCATTTCTGAAGGTTTCGTCCTGTACCTCGCTGCGGAAGATAGTTCCCGCGGACACAATGGTTATTTCCAAGCACTTTTTCTGATGCTTGGAGCTAAGCGTTACCGTGGCAGAGCACTCGTCGTTAAAGTACTTGGCCAGCTTGTCCATCTTGTTTTCAATGATGAGCTTCATCTCATCCCATACGTTCATTTGTCGTCCAACAATGGTAACCTTCATAAAGTGCCTCCTAAGAAAAAATATAACCAAGGAAACTTGTTCCTTGGTTATATTATAGCACAACTGCAAAAAATTGTAAATAGTGTTTATGAAATTTTAACAAAAATATTTTTTTATGTGCAAAAGTGACAAATAACAGGTGCGTCAATTAGTCATTGAACTCATCTTTTGCCGCTGTAAGAATATGAGGGCAAGAATTTTTTATTTCAAAGCCTATTTCCGAGGGAGCTGCCCAACGAATACCGTTTGTAATTATCTGCTGAACGTAAGGGTTGTAGAAGGATCTGCAGGTTTCGTGACCGGGTTGGAAATAGAACACCTTTCCTGCACCGCGAAGGAAGCAGCAGCCTGCACGGAAGATGTATCCGTCCTCGTACCAAGCACCGAAAATAAGTGCATCGGGCTGAGGAATGTAGAACGGCTCACAGTAAAGCTCCTCTTCTTCTAACAGAAAATGGTCGGGTATGCCTTTTGCGATAGGGTGTTGAGGCATCATATTCCATATGATTTCCTTTTGATTTCTTCCCCAAGACAGATTTCCGTTAGTTCCAACGATAGCCTTGAAGGGCTTGGAATGATGAGCTGAATGGAGTGCAATAAATCCCATACCCATATAAACTCGAGTTTGTATTTTTTTTACAAGCTCATCGTTTACCTCGCCGTGAGCCGCGTGTCCCCACCAAATGAGAACGTCTGTTTTATTAAGGAGATCGTCAGGCAGACCTTGCTCAGGCTCGTCAAGGGATGCAAGGGTTATTTCCATATCGTCGTTGGGTTTGAGAAACTCCTTGATAGCGGCGTGAAGGCCGTTTGGATAAAGCTCCTTTACGGATTCCTTGGATTTCTCGTGTCTGAATTCATTCCATATAACCACGTTGATTTTTTTACTCATAAGCTGTTCCTCTATTTGAAAAGATATAAATTTACTGATTTTATTATACAATATATGATTAGGTTTGTCAAGATACCTGCGTAAAAGCAACAAATGACTTGAAATAGCGAGTTCGATGTGCTATAATAATATTATAAATTAAGAGCGGAGGACTAATTGTGAAAAAGTATTTTGTTAAGGTGTCTGCGTTGTGTCTGGCACTGTTGATGATATTCTCTCTGACGGCTTGCGATATGCTGGACGACCTTTTCGGAGGCGGTAGTAGTGCTGCTGTTTCTCCTGCCGGCGGAGCTGACGTGCCTGAAGCGGGAAAGCTTAAGGACAACGTATTGGTCGACGGTGACCTGACGATACATTTTTTAGAGCTTGGAAATAAATACACGGGAGATTGTACCTATATAAAAGCGGGTGACGTGGATATTCTTATAGATGCGGGATCGAAGGTATCAAGCATTGAAACCATAGATGCTTACATATCTAAATACGTGACGGACAAGAAATTGGAATACGTTATAGTCACTCATGCTCACGAGGATCACTATGCGGGATTTGCAACTACCGAGAAAAGGACGAGCCTTTTTGATTTGTACCAGTGTGAAACGATAATCGACTTTGCTCAGATAACCAAGGGCAAGGACGAAACGACTATGTATAAGAATTACGTAAGAGAGCGTGACGACGAGGTAAAGGCGGGAGCAAAGCACTATACCGCTGCCGAATTCGTAAAGCAGGGCGGAGTTGCCGATTTGGGCGAAGGAATGACGATCACCATATTGGACAGCTATTTTTATTACAACCGTTCGGCAGATGAAAACAATCATTCGGTGTGTACGCTGATAAATGACGGAAACAATAATTATTTGTTCACGGGAGATCTGGAGCTTGAGGGCGAGGAAAAGCTGGTTGAGATGAATGAGCTGCCCGAGGTAAAGGTATACAAAGCGGGACATCACGGTTCAAAAACCTCCTCTAACGACGTTCTTCTGTCGGTGATAAAGCCTCAGATAGTTTGCGTATGCTGCTGTGCGGGAAGCCCTCAGTATACCGATATTGATGAAAATCAATTTCCTACTCAGCAATTCATAAACAGAATAGCACCGTATACCGATAAGGTCTACGTCACAACGCTGTGTGAAAATTACAAGGACGGTAAATTCAAATCCATGAACGGTAATATAGTTATTCGTTCTCAGGAAGGAGAGGTTACCGTAATTTGCTCGGCAAGTACAGATATATTAAAGGACTTCAAATGGTTCAAAGAGCATAGGACTCTTCCAAAGGCTTGGGGAGGCAGCTGATACTGTTTGTACGTAAAAAAGACCGATGGAGATAAAAAATCTCCGTCGTTTTTTTTGTTTCAGAAATCCATTAATGGAACGAAAATTGGTAAAAACAACCTCGAAATCTTGAATAAAATCCAAAACAAGAAAGAAAAATGTAAAATATTTTTAGCATTGTCCTGTTTTTAGGACATATCGTGTGATATAATAAGGGTGCAGAAGAGGAAAGCTCATATACACAAAATCTTTCCAAATAAGTAAAAAGGCGGGTATTAAAATGAACGCACAAATGAATTTTGAAATGAACAAAGAGTTGAGTACAGGTATGAATATCAAAACTAATTTTACAAACGAGGAGAAAAAGCAGATGGGCGTTGCTGAAAGCTGCAACGTTTCCGCATATTCTATGTTTGCTTTTGCAGGCGGAATACTTATGGCAATAGGAACTGTTATATATTCCGTTATCGCAATGTAACTACTTGATTTTGCCGTCGCTCTGTGGTAAAATATATTATGAAGCAAAGCCAAGGAGGACGGTATGCCAAAAAGCAGTAATCAAAAGCTTAAGCTTTTATATCTTTACAAAATATTTTCCGAGAATACCGACAGCGAACATCCTATGACTATAAAGGAGCTTGTTGAGGAGCTTGCTCGATATGAGATAAGAGCGGAGCGAAAAAGCTTGTATGATGACATAGAGTTGCTTCGGGTGTTTGGACTCGATGTCTGCGTTGTCAGAGATCGACAGGTGCGGTATTATGCGGGTAAGCGAGGTTTCGAGCTGGCTGAACTTAAATTACTGGTGGATGCGGTGCAGTCCTCGAAGTTTGTGACCGAAAAGAAAAGCACCTCGCTTATCAAAAAGATAGGTGGGCTCACGAGTAAATATCAAGCAGCCAAGCTCCACAGACACCTGACCGTGTCAAACAGATTGAAGGCTTTGAACGAGGAGATATTCTGTAACGTGGATATGATACACAGAGCAATTTCCGAAAATCGGAAGATATGCTTCAGATATTTCGAGTGGAATGCAGAGAAAAAAAGAGTGCTGCGTCACGACGGAGAGTTTTACAGAATAAGTCCCTGGGCATTGACATGGGATGACGAGAATTACTATATGATAGGGTATGATTCGGTCAGCGAAAGCATCAAGCATTACAGAGTTGATAAGATGCTTGAGCTTTATATGGTGCACGAGCCGAGAGAAGGCAAGAACGAATTTGAGGCGTTGGATATGGAATCTTACTCGAAGCAGGTGTTCGGAATGTACGGTGGAGAGATTTGCAACGTCAGATTGTCCTGCGACAGCTCCATGGCTGGAGTGGTCATCGACCGTTTTGGAACGGATATTGTTATTGCCAATCACGGTGATAGATTTGAGTTTACCGTAAAGGTTATGATAAGTCCCACGTTTTATTCTTGGGTGCTTGGATTTGGAGATAAAGTAAGAATAGTATCTCCTGATTTTGTTAGAGAACAGGTTATCTGCACAGCACGTCAGGTTATAGATGCTAACAGTTAAAAAAAGAACGGCTGAGTCAAATTGACTCAGCCGTTTGTTTCATTTTTTAGCCGTTTCCGGAAATGTCAGAGGTGTCTGTCGTGCCGGATGTTTCGGGATTTGTGGGAATGCTGACATCAGGGGTAGGATCAACAAACTCAACTCCGTTAATAGAAAGACACTCGCTTATATTCTTGAATTTTTTACCGTTAGACGTGTAGATAAGTACACATTCAGCGTTATCTGCATCGTAGTATCCTGCAAAGGTAGCTTTGGAATTTGCATCTACGAATACGGGAAGAGCAGTGGGGGTTACTGAACCCATATCTGCTTTTTCCATTTTAGAGCCTTCCTTGGTAGTGAATACTCCAAGCGTTCCTTCAGTGGTGAAGTAGAGAACGTTTGCAGCGGTGTGCATTGAAATGTTGGAAACCTCGTTGTGTATAGGAGTTGCCTTTTCCTTAGACAGATCGTAGTACATAAGTCTGTTTTCGGCAAGCAGATAAACATTGCCCTTTTGAGTAACGGCGAAATCGTAAATATCTCCCTCGGATACGCGGATTCTGTTGAACTCACTCATGCTGGACTTGTTGGTAAGATCGTAGTATCCGAAAACACCGTCCTTGTTGACTGCGAAATAACGTTTACCGTTGGGGGAGAATTTACCGGGAGTTTTGGAAACTCTTGCAATCTCGGCATCATCATCGTAGCTGCCCATATAATACAGATAGTTTGCGGAGTCAGCGAGGTAGTATTCCAAATCGCTTTCCGGCTGGAAGAAGCACTTTTCAAAGGTATCGAAGCGAGCAATTTCGCCCTTGGGATCAAAGGGCTTGAACGCAAGGTCCTTGCCAATCTTCTTGGGTGTTATCTCGTCGTCAATTCTCTTGAGATTGAGCTCCAAAACGAAGGTGTTTTCCTTTTCGTCCATTGTGGTATAAACGATCTCGTTGCCGTCCTTGTTCATTGCGAGCATTCTCGAGAAATTCTTGGTAACGGGGTAGGTTGAATACATGTCGTCGATAACCGTTATAACGTGAAGGGTATAACCGGACTCATCGTTAGCGGCAGTCTTTACATAGATTACCTCTCCGTTGTCGGAAAGTGCAACGGGTATATAGCCCCCTTTGTTAAATATGGGACTTTCCTGATGATCCTTGTACATCATCAGCTTATCCGGAACGTTCTCAGCTGCTCCGCTCTTATAGTACACGACGGTTTCTCCATCTCCCGAGATAAGGAAGTAGTGTTCGTCGAAGGTTACGAAAGAACGCTCGGATGCCTTAGACAGCATTGCGTAAGGCCCATGTTCCTCGGTGTAGTGATAAACGCGGTTTTCACTGGAGTCGTACCAGATAGCAGCAGGTGCAAGAGAAGCAGTGCCAAGAACTTTATCAACGGGATCAAGGGTTATAGTGGTCTGCTTTTTCGTATCCAAAACATAAAGCATTTCACCGTCCTCGGTGGTTTCGATAACGTATGCAAAGGAACGGTCATCAGCTACGATAAGTTCTATTTCACCTTCATATTCCGCATCCTTTATAGGCTTTCCGTTTACGGCAACGCGATATACGCCATTGTAGTCTTCGTATGCCACAAAGGAATTGCTCTCGCACTTTATATCCTTGCTGATGCTTGATGCTACGAAAACAACACCAACAACCAGAAGGATTATCGCAATAAAAGCGATTACCGCGATAACTACGGGCTTTATGCTGAAGCCGCTACCGTTATTCTTGTTGGGAGCTTTGCCGCCGTTTCTTACAGAACCACTTGTGGAACCGAAGTCGGCTACCTCGTCAGCCTCACTAAACATAAAAGCATTTTTTGTTGCGTTGCTTTTCGTTGTGTGTCCGTCAGCTCCAACAAAAGCGTGACGGAAGTTATTCTTTAAGAACATATGTACCTCCGTATGTGGATAGAATATCCATAAATATTCAAAGATAATATATTATACCATACTATTATAATTATTAAAATAACATATTTTAAATTAACTGTGAACTTACCGTGAACTGCTCATAAAAATACCGAAAAAGTGGGGGAAGATTCATAGTAATATACTTCGATTTGGAAAATATGTAAAAAATTCAAAAAAATGTTAATAAGCATAATGCTGACGGTTCAAACATATGATTTTACAGAAGGATAAAAGGGAGGACGTGCAATGACTACTATCATAGGACAAGGACGAAGAAAAAAACAAGAATTACCTAAAATCATCTATGATGTTTTTCCTCCCGAGCTTTGTCTTGCGTTGGAGAGTATCATTGACGATGGAATCCCAATAGACGAGGTAAGACTTCGAACAGACAGACAGACGACTGTTACGTCATGCGGCAGGAATATTCCGCTTAGGATAAAACTCGGAAGGGGCGTTATCGACGGCATAGTGGATGTGCTGTGCAACGGCTCTCTTTATGCACATGCCGACACCTTGAACAAGGGGTACATAACATCTCACGGTGTACGGGTGGGTATTGTAGGCAGAGCTGCAGTGGAGGGAGAGCGGATAATAGGAATTTACGACGTATCGGCACTGTGCTTCAGATTGCCCAGAAGAATAAGACACATAGGAGAGCCTGTTTGCCGATTGCTGAGAGAATTTAACGGACAGCGTGGTGTGCTTGTGTATTCATTACCAGGGCAAGGAAAGACCACCCTTCTCGGAAGCGTTTGCTATGAACTTGCCACGGGGACGGATGCTTGGCGTGTTGCGGTTGTGGACACAAGGGGGGAGTTGGGATATTCTCTTTGCGAGAGTGAAGCCTTGGTGGATATTCTTACGGGGTATCCCAGAGGATTGGGACTTGAGATAGCGGCGAGAACGATGAACGCACAGCTGTGCGTATGTGACGAGATAGGGAGCGAGGCGGAGGCTGAGTCAATAATTGCCGTTCAAAACTGCGGAGTTCCGCTTCTTGCTACGGCACACGCTGAGGATATAGAGATGCTTTTGCGGAGAACAGGCATTTTGCGTTTGCACAGGGCAAGGATATTCGGTGCTTACGTTGGAATATCAAGACAGGGAAACGCTAAGGATTATACCTATCGGATAATGAATTGGGAGGAGGCTGATACGCTTGTTGCGAGTAATTGGAGCGGCGACAGTTGTAGTTAGCGGAATATATGCTGCCTACCTATTTAACTCAGGAACGAAGCAGACGATCAAACAAACCGAGTCCTTCATATCACTTTTACGTTTTTTGAGATCGAGGATAGAGTGTTTTGCGTTGCCGCTGCCTTCTGCACTTGCCAGATGTCCTGTTGAAATATTGAGAGGGTGCGGATACGACGGACTTGAGGCTCCCTCCTCTGTAAAGCGTCTTATGTCGGGGTGCTGTATTTCTGACGATTATGTGAGAAGGACTATGGAGAGGTTCTTTTTAGAGGCGGGAAGAGGATACAGAGAGGAGGAGCTGAAGCTTTACGATTACACCGTATCCTTGCTTGAGGAACGGCGTGCGAGTATGGTGTCGCAGCTTCCTATGAAGATAAAGGTAAATTCCGCACTGTCCATAGCGGGTGCGGTAGCCGTTGTCGTATTGCTGATATAAAAAATTGAGGTTGTAAATTATGGATGTTAGTCTTATATTGAGGATAGCCGGTGTTGGGGTGCTTGTGTCCGTGGCGACGGCGGTCCTTAATAAATCGGGAAGAGATGAACAAGCTATGTTCGTTACCGTTGCGGGAGTGATCGTGGTAATGCTTATGCTTGTGGAGGAGATCGGAACGCTTTTTGAAAGCGTTCAGTCAGTTTTTGGATTCTGAGGACTTGAAATGGAAGTTGATATTCTGAAAATATGCGGTGTGGGGGTGATATGCTCCGTAATTTGTGCCGTTATAGGAAAGCTTGTCGGCGGAATCAACGTTGCAATAAGAATTGGCGGACTTGTGCTTGTGCTTGGCTGTGCCGTTGCTTTTCTCGGTCGGATAAGTGAAACGGTTGTTTTAATAGGCGACGGTATGGGCGGCGATTACATAGATCTTATGATCAAAGGACTTGGAATTATAACGCTTGGGAGAATATGTGCCGACATTTGCCGCGATTGCGGAGAGGGGACTGTGGCATCTGCCGTAGAAACTTGCGTTAAGCTTGCCGTTTTGTTACTTGCACTTCCTTCCGTAACGGGGATATTGCAGTCGTTTGAGCAGTTACTTGCTGAGGTTTGAAAAATGAGGGCGATACGGCTGATTGCATTTATTTTAGCATTTTTAACGGTAACTTGTTGCTTTTATATTTCCGCGGCGGCTGAAAATACCGAGGAGGACAAGATATTTGAGGCACTGGCAGAAGCGGCAGACGATGTGGCGGACGGGTCAGAGGGACAGATAGCGGACGACCTGTCGGGGGCGGCGGAGAATATGGCACAGACCACGATGGAAATGCTTTCTCCCCAAAGAACACTTTCCGAAATATTAGGCATAGGATATGCAACGCTTCCCCGAGTGCTGAGGCTGTTGTGTGTGCTTCTTGGAGTTGTTGCGATATCGGCTGTGTGTAATTCTGTGGGAGATGCTATGAGCGGTGCTTCGGATAGGGTTGGATTTCTAAGCTCTGCGGTAATAATAACCGTTATTTTAGGAGCACAGATGGATATTCTTCTGGGAGTAACTGGTTTTTTTGACCGTCTGGGTGCTTTGATGGGAAGTATGATACCTATAACGGGGGCGGTTTGGGCTATGGGAGGAAATGTGACCGGTGCAGGTGTAGGGACACTTACTCTTGGTGCTATGCTGATATTTTTGGAGAAATTTTGCAGAATATCCGTGATCCCAGTAAGTTGTATTTGCCTTGTAGCGGCAATAACCACGGGGCTTTCGGACGGAATACTCGAGGGCTTTTCTGCCGGTGTGAAAAGAATATATGGGTTTGTAGTGGGCGTCGTTATGACGGTTCTTGTTTTTTGTCTCGGTTCTCAAACGTCTATTACAAGTGCCGCGGATACACTTACGGCACGAGGTGCAAAGACACTTGCATCGACTATGATACCCGGTGTGGGCGGTGCTGTGGGAGATACGCTGAGGACGGTGGCGGGAAGTGTATCTTATGTGAAAAGCATCGTTGGAATAGGAGGGATATTACTTATCGCGGCGGTTACTCTGCCAACTCTTATCGGATTACTGCTATCCAGAGGGGTAATTCTTATTTCTTCCGTTGCGGCAGATATGCTTGGATGCAGACGTGAGCAGAAAATGCTCTCGGAGATCAGTAACGTGTACGGACTTTTGTTGGGAGCTGTTTCCATATCCTCTGTTGCGTTTGCCGTTGCTATGGGGATCTTTGTTAAATGCACTGTGGCTGTGGGGGGATAAATGAGGGAATATCTTCTTGGATTGACGTTGACCTGCATTTCAGCAGCTATTGTAAAATCTGCGGCGGATGACGGTGGAGCGAAAAAATATATAGATACCTTGTGTTCATTGTGCGTGGTATGTGCATTGGTATTGCCTGTTTTACCTATGATTTCACACATTGATGAATACGATCTGTCGGAATTCTTTAACGAAAATTCATTAACGGTTATGGAGTCGGAGAGCGTTCAGATATACAATGATTATTTGCATTCGGTAAGCATTGGACAGGCAGAGTATTCTATTGAAGCGGAGATATGTACCCAACTCGATATAAAAGAGGAAGAGGTGGAGATACAGTTGTTTTCGGATACCGTGGACGACAGAATTATATTAACCGAAGCGGTAGTGTATCTTTATGGCGGTGCAGTTACTAAAGACCCATCTGTCATAAAAGATTATATACAGCAGAAAACGGGCGTTAACTGTCGAATAATATACTAAATAATTGTTGAAAAATATAACAATTATAAATAATCTTCATTAAATTTATTTGACAAAGGATTTTAATGATGGAAAAAACAAACAAATATAAAAATAAACGTCAAAAATTTATATTAATATTGTTCTGCATAATTGCGGGTGTTGCGTTGCTTGTATTTGGAGATGCGAAAAAAGAGGATACCGATACCGTGACATCGACTCGTGACGACTACACTATGACGGAAGAATATGCAAATATGCTGGAGAAGAGAGTAGCACAAATATGCTCGGAGGTAAAGGGCGTGTCCGACGTGGAGGTGTTTGTGAGCCTTTCGGGAGGATACAGGACGGTTTATGCGTACGATTCTCAATCCACCTCGTCGGGACATAAGAGCCAGCTTGTTATGTCGGGAAGCGGTTCGGACAAAAAAGCGGTGATCTCGGCATATGAATATCCTGAAATATCGGGAGTGGGTATAGTTTACAAGGGAACGGACAGTGCCGCGGTAAGGGCACAGATGGTAGCTCTCGTATCGGCGTCGCTGGATATAAGCACCAATAAAATTTTTGTTGCCGTAGGGTAGCGTATTTTGAATGTTTAGAGTAAAGTCATAAAAGTATAAAAAAGTCAATATAATGTAACGTAAACTTAAAATTTTCGGAGGAGTATAGTATGAAATTTGATAACGTAAAGACGAAAGTAACCGATTTTTGCAGAAGAGTTGGAAAAAGAAACTTTATTATTTTCGGTGCAGTTGTGCTTACCGTTGTAGCAGTGGCAGTTAACGTGGCTGTTTTTTCTGTGAAGGATGATGGCTACAATTATGACCAGAGTGCGGGTATGGATGCAGGAACAGGTGCGGAACCCACTCCCGAAACTACGCCCCAGGACGAGAGTGTGGATTCTTATTTTTCAAGCATACAGGTAGACCGTCAGCGTACTCGCGACGAGGCTATAGAGGTTCTTCAATCCGTAGTGGATAACGATGCGTCCACGGAAGCCGCGAAGAATGAGGCGTTGGCACAGATAAACAAGTTGGCAGACATAATGGAGGCAGAGTCTAACATAGAAACGCTCATCGTTGCCAAGGGGTTTGAGGAATGTGTTGCGGTTATAAGTGATGGCTCTGCAAACATAGTCGTAAGATCTGAAGGACTTCAACCTGCACAGATATCCCAGATAAACGAGATAGTATACGAGCAGTCGGGAATAAAGCCCGTTAACATAAAAATAATAGAGAGATAAGTAAAACGTATCTTGCGGAAAGGAACTCGGCTATGTCAGAAACCAAGAGCAGAAGAGCTTTTTTTGCGGCGGCAAACTCGGGAGAGGGCTTCGTCAGTATGTTTGAGGAAATATTTTTCGGAGAAAATATAAAGCGGCGATATATAATAAAGGGAGGACCCGGAACAGGGAAGAGCAGCTTTATGAAAAAAGTAGGTGCTTTTGCCGAAAGACAGGGTGCTGACGTTGAATATTACTACTGTTCCTCCGACACAGCCTCTATTGACGGTTTGGTTATAAACGGTGAGATTGCTATGCTTGATGGAACAGCTCCTCATTCTTACGATACGGTAGCTCCCGGTTACGTAGACAGTATTATCGATTTGGGAGTGTTTTGGAGTGAGCAAAGGCTCTCGGATAACAAAGCGGAGCTTATAAATCTCTCTGAACGAAAAAAGAGGGCGTATAGTAGAGGATATTGCTACTTGTCTGCGGTGTTAAAAACTGATTTTGCAGCCGATAGGCTTATACTTCCTTGTGTTAAAACAGATAAGATGATTTCTGCGGCGGCTCGTGATATTGCAAGACTGGGACTTAAGGGGAAAGGTAAAGTCGTCACTCGTCAGACGTCAGCGTTCGGAACGGCGGGAGAGGTATATTTGCCAACGTACACGGATTCTGCTGCTCGCGTTTACTATGTGGAGGATATTTGCGGTGTTTCAGCCTTGTATCTTGGTGAGCTCGAGCTACTTGCAAAAAAAATGGGATACGAGGCAATGGTTTCATATGACACGTTCAACAGAGGAAAGGTGAAGGAGATATTTTTCCCCGAAACCTCAGACTGCTTTACTTCTATGGCTCAGCCCACATCCGACGAGAGTGCAAAAATAAATACGAAAAGATTTCTGGACGTAGTTGCTTTTTCCGAGGTGCGGCGGCTGTACCGTGCGACGGTGCAGTGCAGAGATCGGCTGAAGCAGCTTGCTGAGGAATCATTGGCGGAGGCGGGAAGCGTACACGCAGAGATGGAAGGATATTACGTTTCGGCAATGGATTTTTCGGGACTTGAAAAGTATTGCCAGGAGTTTATTGACAAATTGTCAGCTTTGTGATATAATTTTACGGTAACTTCGTTAAACGGTCGCGCGGTATTGAGCCGAAAGGTATTACCGTGAGGAAAGTCCGGGCTTCACAGGGCAGGATAACTGATAACGTCAGCCGAAGGTGACTTCAGGGAAAGTGCAACAGAAATATACCGCCTCGAAAGAGGTAAGGATGGAAAGGCGAGGTAAGAGCTCACCCGCTTCTATGGTAACATAGCGGCGCTGTAAACCCTATCCGAAGCAACACCGCAGTCGGATGTTTGCCCGACACATATCCGCAGGTGGCACGGGGATACCCCCGAAGCTTATCGGTGACGATAAGCGAAGATTGATGACCGTTCACGACAGAACCCGGCTTACAGACGGAGTTACAGCCGCCGACCAAGGCAACTCTTCTTTGAGGAGAGAGATCTTGGTCGGCGGCTTTTTTATTTGCCGTTTTTGTTTTTGTTGCATAAAATGAATTTTTTCACTTTTGGGGTAGATTTGAGCTGTGAATTCGTGGAAAACAAGGAGTTTTTTGAAAAAATTCAAATTAATTTTCTATAAAAATTTATTTGCAGCTGTCAAAAAATACGATTTTTTCATCAAAAAATGAATAAAAAGGCATAAAAAATAAGGCGCATGCATAATATCTGAATAAAAAATGAAAAAAATGGCAAAAAATGCTCTCTTTTGCATAAAAGTGTGATTAAATCGTGTTTTGGGTGAATGTTTTTTCGGAAAAGTGATGTGTTATAATTAGCGTACGATTCACAAAATCGAAAGGAAAGGACTTTTTATATGTGTATTCAGTTAAAAAAAGATGGCGTAACAATATGTGCGTTAGAAGAAAAAAGAATTGAGGCGTGTGAATATACACTTCATTCTATCAGCATAGGCGGAATTGAAAGATTTATTTTAAGTGCAAAGACCGATGCTGACACCGATATTCAAATGGTGGGTGGAAATAAAGCACAGGCTGAGGAGCTGTTCCGACTTATATGCCACAATCAAATATCCTGCTGTCACTTGGAGGAGGTCGCAGACGATTATAGGAAGCAGATAAAATACGGTGCGTTTCAAATTTGAATTAATTATAAAAACTCTTTACTTTTTGGGTGAAGTATGGTAAAATATACGGGAACAAATATAAAAGAGGTGTTATGATATGAAATGTCCCGCATGCGGTCATATAGACAGTAAGGTAATAGATTCACGTCCCGTTGAGGACGGAAACAGCATAAAGAGAAGGAGAGAGTGCCTTGCTTGTCAAAAAAGGTTTACAACCTTTGAAATAATAGAAACCGTGCAGATATTCGTTACCAAAAAGAACGGAACAAAGGAGCTTTTCGATAGGAACAAGCTGCTCGGCGGACTTCTCAAGGCGTGTCAAAAGCGACCTGTAAACGCTGAGGAGATAGTCAACGAGATAGAATCCGAATTGCAAAATTCTCTCTCGAATGAAGTGACTACCAAGGAGATCGGCGAGATGGTGATGGAGAAGCTCAAGGTACGTGACGAGGTAGCATACGTTAGATTTGCCTCGGTCTACCGCGAATTTAAGGATATTGAAACCTTCCTTAATGAGCTCAGACAGTTGATAAAGTGATAAAAACAGACCTATGGCATTGCAAAAAATGCGTATAGGTCTGTTTTTCGTATTTTTTGAGAAAAGCATAATAAAAATACTTTTTCCGTTGATTTTTTTGGAGAAATATGGTACAATAAATACAATATATTTTTTGTTTGTTGGAGAGAATATGAGTAAAATTATTACCGACGAAATAAGGAACAGAGTTGTTGAATTGAGAAAACAGCTCACATACCATTCGGAAAGATACTATGTTTACGATTCCCCAGAAATATCCGACTATGACTACGATATGATGTATGCCGAGCTTTTAAAGCTTGAGGACGAGTATCCCGAGCTTTACGACCCTACGTCACCGACTGTGAGAGTAGGCGGCAGAGCTCTTGATAAATTTGAAAAATATACTCATTCTTACAGAATGGACTCCCTCTCCGACGTTTTTTCTTTTGAGGAGCTGGAGGATTTTTGTGTTCGTGTGGGGGAGAAGATAGACGCCCCTGCGTATTCCGTAGAGCCGAAGATTGACGGACTTTCCGTTTCGCTGACCTATGAAAAGGGAGTGTTCGTAAAGGGAGCAACACGAGGCGACGGCGTGGTGGGAGAGGACGTGACCGAAAATCTCCGCACAATATTCTCGATTCCGCTGACAATAAAAGAGCCTCTTGACCTTACGGTAAGAGGTGAGGTATATATGCCCCGAGCTGTTTTTGAAAAGATAAACGCAGAGAGAGAGGCAGAGGGTAAACAGCTTATGGCTAACCCGAGAAATGCCGCGGCGGGCTCACTCCGTCAGCTTGATTCCAAGATAACGGCAAAGCGAAAGCTTGACATTTTCGTGTTTAACTTTCAGGGAGGACAGCTTTATCTCGACGGCAGAACCCCTTTGACACACACAGAAACGCTTGAGCGACTTTCCGCCCTTGGCTTTAAGACACTTGAGATGCGAACGGTTGCGAACAGCTATGAGAACGTGGCGGAGCATATTAAGTATATCGGTTCGCAAAGAGATGGACTTGCTTACGATATTGACGGTGTGGTAATAAAGCTTGACGACCTTTCCCACAGAGCGGTGATGGGAGAGGGAACTAACACCCCGAAATGGGCGGTGGCTTACAAATTCCCACCCGAGGAGAAGGAAACGGTGCTTGAGGATATAACCGTTGCTGTGGGAAGAACGGGAGTTCTGACGCCAAATGCGGTGCTTTCCCCTGTAAGACTTGCGGGAACGACCGTCAGCCGTGCCACACTTCACAATCTTGATTTTATAAACAAAAGAGATATAATGCTGGGCGATACCGTTATCGTCCGCAAGGCGGGAGATATAATCCCCGAGGTGGTAAGAGCCGTTCCCGAAAAGAGAAACGGCACAGAGAGAAGATTTTTTATGCCCGAGCTTTGTCCGTCCTGCGGAGAAAAGATAACCTATGATGCCGACGAGGCGGCTGCGGCAAGATGCACAAACAGCACCTGTCCCGCACAGCTTTCACGCAGTATCGAGCATTTTGCCTCTAAAAATGCTATGAATATTGACGGACTTGGACCGCAGATAGTTGAGCTGTTGCTCCGTGAGAGCTTGATAAAGGACGTTTCCGACCTTTATACACTCAAAGCAGAGGACATAGCAGGGCTTGAAAGAATGGGCGAGAAGTCCGCAAAGAATCTTGTAGATGCCATAGAGCGTTCTAAATCCGCTGGACTTGAGCGTTTGGTCTACGCACTTGGAATAAGAAATATAGGCGAGGTGGCGGGAGCTGCCCTTGCCAAGAGATACAAGACTCTTGAGGCATTGATATCCGCCACCCGAGAGGAGCTTTGCGGGATAGAGGATTTTGGAGAAATAACCGCCGATTGCGTCGTTGATTTCTTCTCTCATTCGCAGAATGCAGAGCTTTGCCGAAAACTGGCGGAGCTTGGGCTTGTCACCGAAGCAGTTGCCGCTCCCACGGGAGATAAATTCGCAGGACTTACCTTCGTGCTGACGGGCACGTTGCCTACCATGTCACGTGACGAGGCGGCGGCACTTATCAAGGCGGCAGGCGGAAAGGTGAGCGGAAGCGTTTCGTCCAAGACCTCATACGTTGTAGCGGGAGAGGCTGCAGGAAGTAAGCTTACCAAAGCACAGAGCCTTGGTGTCAATATAATTGACGAACAAGGTTTGATGGAGATGTTGAACAACGACTAAGACGTGTATTCCAAAATACCTTGATATATTCCTTGTGCAAACAGTGCGGGGTTGTCACGCATAAGAAATGCGTCACGGGGATTGGTTATAAATCCAAGCTCCACAAGAACTGCGGGCATAGCGGTTTTCCTCAGGACGTACAGATTGGTACGCACCTGCATACCTCTGTTACGAAGCCCCGTTGCTGCGGCGAGGTTTTGCACAATATCCGTGCCAAGAGAAAAGGCGGCGGATGGGCGGGAAAAGGCGAAGGCTTCTATTCCGCTTGCGGCGGAGGACTCGGCTGCATTTGTGTGCAAACTGATGAAATAATCTGCACCCCAGGCGTTTGCGTCCTGAACACGCAGACGAAGGCTTTCGGAGTTTGAAGAGCCTATCTGTGTGGTGGGCGTAGGACGGGAAAGACGGGCTTCATAATTCGGATTTGCGTTAAGAAGTGCCGCCAGCTCCACGCCTATGGGATAGACTATGTCTTGCTCACGCAGTCCGTTTCCTTCCGCACCCGCGTTGGGATTTTTAGGGTTGTGACCTTGATCAATATAAATTCTTATAGCCATATGCACTCTCCGTATGTTTTTATTACATTATATTCGAAGAGGGCAAAAAAATGATAGGAAAGGCAGTTGCTTATGATAGATACCGAAAAAAATAAAACGCAGGGCGGTACGCTTTATCTTGTGGCTACGCCCATAGGTAACCTTGCAGATATAAGCGAGAGAGCGGTAAAGGTGCTGTCGGAGGTGGACTTTATTGCCGCCGAGGACACACGCAATACGCTCCGTTTACTTACGGCACTTGGCATATCAAAGACCTTGATAGCCTACCACGACCATAACCGCCGAGAGGCGGGGGAGAGAATAGCTGAGAGGCTTTCGGGAGGCGAGAGCTGTGCATTGGTTACCGACGCGGGAACACCTGCAATTTCCGACCCCGGAGAGGATATAGTCGTTCTGTGTGCGGAGCGTGGAATTCCCGTAACTTCAATACCTGGAGCTTGTGCATTCGTGACGGCTCTTACTCTTTCGGCACTTCCCACCTCACGCTTTTGCTTTGAGGGGTTTTTGCCCGTAAAGGGAAAGGAGCGACGGGAAAGGCTTGACGTGTTGGCAAAGGAAACCCGTACCTTTATTTTGCACGAAGCACCCCATAAATTAAAGGCAACTCTTGCCGACCTCTGCGATATACTTGGAAAGGAACGCCGTATTTCGCTTTGCAGAGAGCTGACCAAGTTCAACGAGGACGTTTTCCGTACTACTCTTGGCGAGGCTGTGGAGCATTACCAAACCCACGAGCCGAGAGGGGAATACGTGCTGGTCATTGAGGGCGGCAACGGAGTATCGGAGAACGAGCAGGTAAATATGTCACCTGCCGAAGCAGTAGCCTACTACGAGGAAAAGGGAATGAGCCGCAACGAGGCTGTAAAGTCGGCGGCAAAGCTGCTGGGACTTCCTCGCAACGAGGTTTATAAATATACGATAGGATAAATAAAACCCGCCGAGAGCAATACTCTCGGCGGGTTTTATTATAAATTATACCGCGTAATTTTTGTCTATCTTTTTCAGCTCATTGAAGGTATCAATTTCAATAATATCCTCAAAGGTACATTCTCTTACGCTCACCTTGTACTCGTCGATATAGTATCCGAGTGCAACCTCGTCCCAATATCTTTCCTTGCCTCCGGGAGCGTTTTCAAAGACCTCCTTAAGGTGCTCTGCAAGACGTTTTCCGTCCTCCTCGGTCCAATAGGAAAGTCCGTAGAGGTGGTGGCAATTTATTCCACCAACTGTAAGCTTCTTTACGTATCCGTTTGAATCGGTTATCAGACACCAGTCGTCCGTTCTGCTCGTAGGTACGCCCAGATAGTTGGTTGAATACTGGTATTTGGTTATAAGCTTGGGATTGTAGAGCAGAAGGTCTGCCTCAAAAACGTAGCTTCCCGCGATAAGATCACGAGCGATATATGCAGAAGAAATATTGTTACACTCGTTATAAATGGGATTTTCGATAAACTGAATGGAGGGGTACTTGTGTATAAGCTGGTCGAACTGCTCTCCGAGATAGCCTCTTACAAGGTATATTTCTTTGATCCCCGCCGCAACTACCGCGTCAAGCAGAGTGTCTATTATTCTCACGCCCTTTACTCTTACCAAGGGCTTGGGGGTGTTGAGGGTTATGGGAACAAGACGCGAACCAAATCCCGCAGCTATAAATACAGCTCTTTTTACACGATAAGGCTCAAGTGCCTCTATACCCTTGTCGGTTATCTTTCCGCCGTCAACCAAACCCTTTTCTGTAAATTCGGAAATTATTTTATTGACGCTTCCAACGGATATTCCCGTTTCCTTGGCAATCTCTCTTTGAGAAGCCGCCTCTTTTTTTGCTTCAAGACAAACAAGAACGTCAAACTGTTTTTTCGTCATAGTTATTAGCCTCACTTTACCTTGCATTTAGATTTTATAATACCGATAATGGCTTTCAGCAGGATATTGACCAGCAATATCATAAGAGATACTACTGCCGCACTTTCATACTGCATTTGTGCCTCAAACTGATTTATCATAAGCGATATGGGACGGGTAGAGCTGTTTGCAAGGAAGGATACTGCGGAAATGGTCATCATACAGTTTACAAACAGATAGGAGAACATTTCAAGTATAGTTCCAAAGCTCTGAGGTAAAAATACGTCCTTAAGCATTCTCGCCTTTCCAACGCCCAAGGTTTCACCCACCGATTCGAGATTTTCATTCATCTTTCCGAAGGTGTTGTACATCATAAGATAAGGTGAGGAAATAAAGTGTGCCGTATTTACCATCACCAATATAACCAGAGTTCCCATAATAAAGCTACCGCTGAAGGCAATAACGTATGAAAGACCGAGGACGATACCGGGTATTGCCATAAAGGTCAGCATAAGCAGGTGCAAAACCTTTGACAGACCGCCTTTTGCACGGGCGGTGAAGTATGCGGTTATGAATCCTATGACCGTAGCGATCGCTGCAACCAAAAGGGCAATTACTACCGAGTTTACGAGGAATTTCGTTCCGCCTCTGGTGTCCATCGTCTTGATAAAATTATCAAGAGTGGGAGTCATATTCATAGGATAGCTCTTTACGAACGCAAGAATGATAAACGCAACGATAGGCAGAAGAGCCATCACGGAAACAACGGTGCAAATAACGTATGCCGCCGCGTTTTTGCCCTTGGAGCATTTCATCCCCTCCTGCTTTTTAACGAAAGCAGAGGACGCCTTGTCCTTGTTGAGAAGGTCGGTGACGAAGGCTACGATAGCGGGGATAAGCAAAAGTATTCCGTATACGCATCCTCGTCCGAATTTAAGCTGACCGACTGCTTCCTCGTACATCAGTATAGATACGGTTTTAGTCGTACCACCTATCATAAGGGGAACTCCATAGTCGGTAATTATCATAGCAAAGGTGCTGAATGCCGCGGCTATGAGAGGTTTTCTCAAATAGGGAAGAGTAATTCTCAAAAATCTTCTCGATTTGTTAATACCCAGTATATCCGCCGCCTGATAGACCGATACGTCCTCATAGCGAAGAACGTCCGACAGCATAATAAATGCGACGGGAAACGCGTACATTACCGAGCCTGCGATGATTCCCGCAGGGCCGTAAATAAAGCTGCTCTGTATTCCCAAAAGATTATTGATAATTCCGTTTCTTCCGAAAAGTATTATCAAGCCCATACCGTGAGATATGGATGGGATAAGCATAGGAAGTACAAGTATAACGTTGAACACACCCTTAAGCTTAATATCTGTACGCTGAACGCACCAAGCAAGAGCATACGCTATGATTATGACTATAACGGTTGATATTGCCGTAAATACAAGCGAGTTTCTTACGGCAGGGAACAGCTTGGAGCTTTCAAAAACGTCCTTGATGTCGGAGGGCGTCAGCACCGTAAACATCATAATTATCGGGACAATAACAAGTCCGATAAGCACTGCGGCGAGGGTAAGCTTAGTAACTATACTTCCCGCAGACGGTTTTCTTTTTATAATCTCATTCATTGCCCGACTCCATAAATCTGCTGAGAGATTCTATTTTGGTTTGGAGGTTATCAACCACGAACTGCTTTACGTAATCGTTGGCGGGAGCAGAAATGATATTCTCGGGAGTATCTATCTGACTGATACGGGAGTTTTCCATAACCAGAATTCTGTCGGACATAGCAAACGCCTCTTCCTGGTCGTGGGTGATGTATATCATAGTAGTTCCGTACTTTTTCTGAATGTCCTTTATTATCTTGCGAAGCTGAAGTCTTGTTGCCACGTCAAGTGCGGACATAGGCTCATCAAAGAGCATTACCTGAGGGTGGAGAATGAGGGTTCTTGCGATAGCAACTCTCTGTTGCTGACCGCCCGAAAGCTCACCGGGACGCTTGTTGGCGTGTTCTGAAATTCCAAGATTTGCCATAAGCTCTTCAGCCTTAGCACTTATCTTTTCCTTGTAATCTGCATTGTACTCCTTGCCCTGCTTTTTTGCTTCTTTGATCTTGCGTTTAGCATTGAGGATCGCCGCATAGCAGATGTTTTCCTTAACTGTCATATTCTCAAACAGAGCGTAGTTCTGGAAAACTATTCCCATATTTCTTGCGGATGCGGGAGCATGAGTGATGTCGGTATCATCAAGCAATACCGTTCCGCTGGTGGGGGGTAGAAGTCCTACTATTATACGCAGAAGAGTGGTCTTTCCGCAACCCGAAGGTCCAAGGATGGAGAGAAACTCTCCGTCCTTGACCTCAAAAGAAACGTCGTTAAGTGCTATAAAATTGGGATCGTCGTCGTATACCTTTCTCAGGTTGGTTATCGTAAGCTTGTTTTTCTTTAATGATTCCATTTCTTAAGAAGTGCATCCTTTCTTTCAGAAGTGTTGTCGCTCATATCGCCGTAAACGATATTTTCGGGGAAATTATTTATTTTAAAGCTCTTGTCCTTGAACAGCTTTTCGGGATAATGAAGCTCATTCATTTCTTCAGTTATGGTCGTTGCTATGAATTGGAACACTTCAACAACCGCGGGATTGGTTTCGTTACCTGCAATTATGCCCTGACCGTAAACGGAGTAGGGAGAACCCTCTTCAAAGAAAACAATTTTAAGGTCAGCACCTTCGTTTATCTTGGTAACAGCCTGTGAGGTCATTCCAAGACCAACGGCAACCTCTCCTTTTACTAACGAGTTAACGGGACCCGATCCCGAGGAGGTAAAGGAAAGTATGTTTTCGGAGAGTGCATCGAAATACTCAAACGCCTTGTCCTCGCCCCACTCGTTTACAAGGTTCAGAAGAAACATATAACCTGTGCCGGAAGAAGCGGGGTTGGGCATAGAAATGAGTCCCTCGAACTCGGGTGCAAGAAGATCCTCATAGCAAGTAGGAGCTTCAAGACCGTGCTTTTCAAGAACTGCGGGATTGATAATGATAGCTCCGCCGTTTCTAACCTCGGGAAGATAGTATTTGCTTTCTACCAGCTCGTCGGAGAAAACAGAGAAGTCAGCAATGTCGGTAAGGTCGGCAAGGATACCGTCTGCGGCTATTGATTGTGCAAAAGCGTATTCAAGGTCATGCGTTATGTGACACTCAACGTCAGTACCGGCAGCTTTTATTTTAGCGGCTTGATCGGCACTACCTACATATTCAACTCTTATTTTGTAATCGGGAAATTGCTCGTTAAGTCTATTCTGCATATACTCAACTCGATAATCCTCAATACTTGTATACACGATTATTTCTTCCTTCTTTCCGCAACCCGTAAAGCAGGTGGAAAGCATAAAGAGGGAAAGTGCAACAAGAAGTACGTTTCTGAGTGTTTTTTTCATAACAAAAGCTCCTTAACATTTTCTTTTTTGTTTTCCGTTCAACGCCCATCTCAAAAGCTCGAATTTTTGAACGCCGTTACAAAAGAATTTTACCAAAAAAGGTATAAAAATATACCCTCTGTTCAGGCATTAACGCTTATCGGGGGTGTATTGAACGGTATTTGTTGATGTAATTGTACCATAATTATATAGCTTTGTCAATAGCTTTTCACAAAAAAAGTGTTCATTATTATTGTTTTTGAATTGGAAAGTGAAATCAAAAACGGGTTTGTTGGTAAAAAACGAGAAATATGTGCTCAAAAAAGGTTAAAATAATAACTGTTTTGAGCAAACGATGGATTTTGAACAATATCATAATTTTCTTTGTGCTATTGACAGACGGAATATTTTGAAATATAATATATGAGAAAACAAACAAAAAGGGAGAAACTTATGAAATTGAGAATGGTCGCCACCTGCCTTTTCGGTCTTGAAAGACTGCTTGGCGAGGAGATAGATAAAATAGGCGGAAAAAGAGTGGAAACTATCGATGGAAGAGTAACCTTTGACGGAGATGAAAGCACTTTGATAGCGGCAAATTTAAGACTGAGATGTGCCGAGCGAGTGTTCATATGGATGGGAAGCTTTCCCGTGTACAGCTTTGACGAGCTGTTTGAGGGAACAAAGGCGTTGCCTTGGGAAAAATATATCGGCAAGGACGATATATTTCCTGTCAAGGGTCACGCGATACACTCAAGGCTTTATTCTGTACCCGACTGCCAAAGCATTGTGAAAAAGGCCATAGTTGACAGACTTTCAGGAAAATACGGCATCAGAATATTCCCCGAAACAGGCGTTAAATATCAGGTGGAATTTTTCATTTTTAAGGACGAGGCTACGCTTATGATAGATACGTCGGGCATAGCACTTCACAAAAGAGGATACCGCCCCGCATCGGGAGAAGCACCTCTGCGTGAAACGCTAGGGGCGGCGATCGCAACGATAGCACGTCCGAAGGAGGACGTCTTATTTTGGGATCCTTTTTGCGGCTCGGGAACTATCGTTATCGAGGCGGCTATGATAGCCACGGGCAGAGTCCCCGGACTTGGCAGAAGCTTTGCCGCGGAGAGCTTTCCTATATTCGATGCAAAGCTGTGGACGGCAGAACGAGAAAAAGCAGAGTCGGAGATAAAGAGAGAGAGCATATTTGAGGCATACGGCTCGGATATTGATACCGAGGTGCTTGACAAGGCGAGAGAAAATGCCAAAAGAGCTGGTGTGGACGGTTACATAAAATTCTTCCGTGCCGATGCGAGAAAGATAGAAAAGGAGGAGGGAAGACGGGGAACTGTCGCGTGTAATCCTCCTTACGGGGAGCGACTTATGACACTTTCCGAGGCGGAGGCACTTTACAGAGATATGGGCAGAGCATTCTCAAGGCTTGACCCGTGGCAGATATACGTTCTTACCTCTGCGGAGAATTTCGAGAGGCTGTACGGCAGACGTGCAGACAAGATACGAAAGCTTTATAACGGTATGATACCTTGCCGTCTTTATCAGTATTTCAAGCCCAAGGATTTTATCAGAAAGTGAAAGTTTGAGGTTTACAACTTGCATTTTTGACAATGAATCCAAATGTGTAAGTGTGGTCGTTTTAAATTTGCTTTGTAAATTGTAAACACAAGGGCGGTCAGATAAATATTGCTCAAAAACATCAGCAAAAAATGAGCGTGTCAGTAGTGATATTTGCAATAAAATTAAAAAAAATCGCAAATTGAGTGTAAAAATGTCGATAAAATTTATTGACATATATAAACTGTTGTGTTATAATAACATTTAGTTGGTAAAAAATTGATTTTTCAATTTAACATTTTTTTGAAAGAAGGTAATTAACAATGAGCTTTAAGAATCAGTACCTTAACGAGCTTATGGGAAGAGTCGTTAAGAGAAACCCCAACGAACCCGAATTTCATCAGACTGTAAAGGAAGTTCTTGAGTCTATCGAGCCTGTTATCGAAGCACGTCCCGATTTCGTAAAGAGCGGCGTTATCGAGAGAATGGTTGAGCCTGAGAGAATAATCAAGTTCCGTGTTCCGTGGGTAGACGACAACGGTAACGTACAGGTTAACCGCGGTTTCAGAATTCAGTTTAACAGTGCAATCGGTCCTTACAAGGGCGGTCTTCGTTTCCACCCCTCCGTTAACGAGAGCATTATAAAGTTCCTCGGCTTTGAGCAGACTTTTAAGAACTCCCTCACCTCTCTGCCTATGGGCGGCGGTAAGGGCGGATCTGACTTTGACCCTCAGGGCAAGTCGGACGCGGAGGTTATGCGTTTCTGCCAGAGCTTTATGACCGAGCTTCAGAAGTACATAGGTGCTGACACGGACGTTCCCGCAGGCGACATCGGTGTTGGTGCAAGAGAGATCGGCTACCTCTACGGTCAGTACAAAAGACTTCGTGACGAGTTCACGGGTGTTCTTACGGGTAAGGGAATTCCTTACGGCGGTTCTCTCATCCGTCCCGAGGCAACAGGTTACGGTGCAGTTTACTACACCGTTGAGATGCTCAACTACTTCGGCGACGATATCAAGGGTAAGACCTTTGCTATTTCCGGCTTCGGTAACGTTGCTTGGGGTACTGTAAAGAAGGTAAACGAGCTTGGCGGTAAGGTAGTTACCATTTCCGGACCCGACGGCTACGTATACGATCCCGATGGAATCTCCACCGAGGAGAAGGTAAACTATATGCTTGAAATGCGTGCATCCTGCCGTAACAAGGTTCAGGATTACGCTGATAAGTTTGGCGTTGAATTCTTCCCCGGACAGAAGCCTTGGGGCGTTAAGGCTGACATCATTATGCCTTGTGCTACCCAGAATGAGGTTGATATGAAGGAAGCTGAAATGATCGTTGCTAACGGCGTTAAGTATTACGTTGAGGTTTCCAATATGCCTACCACTAACGAGGCTGTTGCATACCTGAAGGCAAACGGCGTTATCGTTGCTCCTTCCAAGGCAGTTAACGCAGGCGGTGTTTCCGTATCCGGTCTTGAGATGTCCCAGAACTCCATGCGTTATGCTTGGAGTGCAGAAGAGGTTGACGAGAAGCTTAAGGGCATTATGAAGAACATCTTCAACAACTCCGTAAAGGCTGCAAACGAGTACGGTCTTGGCGATGACCTTGTAGCAGGTGCGAATATCGCAGGCTTCATCAAGGTTGCAGAGGCTATGAAGGCTCAGGGCGTGGTTTAATAAAATGGTTTTTAGAGGTCGAGCCGACAGGCTCGGCCTCTTTTGAAAGATAAAAGCACATATAAGGATTTGTATAAAACATATATAAAACACCAATATTTTTTCAAAAAAAAGACAAAAATAGTGCATTTATACAAAATTGATAAAATTTCGTCAAAACCCTTGTATATTTACAAAAAATGAGATAAAATATATAATTGATATAAACTGTTTTGAAAGAAGCAGTAAAAAATATTTTATTTTGGAGGATTTTAACTATGTCAGTTAAAGTTGCTATTAACGGCTTTGGCCGTATCGGACGTCTTGCATTCAGACAGATGTTCGGCGCAGAGGGTTATGAGGTAGTTGCAATCAACGACCTTACCGATCCTAAGATGCTCGCTCACCTTCTCAAGTACGACACTGCTCAGGGTAAGTACGCTCTCGCAGATACCGTAGTTGCTGGCGAGGACAGCATCACTGTTGATGGAAAGACCATCAAGATCTACTCCGAAAAGGACGCTGCTAACTGCCCTTGGGGTGAGCTTGGCGTAGACGTTGTTCTCGAGTGCACCGGTTTCTACTGCTCCACCGAGAAGTCTATGGCTCACATCAACGCAGGTGCTAAGAAGGTTGTTATCTCTGCTCCCGCAGGTAAGGACCTCAAGACCATCGTATACAGCGTAAACGAGAAGACTCTTACCGCTGATGACAAGATCATCTCCGCTGCTTCTTGTACCACCAACTGCCTTGCTCCTATGGCAAAGGCTCTCAACGAGTATGCTGCTATTCAGAGCGGTATCATGACCACTGTTCACGCATACACTGGTGACCAGATGATCCTCGACGGTCCTCACAGAAAGGGTGACCTCCGCCGTGCTCGTGCAGGTGCACAGAACATCGTTCCTAACTCCACCGGTGCTGCAAAGGCAATCGGCCTTGTTATCCCCGAGCTCAACGGTAAGCTTATCGGTTCTGCTCAGAGAGTTCCTACCTGCACAGGTTCTACCACTATCCTCGTAGCAGTAGTTAAGGGTAAGGACGTTACCGTTGACGGTATCAACGCTGCAATGAAGGCTGCTGCATCCGAGTCCTTCGGATACAACACCGACGAGATCGTATCTTCCGACGTTATCGGTATGCGTTACGGTTCTCTCTTCGATGCAACCCAGACTATGGTTGCAAAGATCGACGACGATACCTACCAGGTACAGGTTGTTTCTTGGTACGACAACGAGAACTCCTACACCAGCCAGATGGTTCGTACGATCAAGTACTTCGCAGAGCTTAACTAATTTTAAGTTAAATAAAAATTGGACTATCTCTTTGGAGATAGTCCTTTTTTCATACACATATGTTTTGGCATAAAATATCCGCAATTTTTTCACACGCCTTGCCGTCACCGTAAGGATTTTTTGCAGAACTCATACGGATATAGATTTCTTCGTTATTAAGAACCTCATTGACGGTTGCTTCTATCTGAAGTCTGTCAGTTCCCGCAAGTCTTGCAACACCTGCGAGAATACCCTCGGGGCGTTCTGTTTCGTTACGCATAATAAGAACGGGCTTCCTCAAGGCTGCCGCTTCCTCCTGAATACCTCCCGAGTCGGTGAGAATAATATGACTTCGTGCGAGAATATTATGACATTCCGTAACCTCAAGGGGAGGGCAGAGTGTTATTCTCTCGCAACCGCTGAGAATTTTTTCAGCTATCTGCCGCACCGTACCGTTTGGGTGAACGGGATAGAGAACCTTCACGTCGGTATGCTCTTTTGCTAAATTCTTTACAGCACTCAGCATATTTTTTAACGGCTCACCCACATTTTCACGGCGGTGTGCGGTAACAAAAATCAACCGTTCGCCGTTACGGGGAAGAAGATCGTTTTTGAAATCCTTACATAAAGTATAATCCAAGGAGTCTATTACGGTATTTCCCGTAATGTATACCTGTGAGGCTGGTATTCCTTCGTTCCAGAGATTTTCAGCGGCAAGATGAGTTGGTGCAAAATGATATGATGCGGCGAGGGCAACCGCTCGTCTGTTAAACTCCTCGGGAAAGGGGGAGTTCATATTATGACTTCTAAGTCCCGCCTCAACGTGTGCTATGGGAATATTCATATAAAACGAAGCAAGTGATACGGCAAATGCGGTGGTTGTATCGCCGTGGACTACGACTGCAGACGGCGACTCGCGACAGAGAAGTTCTTTTATTCCGTCAAGGATATTTACCGTAATGTCGAAAAGACTTTGTGAGGGACGCATAATATTCATATCGTAGTCGGGCACTATTCCGAATGTACGCATAACGTCCTCTGCTATTTCTCTGTGCTGCCCTGTGAATATAACTACCGTTTGAATATCACTTCGAGCCTTTAGCTCCTTTATGAGCGGACACATTTTAATTGCCTCCGGACGTGTTCCGAAGGCAATTACTATTTTATTCTTATCCATCAGTATCCCGCCTTTATCTGTGCTTTTAGTCTTGCAAGAATTTTTTTCTCAAGTCTTGAAATATAGGATTGAGATATCCCCAATCTGTCGGCAACTTCCTTTTGAGTCATTTCCTTTTTCCCGCTCATACCGTACCTAAGCTCAATTATTTCTCTTTCTCTCGGTTCAAGGGATTCGACCGCACGTCTTACTGCCATACGCTCCTCAAATTGCTCGATTTCGTAGGATATGCTGTCGTCCTCGCTCCCGAGAATATCGGAGAGCAGAAGCTCGTTTCCGTCCCAATCCACGTTAAGAGGCTCGTCGATAGATACCTCTGCACGAGTTCCTGAATGTTTTCTTATGTACATAAGTATTTCATTTTCAATGCATCTTGAAGCATAAGTAGCGAGCTTTATGTTTTTGTCTGCCTTAAAAGTATTTATGGCTTTGATAAGCCCGATAGTTCCGATGGAAACAAGGTCCTCAAGACTTGCTCCGGTGTTGTCAAAACGCTTGGCGATATATACCACCAAGCGGAGATTATGCTCGATAAGTATTTGTCTTGCCGAATCTTCCTCTCCCAGCTTGGAGATCATTTCTATCTCTTCTTCACGGGTGAGAGGCGGTGGCAGGATTTCGGTGCTTCCGATAAAATATATACCCTTGGACTTTTTTTGACTGAAACGGAATTTTATATTTTTTAAAAATCCTATTATTTTATATCCTGTTTTTTCAAGAAACGCTAATAATTTGTTTGACATTATATTCCCCCCTTTAATTTGTTACATAAGAAGCTGACAAGGCACAAGTGCCTGACAGCCGTCGTTTTCTCCTAACTCCGATAGAGCCAATAGAGCGTCCACCTGTCTTTCATTAAGATATATTGCATCTAATCTTACGGCCATAAGCATTCCTGTGCCGGTAGCGGTTTTTGCCGGTATCAACCGTATTCTTGACGTATATTTTGCGGATAGACTATGAGCGTCTTCAGCGGAACACTTCAGAATGTCACTTGAAAAAAGACCAGAGAGAGAGGACTTGTCGGCTACGATACAAGGCTTTCCGCTTATAGGATCACGCAATAGATTTCCACTGTCGCAAAAGCCTCGCAAAATTGTTGTTTTCCCTTGAAACTCAAGTCTCACGTCAGTATACCTTGCAGATGATTTTCGCCTGAAAAAGCGACCGCCAAGTAAGGTTATGACAGCACTTACGGTGGCAAGAAAAAGAAGAGTCCACGCAGATATTCCGTCCTCTTTTATTTCCGAAAAGGGAATATCAAGCGTGTTGAGAAGCTCAAAGGTTGCCGTCATAAATCCACCAAGCACGGCAGAAGTAGCTGTGTAGACGCAGGTATTTACAAGTATGGAGCGTGTTCCGTATACGATTATACACATTAGTCCGCAGACGGCGATATGTAATATCAGCTCCGGAAGTCCGTTTACGGGTAGAAACAGTGAAATATCGGCGTATATACCGCCCACGGTAGCTCCTAAAAGCATACGGAGCACAGACAGCTTACTGCCAAGCAACGTACCCGCAAGATAAAAACACAGAAAGTCCATACTGAAATTTATAATAAAAAACAAATCCAGATAAACCGTTTGCCCCACTTCTAAGACCTCTTTTACAGTATTTACCAATATTATACATCATAGCTGACGAATAATTTGTCGCATTAGGTTGTCGTATAAAAAATATTTAAAAAAAGAAAAAGGAATATTCCGAGGAATATTCCTTAAATTTATGTGTTGATGTTAATTGCTGGGGTTCAGCGAGTCGTATATAGAGTCGGAAAGTCCGACGAATTGCTCAACGGTCAGCTTTTCTCCTCTGATGTCAGCAGAGTGACCGCAGTTGAGAATAATATTCGTAAGCTGTTCCTTGGAAAGCTCTCCGAAAGCGGATGCAAGAGCGTTCGGAAGAGTTTTTCTCCTTTGCTCAAAAGCCCCCTTTACCGTGCGGAAGAATATGGCTTCGTCCTTGGGAACGAACGGCTTTTGCTTGTGGAGCTTTATGCGAATTACTGAGGATTCTACCTTGGGAGAGGGGAGAAAGTTGTGAGCACCTACCCTGAAAAGTCTTTCAGGCTCTCCGTAATAGTTAAGAACGGAGGTGATAGCACCGCAATTCTTCGAGCCGGGGGCACAGCACAAACGGTCTGCGACCTCGGACTGTATCATAACTGTGATATAGTCAAACGGTAACCCCGACTCCAACAGCTTCATAAGTATTGGAGTGGTGATATAGTAGGGGAGATTAGCACAAACCGACACCCGTCCCCTCTCAAAATAAGGTGCGAGAAGCTCACCAAGATCAACCTTCATAACGTCGCTGTTGATAACGGTGACGTTACTGAATTCGCCCAACGTATATTTTAAGACAGGAATAAGACCGTTGTCAATTTCTACGGCAATAACCTTTTTGTATCGTACCGCCAGCTCACGGGTAAGTACGCCCACCCCGGGACCTATCTCAAGTATGGTGCTTTCTGCGTCGTCGCAGCAGTTGTCGGCAATGTCCTCAACCACCGATACGTTGGTAAGAAAGTTCTGTCCGAACTCCTTGCGGAAGTTGATGTTGAACATAGCCATTATTTGTTTTATAGTTTTTACGTCACAAAGATTCATAGAAATTCCTCAATCCTCGTCCTCGTCGGTTTCGGTAAGAACAATATCCTCCTCAACCTCCTTGTTAGCATTTTCGTCTATGCCGAGTGTTTTTGCCACCTTCTTTTTTGCCTTGCGGAAGAGAATTACAGCGGCAGCACCCACAGCCACGGCAACACCGCTTATTGAGGTTACTACGATCGAAATAGTAGATGCATCAATGTAAAGGGAATAAAACATCATAAATTACAATCCTTTCATAAAGTGAAGACCATATAAGATTATAATATATTTTTTGCCTTTTGTCAACCCTTTGACGTCAGTCTTGACAGTATATACTTAGCACCGACGGCAGCCGAATTTCCGTGATTGAACAAATGCTCCTTGAAGGCTTGGTTTATTTTTTCGGAATAGACCTCCTTGTTTTTCAAAAGGTCTTCTGTGTACTGCTTGACATCTGACAATTCATTCTTGTCAAGAGCAATTCCCAGCTTACTTCTCAAGGCTATTTCCACAGGCTCAATTCCAATATTCCGCCAATTGGGGTTTCGACACTTGATTTCCGTGTTTACAAATATAGCGGGGCGTCCCGTAGCAAAGCAAAATTCGGGAGCGATTCCCGACCAATCGGTTATAAGAAGATCGGATGAATATATAGAAGAGCTGTCGGAAAAATCAAGCTCGAATTCAAGTCCGTCACCGACCTTATTTGCGTATTTGTCAACTATCTTTTTCATACGCTCACCGTATCTTTTAACGTATTCGGGGTGAGGTCGAACGGTGATTTTATATTCGTCACAAAGCAAGTTATCAATAAGTGTGTCTATACAGCTGTCAAGAAGATTATCTTCCTGCCAAGAGGGTGCTATAAGTATGCGTTTTCTTTCACCTGATGGAGATGAAAGAAAACGTGCTTTTTTCGACAGCTCGTCAGAGAGAGGATATCCGAAACGAACAAGAATTTTTTCTTTAAGACCGTAGTGTTTTTCGGTTGCTCTTATTTCTTTTTCTGTATGAGGTCCTGTGCAAAAAATCGTGTCAAATTCGTCAAGAGCTCCCTCGGTAAAGCCCATATGAACACTCATAGTGTCGTGGGGGACGTAGACGTACTCAATATCTTTTTTCATAAAAGAGCGTTTGAGGTAAAGCTTGTTGAATTCTGGGGTGGTCATAAGAACCATATCTGCCTCAAGTTTCATCATAAGCGTCACTGTTTTCTTCATTCCAATGTAATATGGCTTGATGCGAGGGTTTTCCTTTGCAATCTCAAATATCACGTCGTCGGGATCGTTGGTAACGTAATGTACAACAATGTTTGAACGCTTGTGAAGCTCGGTGATAATGTCCTTGAAATATTTATAAAAGCCGCTTTTTTCTGAATATATAACAAGATGCTTGTTGACTATACCGAAGAAACGCTTGTAGTCCTGCTTTTCTCTTTTTTTATTCAGCTTTTGTTGCTTTTTGTCTATGTCGCTGTCAAGTGAATTAAGCTCATTGAGAGCCGCTCTGCTACGCTCAAGAGCGTCGTAGTCAACCTGCTTTTTAGGAGAAATGACCCAATTCAGTGCGTACATCTGAGCTATGGACAAAAGATTACTTGCCACCCAGTAAAGAGCGATTCCTACGGGAACGAAACAGCCGAGATAAAGAGATATACCAACGGAAACTGCCATAAGACCGTATTTATTGTAAACGCTTTGCTCGTGCTGTATAACGTTTGAGAGATTTTGAGTAAAGCACAAAAGCCACGCTGAAGCTCCTGCTATAAGCGGAACGAGAGCGTATACTCCCCATAGCGTTGAAGGGACGAAAGACAGATCAAGTCCGAAAAGCGAGGTGTCAAACTCCATAACCGAATCAATGACCGATGCAAGTTCAGCTCCGTCCACGCCTAATACGGCAGATTCTGTCGTGATTCCTCCGTTTTGTATTGTCTGAATGACGGATATTTGCCAAGCAGAGTCCTCAAAATTAACACCTGCAAACTCACCTAATGCGTGGGATACTGCGGGAGATATATCTAATAAGTAATCCATAGGTGCATAAATAATTCCAATGACTGCCATAAGCAGAATTATTTGCACTGCAAGTGGAATAAGAGATGCGGCAGGACGGTATTTGTGCTTTTTGAAGAGTTTTGCTTGTTCGTCTGCAATCATATCGGCATCCCCGAAAAATCTTGCCTTGATGAAATTTATCTCGGGCTGTATCTTTACCATAAGGATTGAGTTTTTATGTACCCATACTGAGAGGGGGAGAAGAAGTATCTTGGTTGCAAGGGTGAAGAGCAGTATAGCTGCTCCGTAATTACCCACAAGCTGCCAACACCACTTCATAAGTATTCCAAAGGGAATACAAATATAGTAAAGAATAGTATCCATAGGTTACCGCCTTTAATTGTAAATACGTTGAATTTCTTTTCTTGACACGATGCTCCAATTTGAAAAATCGTTTGCATTGCCGATTATTTTGTATTCTATTTCCTCTGCCGTATTTCCGTTCATACGGTGAAACACGTATCTTCGTGTGCGTTCAGCCGCTTCTGATACGGTCAAAAGGTTTTCACCGCCGCATCCCTCGGGAATATCCAAACCCTCCGAGGCAAAAATAGTTTTCCAGATGTCTTCCTGACAGGCTTGAGCCTTGTTTTCGATTATATCTGTGTTAACAGCTCCGCTTGATTTAAAAAGAAGAGTGGTGACTCTTGCACCCTCCACGGGCTTGGAGTCGCTTATCGCCGCCGCGTGGTCGCCCGTGATAACGATAGTAGCGTCGTCGTATACGCCAAGACGCTTCATCTCGCGAATATATCTGTTGATTATAGCAAACGATTGAGTTGCCATATCGAGTATGTTGCTGTTATTTCCTTCGACCTCATTAAATTGGGCATCGTATTTTGAAGGGCCGTGACATCCGTCGATATGCAAGAACGTGTACCTGCCTGCCTCATTCGTGAGTGTGAAATCCTCTGACGTTAACTGCTCATATACTTTTTTGTTGTCTGTGGAATATTTTTCCTCGTCGGAGTCAGAGGAAAATTCCACCAGAGAAGAGAAGGACGACGTGCTGATAAAGTCTACCGTTCCCTTTAGGAAGAACGGAAAATATCTGTATGCGGAAAAAGCGATCATAGAGCCTATGAGCTGTGCTTTGTCTGTTATCCTCATTGAGGTATACGAGGTGACGTTTTGGGTATATTCCGCCATAACGGATGCGTTGTCATAGGCGTAATAATCTGCCGTATAAATGTTTATACCGTAACCGTTATCGTTGAGATAGCGGAGATTATCTGCGTTTTGGTAAGCCTCTTTAAAGTAGTCAAGTCTGTCTGTATCTCCCGACTTTTCAGCACCTGTCAGCATGTATGTTATTGCGGGGAAGGTGCGAGGATAAAGTGATACGTTGTCGCTGTAATACGTAAATCCATCAAGCTCAGAAAGAAGCTCGGGTGCGTCTGAAACGATTTTTTTGTAATATGAAGAATCAAATCTGTCTACGACGAAAACGACGACGTTGTTGTTTTCGGATAAGGTCGTAAGATTTTCAGCGGTCAGCATTTTGGCACCGATGGAGTCATTACCTTGGCTAAGAATATCTTCTTGATTTGCAAAAACATCGTCCTTGAAGGACACCGTTACAGTACCCACGCACTCCATAAATAAAATCAAAGCAAGTCCAAAGGATACGATCGTTTTTAGATTTTTTCTGACGGATTTAAGCTTTAACACACAGACAATCGTTATTGCGAGAGTTGAAGCCCATATGACAGCGTTTGTTACAACAAGCCAAGGCGGAGCCGCTTCGGTTACGCCGTCACCGGTGAGAGCAGTATATCCGAAGTTAAGGTAACTTCCCTGAAGGAAAAGCATAACGGACGCCCAAAAAAGAACTGCCGTGTAAACTCGGTATGCCGTTTTTCTCAACAAAAGAGCAATTGCCGACAAAATAACTCCGCAAATAAAAGTAATTATCAGGCAGGGAAAAAGAAAATCGTATAGAGTAAATAAAAATTCCGCTCTGTTTTGAGCAAACAGGTCAAACGGACCGTACAAAAACAGAGTAACGGGCAGAGAGAAACCCGCAAGAAGGGAAGGAGCGATCTTGCGTTTCAAGCGTTTTATCGCCTTGTTTCTATTTTCGGAATTTTGAATTTTTCCGTTATCCATATGTTCTCCTGGAATTAAAAAATATCACTATAATTTTATCATAGAAAGCCGATTATTTCAAGAGCTTGGAGTAAAGTTATACAAATTAAAAATATATTTTTTAACAAAATTCGCAAAAATGTAAAACGGCACTTGATTTATTTGTGAAATAGATGTATAATAAACTATGTATGCAAAAATTTATTCAGGAGATAAGAAAATGAGTAGAATATCAAAAGAGAATTACTACCTTGACATAGCACAGACGGTTGCCGAGAGAGGCACTTGTATGCGTAGACTTTTCGGAGCGATTATAGTAAAGGACGACGTTATCGTTTCCACGGGATACAACGGAGCACCCAGAGGAAGAAAAAACTGTAACGATATTAAGAGCTGTATACGCGACGAGCTTAAGATCCCAAGAGGAGAAAGATATGAGATGTGTCGCTCCGTACACGCAGAGGCCAACGCAATAATTGCGGCGGCAAGAGAGAGAATGCTCGGAGCAACTCTTTATATGGTCTGCATTTCACCCCAAACGGGAGAGCTTTTCAGCGGAACAAACAGCTGTATGATGTGTAAGCGTCAGATAATAAACGCGGGAATAGAAACCGTAGTGGTAAGAGATACCAAGGACGAGTATAGAGTTATAAAGGTATCTGATTGGATAGAGAACGATGATTCTCTTTCGGGACAGTTTGGTTATTGATGAGGATTTTATGAAAACAAGAAGATATATAACGGCGGTGTGTGCCGTATTACTTGCGACCGCGACCTTGCTTTGCGGTTGTGCAAAGGTAAACAAAATTCAAATGACCAACGACGGAAAATACGTTGATAATAAGAGCGGTATTACATATAACGAAGCACCGTACTGCTATGAGCCGATAGCGGTAGGAGAAAAGGCATACGGACGCCTTGGAGAGATCGATTTTTACGAGATAGAGGGAGTATCGCCCGAAAAATGGCTGACGAGCAACGGAGTTGTATTTTATGCCGACGGAGAAAGTGTTCCCACACTCTCCGATATGGATATTTCCTACGCGAGCGTGGATGTGGATATAGATTTGAATTTTAGCATAACAGACGCTGAAGTGCTTGATGCACTTGTAAATGCTTATGTAAACGGAGAGGCTGTAAGCCGCCCCAGTCCTGCATTACCTGCGTCGAATTACCTTATAAATTGGGTGGTTAAACTGGCAGACGAAAATATGGGCATATATTACTCACTCTCTTATTTTGAACTGAGCGACGGAAGAAAGCTTTTATTTAACAGATTTGAAAACAGATGTGTTGAGGTTGGAAACGAAATGCAGAGCTACGTTTCGGAGTACGGCAATCTTGTCGCTACCGAAACAGAGGCAGAGTAAACCTATGGATATAGTCAGGCTTGACCTTGAGCATATCCCACACGTGGCAGATATAGAACGGCTTTGCTTTTCATCACCGTGGTCAGAAAAAAGTCTTGAGCTGTTTGCAGGCAACGGCGGTGTTGGTTTTGTCGCAGTCTGCAATGATACCGTAATAGCTTACGGTGGAATGATGACGGTGCTTGACGAGGGTCAGGTTACCAATATAGCTACGCATCCCGACTTCCGAAGAAAAGGTGCGGCAAAAATGGTGACTGAGGCACTGATCGAATACGGACGTGAGAACGGAATAGCCGCGATATACCTTGAGGTAAGGAAAAGCAACCTTGCGGCAATCACTCTGTATGAGGGATGCGGCTTTCTTGCGATAGGTGAAAGAAAAAAATTTTACAGCGATCCCACGGAGGATGCTGTATTGATGAAAAAAACGTTGGTGGAATAAAAAATGTACATTCTCGGAATTGAAAGCTCCTGTGACGAAACCTCCGCAGCGGTGGTCAGTATGGGAGATGGAGAGAGAAAGATACTCTCCAATATAGTTGCTTCTCAAATTGAAACGCATAGACTTTACGGTGGCGTCGTGCCTGAAATTGCAAGTCGAGCACATATAGAGGCAATAAGCAATATAACCTACGAGGCACTTGATACGGCGGGAGTTACTCTTGCCGATATCGGCTGTATTGCCGTAACGTCCCACCCCGGACTTATCGGTGCGTTGCTGGTCGGCGTGAATTTTGCAAAATCATTGGCTTTTGCAAATAATATTCCTTTAGTGGCTGTAAACCACGTTAAGGCACACGTTGCCGCGGCGTATCTTGACTACCCACAGCTTGAACCTCCGTTTACCGCTTTGGTGGTTTCGGGCGGTCACACGTCTATATATAGCGTTACTGACTATTCGGATTTCTTGGAGATAGGCGGAACGCGTGACGATGCGGCGGGAGAAGCGTTTGACAAGATAGGACGCGTTATAGGAATGCCTTATCCCGGTGGTGCGGCAATGGACAAGTTGGCGTACGAGGGTGATAAAAAGGCAATAAAGCTGCCGTCCCCCGCAATGCTTGGAGATAATCTTGATTTTTCATTCAGCGGACTTAAAACGGCAACGTTGAATTACATCAACGGAGTGCGTCAAAAGGGAGAAGAGCCGAGCCATGCCGATATTGCCGCTTCGTACACGGCAACTATCGTTGACGCACTTGTTAAGAAGATGGAGTTGGCTATCGATAAACACGGTGTAAAGACGCTTGTGTTGGCAGGTGGAGTTGCGGCAAATTCTCATATAAGAGAGGCACTTGAGAAGCTTTGCAACAGAAAAAAGGTTGCTTTTTGCAGACCGAGCCTTGCACTTTGCTCTGACAATGCGGCAATGGTAGCGACCGCGGGTTATTTTGAATATATAAAAGGAAATTTTGCGGACACGTCATTGAACGCGTCGGCACTTGATGAGGATTGAATATGGAACAAAACAAGCAACAGTCGGTTGAGGATATACTCAACGAGGAAAATCTTGAAAAGATAATAAGCAAAAATAGCTTTCGTCCCGAGGTATCTGTTGCGGTTATCAAACGTTTGCCCCGATATTTCAGATATCTTCGTGAGCTGATAAGAATGGGTAAGACCCGAGTAAGCTCTGCGGAGCTGTCCAAAATGATGAATGTAACGGCATCGCAAATACGACAGGACCTTAACCGCTTCGGTGGATTCGGTCAGCAGGGATACGGTTATAACGTAAATTATCTTTACACAAAAATATGTGAGATACTCGGAGTAGGCTGCGGTTTTCGTGCGGCAGTTATAGGTGCGGGAAATCTCGGTACGGCACTTGTTCGCAGTCCTATGTTTGAGAAGAGAGGCGTTGACGTAGTGGCTATGTTTGACGTATCGCCCGATGTGGTTGGTAAAAAGGTATCAAATGTAAAGGTGTACCATTTAGACGAGCTTGAGGCTACCGTGAAAAAATTCGGAGTGGATATAGCCATACTTACTCTTCCTAAAGAACACGCTGACGACGTATATGCAAGACTTGCGGGAACGGGAGTTCGCGGAATATGGAATTTTACGGGTAAGGATATTGCCGTAGAGCCTGACTGTGTCGTCGAGAACGTGCATATAGGCGACTCCTTGATGACCCTTTGCTACGAGGTAGCACAAAAGATGTATCAGAACGATAAAGACAAAAAGGATACAAAATGACAAATTATTATATAAATTTTGACGTGTCGGAGGCAAAAAAGACCCGTGTCATAGCAGAAGCAGACGAGATGGATCTGAGAGTGTTTTCGGCTGCCGTGCTGTTTTCGGACGGGGAAGGAGAATTTCAAATCTCCGAGCTTTGTGAAATACTTGGAATTTCGCAATCGGAAATTAATGCGTCGGTAAAATTCTGGAAGGGAGCAGGACTGTTTTGCACAGCACCCTCTAAAAGGAAGGACGTATCCGACGGACATACTGCACACAAGGGCGGTGCTATATCCCATGCGGGTGTTGAGGATTATACCAACGAGGAGCTTGCGGGAATACTTGAAACCAACATACGTCCCGTTTTCGTTGATGAAGCTCAAAAGGCTATGGGTAAGATGTTCAACAAAAACGAGGTTAGTAAGCTTATAGGTATAGTTGATCAGTTAGGCTTTGAGGAGGAGGCGGTTCTCGCAATACTCTCCTACTGTGTGCGTCTTGATAGAAAGAGCATAAGCTACGCTGAAAAAATAGCCCTCACCTTCCACGATCAGGATATTTCCACAGCAGCACAGGTACACGCACAGATAGATTATCTTGAAAGATGTAACAGTAACATAGAAAAGATACGAAGTCTGTACGGCTTTGGCGGAAGGGCGTTGACGACCACCGAAAAGAAGTATTTCACCACTTGGACGGAGGAGTACGGTTTTGATTTCGACGTCATCAAATTCGCGTATGAGATAACGGTTGATACCATTACTAATCCCGCTCCCAGATATACTGCCAAGATATTGCAGAAATGGTATGAGAGCGGACTCAAGACCTTTACGGAGGTAAAGGCATTTGTTGACGCTCAAAGAGGGCAGAAGAAGCAGTATGCGACCGTGACGTCAAAGTCGGGACAGAATACCAAGACCGCAACGGAGATAGACGATTGGTATGAGCAAAAGCTCAAGCGTCAGTTTGGCGATAAAATTTAACAGAGGAATATTTTTATGGGATATAACGTAAAGGATTACATAAGAATAAGAGATGAGTTTTCCAAAAAATATCAGGTGGCAAGAAACCGTGCGGAGAGCAGACGTATGGAAATACACGTCCGTATTCCCGAGGTAAGGGAGATTGACAGCACACTTTCTCGAACGGGACTTGATATAATGTCGGCAATACATAGCGGCAAGGATACCCAGAGTGCGATAAAAGAGCTTGAGGCGAGAAACAACGAGCTGATCGCAAGACGCGGCGAAGTGCTTAAGGCGTACGGCTACGCTCCCGATTATACCGACGTTCATTATGACTGTGAGGTTTGCGGTGATACGGGATTTGTTGAAACCAAAATGTGCGATTGTATGAAAAAGGCACTTGTAAGGGCGGGATTTGAGTCCTCTGGACTTGGAAATCTTATAGGAAGCCAAAGCTTTGATAATTTCGAGCTTGGATATTATCCTGCCGAAAAGGTCGCAGTGGTAAAGTCCAGCGTAGATGAGCTTAAGGCTTTTGCGGATAATTTCAGCACAACTACGTATAAGAATTTTATTATGCTTGGCACAACGGGGCTTGGCAAAACTCATCTGTCCACGGCTGTGGCTGAAAGAGTGATAGAGAGGGGATATAGTGTTGTTTATATCAGTGCTGTATCTATGATAAGAGATTTTTCCAACAGCATACAGAGGGGAAGAGATAACGAAGCTCCTGATATTTCAAAATATTACGATTGCGACCTGCTTATCATAGATGACCTTGGCACTGAGGTAACCAACAGACTTACTCAATCGTATTTTTATGAGGTTGTAAACGAGCGTATCAACGGCCGTAAATGTACCATCATAAACACAAATCTCACAATATCCGAGATAAGAGAAAACTATTCCGACCGAGTATTCAGCAGAGTGCTTGGAGAGTATGTTTTGTTGCCGTTTGAAGGCGTGGATATAAGAAAACAGAAGTCGTTGAAATAAAGAAAAGAAGTCCGTCCTGAAACAGGACGGGCTTCTTTTCGTATTAAATTTAAAATTCGGTTGTGTAACTGTTAGTTTACAAGCCAACCGCCGTCAACGTAGATCATCTGTCCCGTTACGTAAGAGGATGCGTCTGCTGCAAGATATACTGCAGTCGTTGCCATATCCTCGGGCTCGCCAAGACGCTTCATAGGAATCTTTTCAAGATACTTTGCCATAACGTCCTGATTGGAGAGAAGAGGCTTGGTCATTTCGGTCATGCAGTATCCGGGGCCAATTGCGTTTACGGTGATACCGTAAGGAGCCCACTCGTTTGCAAGAGCCTTGGTCATCTGTGTGATAGCACCCTTACTTGAGCAATATGCGATCATATTCTTAAGTCCAACCATGCTGGAAATAGAACCAACGTTGATGATTCTACCCTTGATTCCGTTTGCTACCATGAATTTGCCAACTGCCTGATTCATGAAGAATACGTACTTAAACTGAGTATCGGTAACGCTGTCCCAATCCTCCTCGGTGTACTCGAGGGCAGGCTTACGGATATTGATACCTGCACAGTTAATGAGAATATCAATTCTTCCAAAGCGTTTTGCAACCTCGTCAACAAAAGCATCAATTGCCGCAACAGATGTGATGTCCAGAGCGATTCCTTCTACGGTGCTTCCCGTTTCAGCGGAAAGCTCAGCTGCTGCCTGCATCAATGCCTCTTTTCCACGGCTTGAAATTACCACGGTAGCACCCGCATCGGCAAGTCCCTTTGCCATGCCTTTACCAAGACCACGGCTTCCGCCGATTACAATAGCAACCTTGCCTGTCAGATCAAATAAATTTTTCATAATAATTCACCTTGCCTTTTTTGAATGTTAATTTTATAACAGACTAATTTTACCATATAAAAGAAGAATTGTCAAGAACTTTTGGTTGAAAGATTGTATCTTTATCACGAGAAAATTTTTAAAGTGTGTTATTTGTAGTGAATTACAAATAATATCCTTCGAATGTTTTCATAAAAAAGTTTGTTTTCATACTTTTTTGTAAGATGGTTATATTTTCGCAATAAAATAGATTGACAATCGGGCAATTTTGTGGCAAAATAATAATGATGAAGTATCACCGAAACACAGAAAGGCCCCCAATTATGAGTCTGACCTTTGATTATCACTGCTCGAATGAGCATCTGCACGTTGGATGTGACAAGCCCCGTGCCTATTTCATTCCCTACGGTAGCGATGCCGCGGCAAGGACGGGAAACCGTGCCGTGTCCGACCGATTTCTAACTCTGTGCGGTGAGTGGAGTTTCCGTTACTACAAGTCACTCGGTGATGTCGAGGATTTTACATCCCCCGATTGGAGCAGTGAGGGGAGCGAACGTCTTAATGTCCCCATGTCGTGGCAGATGGCACTTGGACGCGGATATGATCTGCCCAACTACATCAATAGCGGCTATCATTTTCCCATCGATCCCCCATACGTGCCCGACGACAACCCCTGCGGTCTGTACGAGCGTGATTTTGAAATTGATGAACAGACGCTGAAGAGCCGCAAGATAAAGCTGGTATTTGAGGGCGTAGATTCCTGCTTTTACGTGTATGTCAACAACTAATTCGCCGCGTACAGTCAGGTTAGCCACAGTACGTCCGAGATTCCCGTGGACGAGTATCTCGTTGCGGGTAAGAATAACGTCAAGGTGCTGGTGCTGAAATGGTGCAACGGCTCGTATCTCGAGGATCAGGACAAGTTCCGCATGTCGGGCATCTTCCGAGAGGTCTACCTGCTTTTACGCGATCCCATCCATCTGACCGATATTTATGTAAAAGCGTGTCCCAACGAGTCCTTTCTCACCGCGACGCTTACTGCTGAGCTTACTGCCAACGGCAAGACACAGGCGGCATACACATTGCTTGATCCCAACGGCAAGGAGATTGTAAACGGAAGCCTTACCGTCGACGGAAGAGCCACGCTAACGCTTGACATCGATTCTCCCATGCTGTGGAGCGATGACCCCCCCGACCTTTACGAGCTTTATCTCACGGTGGGCGGTGAGCATATACGCGTGGAGGTGGGCGTGCGTAAATACGAGATCCGCGGCAAGGTACTCTACGTCAACAGCAAAAAGGTCAAGGGAAAGGGTGTCAACCGACACGATACCCATCCGCAATTGGGTTATGCCACTCCGCTTGACCACATCGTTCGCGATCTGTACATTCTCAAGGCACACAACATCAATCTTATCCGCACCAGCCATTATCCCAACGATCCCCGCCTCCCAGAGCTTTGCGATCGCCTTGGCTTTTATCTGTGCAACGAGGCTGATATAGAAACGCACGCTCTGAAATTGATAGGCAGCTGGGGCGAATATTCCGACAGTCCCGATTGGACTGAGGCGTACCTCGACCGCGTTAAGCTTCTTTTTGAGCGTGACAAGAACCACGCTTGCGTGCTGTTCTGGTCGCTTGGCAACGAAAGCGGTTGGGGCAGAAACTTTACCGCAATGTCGCAATATCTTAAAAGCCGCGATCCATCGTGCTTCGTGATGTCGGACAGCGTATCACGTACCCAGGGACTCAAATATATAAACGCAAAAACGGCTGCCGAACGCAGATTGGTCGATAGTCCCGACATCGACATTGAGGCACGTATGTATCTCAATCCCGAAGAAAGCCTCAAATATTACATCCATAACCGTAATATCAAAAAGCCGTATATGCTCTGTGAATACAGCCACGCTATGGGAAACAGCTCTGGTGACCTTGAGGCATATTGGCAGACCATATACAAGCACGATGCCTTTTTCGGTGCGTGCGTGTGGGAATATTGCGACCATTTCGTTGATATCGGTACGGTTGGTAACCCACGTTACGCCTACGGAGGCGATTTCAATGAGGAAAAGCGTCTGGGTAATTTCTGTGCTGACGGACTCGTTTATCCCGACCGCCGCGTACACACGGGAATGATGGAATATAAGCAGGTTCTTCGTCCCGTCCGTTTGACGGCGTTCGATCCCGTAAAGAAAACCGTTACCCTGCGTAATATGCGGTACTTTGTATCTCTTTCCGATCTCGATATGCTTTGGAGCATTGAGCGTAACGGCAAGGTGATCCGAGAGGGAAGAATCACGTCGCTGAATGTTCCACCGCAATACCGCAAGACCTACAAGCTTGATCTTGGAGATCTTTCAAAGCTTGACGGCTTCTGCTATTTGAATCTTTCGTTCCGTTCCAACATATCCCACCCGTGGGCGGAAACGGGCTATGAGGTCGCTATGGAGCAGATCAAACTCGACTGTGCAGAGATGCCAAAGCTCTCCCAAAAGACCGTTATGCAGACGTTCGCAATCGCCGAGGATGAAAAAAAGATCCGCATCACCGATGGATCGTGCACTTATACGGTGGACCGTATACACGGCTTGATTTCTTCAATGATTGCAGACGGCAAGGAGCTGCTTGCCACTCCCGTGAGCCCCACGATATGGCGTGCACCTACCGATAACGACCGCGGGGTCAAGATCGAGTGGCAAAAAGTCGGCTTCCACCGCATACACATCAAGTGTTATGAGTGCAATGTTGCCGAGGTTGGGGAAAACGCGATCACCGTTAAAGCAAAGCTCTACCTCGGTGCTATCGGCACACGTCCTGTAATACGCATGGACGTGATCTACAAATTTATCCGTAACGAGGGTATTACCGTCACGACGGAAGCCGAGCGATGTGCCGAGCCAACTGTGTTCCTACCACGCTTTGGATTCGTTTTCCAAATGCCCGCTGATTGCGAACAGCTTCGCTATTTCGGCAGAGGTCCCGTTGAGTCCTACCGAGATAAGTGCCACGCCTCGCATATGGGACTGTTTACTACAACTGTTACCGATCATTTCGAGCATTACATTCGTCCGCAGGAAAATATGGCACATATCGACACGCACTGGCTTGAGGTTGCAAACCTTGCGGGGCAGGGACTGCTCGCTACGGGTGCGAATGACAGTGCGACGTTTAGCTTCAATTGTTCACACTTTACCGACGAGCAGCTGACCGCCACCGAGCACGACTATGAGCTTGTGCCTAAAGAGGAAACTGTGGTCCACATCGACTATATGCATAGTGGCATAGGTTCAGCCTCATGTGCTACCAAGCTTGCTCCCGAATGGCAAATGCTCGAAAAAAACTTCGGCTATTCTTTCCGCTTACTTCCCGTCCGCATCAACGATACTTGCCCGTTTGAAAAGGCAGTGAAGTGAGATTGTGATTGGTGGGAGTTTGAAAGAAAAAATAAATCACAAAAAATCGGCTGTATCGATTTTGGAACATCCAAAGATCGATACAGCCGTTTTCTATCAATTAGTTTGAATTAGGTACATAAATACGCAGATGCACGCGGTCTGCCCCAGTCATAGCGGTTGAAGCTCCCACGTGGGAAAGACTGAACGAACGATAGTGAATTTCACTCTGCTGTATTTATGTTTTTAGTTTGTTTTTTTGATTTTATCAACGGTAGTGCTGTCCACAATTCGCACCAACCGAAAAGTATCAAACTATATATGTAGGTTTCGCCTTCCATACATAAGGGCAAAAGATAACATAATGTTATGATGGTAGAATTATAAAGGGTAAAAAGTAATTTTCTTTTTTCATTCAATAAAACTTTTTTGCCGTATGTAAAACAATATATCGGAAGAAATACACCAATGATCAAGATTAGGGCAAATAATAATATAGCAATACCGCCCATATCGGCGTTTTGTTCTTCAAGAAAAAATGAAAGTGTTAAAAAAGACAACAAAGCCAAAATCACAAAAATAAAAGGATAGATATATTTTTTGATTTTTGCAAACATAATTTCACCGCCTTTATTTTATTATACCACACTTTTTCCAAAAAGTAAACACATTGCAGTATAAATGAAGGAGAGTCCCATTAGGACTCGCCTTATTATTCGTTTCAACTTAATAATATGACCAATCGGCGTATTTGTCGATTTGATTACATAAGCTTGAGATAAAGCTCTTTGATTTCTTCAACACTTGTTGCTCTGGGGTTACCGGGGCGGCAAGCATCATCGAAAGCGGACTGTGCAAGGAAGTCGATATCTTCGGGCTTAACGATTTCCTTGAGGTCAGAAGGAATACCAACGTCTGTGGAGAGCTGTTTAACTGCATCAATAGCAGCTTTTCTTGCTTCTTCAAGAGTCATAGCATCAACACCGCAAACACCCATTGCCTTTGCGATATCTCTGTATTTTTCACCGGTTGCCGGTGCATTATATTCCATAACTGTGGGAAGAATGATTGCGTTAGCAACACCGTGAGGTGTATCGTAAAGAGCACCAAGGGGGTGAGCCATTGAGTGAACGATACCAAGGCCAACATTGGAGAAGCCCATACCAGCGATATACTGACCAAGAGCCATTCCTTCGCGTCCTTCGGGAGTATTGTCAACGGCACCGCGAAGATGTTTTGCGATAAGCTCGATAGCTTTGATGTGGAACATATCGCTCATTTCCCAAGCGCCTGCTGTGATATAACCCTCTATTGCGTGTGTGAGAGCATCCATACCGGTTGCTGCTGTAAGACCACGGGGCATAGAAGCCATCATATCGGGGTCAACAACTGCTACTACGGGAATGTCGTGAACGTCAACACAAACCATCTTTCTGTTGTTTTCAGCATCTGTGATTACGTAGTTGATTGTAACTTCTGCAGCTGTTCCTGCTGTTGTGGGAACTGCGATGATGGGTGTGCACTTATTCTTTGTGGGAGCAACGCCCTCAAGAGAGCGAACATCTGAAAATTCAGGGTTTTCAATAATGATACCGATTGCTTTTGCAGTGTCCATTGAAGAACCGCCACCGATTGCTACGATGCAATCAGCACCGCTTGCCTTAAATGCTTCAACACCTGTTTGAACATTTTCGATTGTGGGATTGGGCTTGATGTTTGAATAAACATCATAAACGATATTTGCACCGTCAAGTACGTCTAATACCTTTTTTGTAACACCAAATTTGATAAGGTCGGGGTCTGAGCAAACAAATGCTTTTTTAAAACCACGTGCTTTGATTTCAGTTGCGATCTCAGCAATAACGCCCTTGCCGTGATAGGATGTTTCGTTAAGTACAAATCTTGCCATTTTTATATTCTCCTTAAAGAAAATTAAAGATTTATCAATCTTTTCTTTATTATACACCTTCTTCACGCTCGTGTCAATGGGAAATACCAAAAATACACACCACGGCGTGGATTTCTTATTCTGAAGATTTTTGCAAAAAATCGCATTCTTTATCAACATGTGAATAATTTATGTAATAAAACAAACACTAAAAAGGCAATAAAGATAAAAATTGAATCAATTTCATTTTGAATGCAAATTTTGCTGAAATTAAAGGAGGTTTATATATGAAAGCCACAGGAATTGTGAGAAGGATAGACGACCTCGGGCGTGTCGTCATTCCTAAAGAAATCAGAAGAACAATGCGTATCCGCGAGGGCGACCCTCTTGAGATATACACAGACAGAGAAGGGGAGGTCATCTTTAAAAAGTATTCGCCTATAGGAGAGCTTTCCGTCTTTGCTTCCAAATATGCGGAAACCCTTCATAAAACCTGTAACTTGTCGGTAATAATCAGCGACAGAGATGCGGTCATCGCAAGTGCGGGTGTTTCGAAGAAGGAGTATACCGACAAAAGCCTTTCCGAGGAAGCTGAAAGGATAATCGAGGGCAGAGGCTTTTACAGTTGGCGAGAGGGAACGGATAAGCTTCCCGTAATTGCCGACTCGGGCAGTCATTTTATAAGATGTGCTATGCCTATCATCAGCGAGGGGGACGTCATTGGCTGTGTTGCCTCGGTTGCGGACAGCTCTCAGGACAGACCGCAGAGAGATACGTCCTATACCGTAGAGGCAGAGGCGAAGCTCATTCAAACTGCGGCAGGATTTCTCGGTCGCCATACCGAAGCGTAAAACAAAAAGCACAGAACCGAAAACGGTTCTGTGCTTTTTGTATATTCTTGAAAATTTTCAAAAAAATGTTTACAAAAACAATATTTTGTGTTATACTAAAAATGCCAAACAAAATCAAATATTTAACCGTATTAAGGCATGCCATTTTTATTTTTTGGTAAAAATGTATATGCTCTACTTTTGCGTGCATTGATACGGTAAAAGATTTTGTTTGGCGACAATTGGAGCTATATGTTTTTCGGTGCGTATGGCTTCGGCTATACGCACCTTTTTATTTATCAATTTATAGTTTACATGATTTCTACTAAGAGGTTATTTACTTTGTTGCGTATATGTGGTATAATTTTACTAATTCAGGAGATGGATTTATGCAAAAGAATAATATGATCGGGCTGAAAATCGCACATTACAGGAAGCGGTGCGGACTTACACAGGAAAAGTTAGCCAAGAGAGTAGGAGTAACCTCTCAGGCGGTATCCAAATGGGAGCAACAGCTAAGTTGTCCAGATATTATGCTTTTGCCCGAGCTTGCAAAGATCTTCGGTGTAACCATTGATGAGCTGTTTGAGGACACAAGTGAAGAATAATAAAAAATCCCCAACCTTTTTCCAAAATCCGCGACTATATTAGTAGATAGAGCGATTACTTAAAGGAGAAACGATGAAAAAAGTAAAAGAACAAAAGAAAAAAAGGATAGATTGGAAGCGAACGTTTAAGAACAACGGATATATGCTTAGGCTTATTTTCAAAGCCTGTCCCGCAGTACCTATATTGGTTTTTATTCATGCCATAATTGGTGCGGTTAACGGATTTTTGTTTAATACATATCTTTATCAATACGCCCTTAACGCACTGCAAGAGGGTAAGGAATTAAAAACAATTCTGATAACACTGGGCTGTATGTTCTTGTTTTCGATTGTGTCTATGATTTTTCACAACCTCAAAAATTACTATCTTCAGATCAAGCATCCGCAGGTAGACGCATATATTCACAATCTGCTTCAAAAGAAGGCAGTGGAGGTGGATCTGGCGTGCTTTGAAAATTCCTCGTTTTACGATACTTACGTTAAAGCTACTAGCGAGGCTACTGACAGAGCGTACGCTGTTTTGTGGGATATTTCCGACGTTATCTGGATAGTTGTTAACGTTGTCGCGGTCGGTACTTTAATTATCACCATTGACCCCATATTCCTTCTTCTTGCGTTTTTGCCGCTTATATGTACACTTCTTATCGGTAAAAAGCGTAACCGTATCCGATACGAATACAGTATGAGAAACAAGGAGATAGCAAGACAGCGTGACTACGTACGCAGAACCTTTTACCTTAACGACTTTTCCAAGGAAATGCGACTTACGGAAATGTGGAAGGTAATGTTTAAGCGTATGCACTCAAGCGTAGCGGAGATGAAGGAGATCGTAAACAAGTACGGCTATAAGCTGATGTTCTTCCGCTATTTGTTTGATTTCATCTTTGACGTGGTAGTCTATACGGGTACTATCATTCTTGCGGCATTTAAGACCTTGGTGCTGAAAAATATGCTTCTCGGAGATTGCTTTGTTGTAATAAATTCAATAAACAACATATCGGGAAACATAAACTATATGGGAGACGTATTCTTTAAGCTTGACGAGAACTCGCTCTACATCGACAATTTCCGTGACTTTATGGAGTACGAGGTACATATTGCCGAGGACGAAAACGCACCTTTAGCTCCGTCCTTTGAAACGCTTGAGTTAAAGAATATGACCTTTTCGTATGAGGGGCAGAAAGCTCCCGCCCTGTCAAACGTAAATCTGACGGTAAGGGCAGGGGAGAAGATAGCTATCGTTGGACACAACGGTGCGGGAAAGACCACGCTTGTAAAGCTCTTGCAACGCTTGTATGACCCGTGCGAGGGCGAGATACTTGTCAACGGAGAAAACATCAAGAATTACCGTCTTTCATCTTACCGTGATCTTTTTGGAACGGTATTTCAGGATTATCACCTTTTCGCAACCACAGTTGCAGAGAACGTATTGCTTCGCGGAGATATTACCGACGAGGATAGAGCAATAGTGGAGGAGGCACTTAAAAGATCGGGAATATACGAAAAAGTCCAAACTCTCCCGAAGGGCGTTGACTCCAACGTAACAAGAGAGTTTGACAGCGATGGAGCAATGTTCTCGGGCGGCGAGGCACAGAAAATATCTATCGCAAGAATATTTGCGGGTAAGCAAGAGATAGTTATTATGGACGAGCCAACCTCTGCTCTCGACCCTATTGCGGAACAGGAAATGTACAACAATATGTTTGAAGCCTGTGAGGGTAAAACGGTAATATTTATCTCCCACAGACTTTCAAGTGCCACTATGGCAGACCGTATCTATATGTTTGAAAATGGCGAGATAATCGAAGAGGGCAAGCATATAGAGCTTCTCGCTATGAACGGCAAATATGCTGATATGTGGCACAAGCAAGCGGACACCTATGCTGATGCAGAGGAGGTGAGGGAATGAGTAAAGATAAAAAGGATAATAAAAACAAAAAAGAAAAGCATGATCCCATAAGAGTTTCAAAAAATCTGTGGTTTATGCTGAAATATTGCTTTAAGTACGCTCCCTCATACACCTTTGTCACTTTGGGAGAAGCCTTCGGACGGGGCGGATGGCATATTATCAGTGTGCTGTTTACCAAGTATCTGTTTGACTCCATAGAGGCGGGAATTGAATTTAAGATCATACTTTGCTGGATATTGGCTGTTGCCGCATATAACGCAGTATTTGAGCTTTTCAATAAATGGCGTCTTGAGGTCTACGTTCCCAAGGTCAGACTGATACTCCACGAGGGAATACAGAACGAGCTGTATGAGAAGGCTCGTGAGCTTGACCAAAGCTGTTACGACGACCCCGAATTCTACAACGATTTTATTTGGGCAATACAGCATTCGGACAACCGTGCAGTTCAGATAATGGAGAATTTCAGTATCTTCATCAATCGCGTGGTGTCAAGTGCGGTCATCCTCGGAGTACTTGCGGCTATGGATTGGGTGGTAGCGGTTGCATTGCTCGTTTCCGTTTGTATTGGATATGTTCTCAAAAACTTACAAAATAAGATCATCTACAAGAAAAACATTGAGATGAACCCCATTGACCGTAAGCTGGGATATATCAAACGCGTATTTTATCTTCAGGATTACGCTAAGGAGCTCAGACAGGGCGACATCGCGGAGCATTTAATAGACGACTATCAAGCTACTACCGAGAAGAAGGTAGGATGTATAAAAAAATATCTAAAGAAATGTCTTGGTATTTGGATAGCATACGATATGCTTACCAGCGTTCTTCCCCAATCGGGTGTTGTATCCTATCTCATAGTTCGTTATATAGTAGATCCCACTCTGTCTTTGGGTAGCTTTTCCGCAAGCATCACTGCAACCTTCAAGCTTTATTGGACGCTCAATGACATAGGAAATTATCTAAATAAATTCAACGATCACAGTCTTTACATAGAAAAGGTCAAGAAATTTGTTGAGTATGAGCCTAAGATAAAGGGTAAGGAAACAGAAGTTCCGTCCTTTGAATCGCTTACTATAAAGAACGTCGATTTTGCGTATCCTTTCACAAAGGACAACAAAAAGACGCTGAAAGGACTTGATCTTGAAATAAAGAAGGGTGAAAAAGTTGCGTTTGTTGGATATAACGGTGCGGGTAAGACTACTCTTATCAAACTGCTTATGCGATTGTACGATACCACAAGCGGAGAGATTCTTTACAACGGACGAAATATAAAGGATTTTGTCCCTGAAAAATACCGTGAGCATATCGGTGCGGTATTTCAGGATTACAAGGTCTTTGCCGCAACGGTGGCAGAGAACGTAATGGGCGGCGAATATACCGAAGCGGACGAGCAAACTGTACTGTCTGCTCTGTGTGCGGCATCCTTTGAGGAAAAGTTGAAGAAGCTCCCCAACGGAATACATTCTCAACTAACTACGGAGTTCAGCAAAGAGGGCGTTGGTCTTTCGGGCGGTGAATCGCAGAAGATAGCCATAGCGCGTGTTTTTGCAAGACCCTTTGAGCTTATTATTATGGACGAGCCGTCAAGTGCCCTCGACCCTATTGCGGAGTATGAGCTTAACCAATCTATACTTGAAAACGCAGAGGGAAGAACGGTAATATTCATTTCTCACAGACTTTCCACCACCCGAATGGCGGACACAATTTATATGTTCGACGGTGGTGAGATCGTTGAGAGCGGTTCTCACGATGAGCTTATGAGTATGAACGGAAAGTACGCAGAAATGTACCGTATACAGGCGAAAAAGTATAAACAAGATTTTTAAATTGCCAAAGGAGCGAGTCTGTCTGACTCGCTCCTTTGAATGTTACGGTTGACTTTCTCTGCCTCATATGATAAAATATATAAAACATCTGTCGGAGGCGTGAATGTATAAATTAGACGTAACCGAATATAAAATAAACAGTAACTGCTTTGGGAAAAAGGTCAGATTTGCGATAGTATCCGATCTTCACAGCAAAAAAAGTTCGCAAATTGATAAGGTCATAGCTGCTTTAAGAAAAGCACAGCCCGACTACATACTTTGTCCCGGTGACATCTTTGAACGTCTTGACGGCTCGGAGGAGAACAGCAAACAGGCAGGATTTGAGCTTCTTCGTTCTGCTGCCACGATAGCTCCCACGTTTTATTCGATTGGAAATCACGAAAACGGCGGAATATGTTCTTGGAACGTATTCAAATGGATGCGAATAGAATGCATTCCAAAGTATTACGATCCCGAAGATATTAAAAAAATTTGGGATACGGAGGCTGTTTTTCTTGATGACGGATTTGTTATCAAAGACGGGATCGCCTTCGGCGGACTTTCCTCAGGGCTTATCAATAAAGAAAGGCGTCCAAACCTTGAATGGCTCGACGAATTTTGTGATTGTGATTGCCCAAAGGTGTTACTGTGTCACCACCCCGAATATTATAAAAAATATCTTTCAGACAAGAACGTAGACCTTATCGTTTCGGGACATGCCCACGGCGGTCAATGGCGAATATTCGGCAGAGGAGTTTTCGCACCCGGGCAGGGAATATTCCCCAAATATACCTCGGGAATTCATTTCGGACGGTTAGTAATATCCCGCGGACTTAAGCCCTCGGGAAAAATACCGAGAATATTCAATCGCCCCGAGCTTGTAATAATAGACGTGGAGTGATAAGCAAATATTATAAACATCTTGCAAATGTTTCTTTTATGTGTTATAATTAATTCAGTAAAAACTATATACGGAGGTAAGATATGTCCGGTATTGAACAGTTTACGGAGATGTACCAAGCGATCCTTCATAACGTAGCGAAGATAGCGGTTCATACCCTTGAGCTCATAGGAATTTTAATAATAGTAGTCGGCTCTATAAGGGCTATTGTCATTATGCTTTCAAGACTCAGAAAAAAGCAACCCGTAGACGTGATGGTCAATCTCGGAAGATCTTTGGCACTTGCTCTTGGATTTAAAATAGGAGCGGAGATCGTCAACACCGTTATCGTAAGAGACCTTAAGGAGCTGGGGATTCTTGCGATAGTAATTGCACTTCGTACGATACTTGCATTCTTGATACGTTGGGAAATTAATAATGAGAGAATGGATCTGCTGGAAAAAGAGAAACGAAAAAACGAACAGAATGACGCAGATCAGTGATAAAAAAAGACATATTCAAACGAATATGTCTTTTTTATTTTATCTGCTCTTTATCCACTTGGCAGCAAGTTCGGGCCAAGCGGCAGCACAGGGTTGAATAAAATTGGGGTTTTGTGCGGAGGATTCCTCGTTGCAAAGAGCCATACCGTGAACGCCCTCGGGGAAAATATGAGCCTCAAAGGGTATGTTTGCCTCGGTAAGTGCGTTCATAAAAATCAGTGAGTTTTTAACGGAAACGGTTTTATCGGCAAAGGTATGCCAGATGAATGCGGGGGGAGTTGTTGAATCGACGTGCAGATCAAGGGAAAATCTTTTGATCTCTTCGGGTGTGAGTGCTTCAAATCCCTCTGACGGATCTCTGCCGTTGACACGAAGAGCCGTGCCGCCGTGCGAATATTTTCCGAGGGTGATTACGGGATAGCAAAGCACCATTCCGTCGGGGCGGTTGATACCTTCCTCGCATTTGCCCGACGATACACCTACCGCATCACGAACCACTGGAATATTCCAAAGTGTACCCGAGGATGCTGCAAGATGCCCGCCTGCGGAAAAGCCAAGAATAAATATTTTATTGGGGTCGGTATTATCCTCGTTTGCTCTCTGACGAACAAGTTTTATTGCTCTTGCTGCCTCTATAAGAGGAGCGTAATTACCCGCCTTTGCACCAACCGAGTATTTGAGAAGAAAAACATTAAAGCCTTCTGCGAAAAAGCGACGAACGACAGGCTCTCCTTCACGGGGAGAAAGTCCTGCGTATCCGCCACCCGGACAGACGATAACCGCGGCTCTGGGGGGAGCCTTGTAGCCTTGGTCACAAATGTAAGCGGTGAGAGATGCATCGGGGTATTCCTCACCGAGAGAAAAATTCTGATATAACATAATGAAGCTCCTGAATTTATCTTGTTGGCTAATTATAGCATACATAGTTTGCCGAGTCAATAATTATAGGATTTTTTATCGAAAAGTTATTGACAAAGATATAAAAAGTGATATAATATATCCATACAAAAAGTTGTAGAAGAGTAAGAATACCTGCGTGAAGTGTCCGTTGGACGGGGAGTTGTCAATGGAACGAAAAATCAAGGTTGATTTGCGGTCGGTATTCTGCATCCCGCTTCATACGGCAAAAGGGTAGAATAGTAAGACCTTCTTTATCCCACGCCTATGCAGTTGAGGAAAAAGGAGGATTTTTTTATGCGAAAAAGGAACAGCACCCTGTCAAGCATAACGACGGTAACCACAGCCGCAATGCTGGTGGCTATGAGCGTTGTGATAGGAATATTCTGCAAGACCTTTTTGAACTTCGGCATGGGTCTTTTCAGAATAACCTTTGAAAATTTGCCCATAATTTTATCGGGCATTATGTTCGGCCCTGCCGTAGGCGGACTTGTGGGAGTATCATCTGACCTTGTGAGTTATCTTTTATCGGGACAGGCGTACCCTTTGAACGTTGTAGTCAGCCTCGGTGCTATGCTTGTTGGCGTGACCTCGGGCGTGTTCTCAAAATACGTTGTGAAGAAAAGAGGAACGGTACAGATAGTGCTTTCGGGTGCGATGGCACATATTATAGGTTCTATGATAATAAAGCCAATAGGACTTTATCAGTTTTACGGAATAGCGGTGCTTTGGCGTATACCGCTCTATCTTGTGATAGCCCCCTTGGAGATACTTCTGCTTTGTATACTTTTCAAAAGAGAAAGCTTCAGGCGTTTTGCCGACAGAAATAAGGAGAAACAATGAATTATCAGCAATCACTTGAATATATACACAGTATAAACTGGTGCTTCTGCAAACCGGGTCTTGAACGTATAGAAACACTTTGCGGACTTCTCGGTAATCCGCAGAACAGCTTGAAATTTATACACGTTGCAGGTACGAACGGCAAGGGTTCTTTTTGCTCTATGCTGTCAAGTATACTGTGCCAAGCGGGACTTAAAGTAGGACTTTTTACTTCTCCGTACATCCGTTTTTTCAACGAGCGTATGTGTATAGGCGGTCAGCCTATATCCGACGAGGAGCTGGCGGAAATAACCACCTACGTCCGTCCCTTTGCCGAGAGTATGGAGGACAAGCCTACCGAATTTGAGCTTATAACTGCTATTGGCTTTGAATATTTTAAGAGAAATAAATGTGACGTTGTGGTGCTTGAGGCTGGAATGGGAGGCAGACTTGATTCTACCAATATCATTCGAAATCCGCTTTTGTCCGTAATAACGGGTATTGCACTTGACCACACCGCGTTTCTTGGCGACACAGTAGAGAAGATAGCAGCTGAAAAGGCAGGTATAATAAAAGACGGAGCTCCCGTGCTGTTTGGCGGTGAGGATACCGTGGCGGAAGCGGTAATAAGAGCTGCCGCGGAGCAAAAAAGTTCTCCTATATTTACCGTCGATTACAGCAAATTGACCGTAAAAAAAGCCACCCTTGAGGGGAGCGTGTTTGATTTTGAGGACAGACGCGATATAGAGATAAAGCTGCTTGGAGCTTATCAGCCGAGAAATGCTTCTTCCGTGCTGAAGGCGGTGGATATATTACGCAAAAACGGCTTGAATATTCCCGAAAAATCGGTCAGAGAGGGACTTGTTAACGCTCGGTGGATAGGAAGATTTGAGATACTTGCAAGAGAGCCGCTGACTATATTTGACGGAGCACACAATCCTCAGGGAATAGACAGTGCGGTTGAAAGTATAAAAATGTATTTTGAGAACGAAAAGGTTTACATTCTTACGGGAGTTCTTAAAGATAAGGATTACGAGTATATAGCATTAAGATTGTCCGAAATAGCGGATAGGGCATTTACACTTACCCCCGATAATCCCCGTGCACTTGACGGAAAAGAGTATGCGGAGGTGCTGTGCCGAAACGGAGTTTTGGCAGAGGGATTTGACAAACTTAATGATGCGTATAATACAGCAAAGAACGAGGCGAAGAAAAACGGTAAGGCACTCGTTTGTCTTGGGTCGCTTTACACCTATTCAGAGCTTATAAATTTGATATAACACGGTTGACAAAAGAATATTTTCGTGGTATAATTTTCCCTACGTGAGTTCGAAACCATCCTCACGAAAAACAAAACTATGGAGAAAAGAAAAATGAAAAGAAAAGTTAAAAGTCTGTTTTTATGCCAAGGTGCGGTCATAGCCGCGGCATACGTTGTATTGACCTACGTTACCCATTTGTTTGGACTTGATGCAGGGGTCATACAGCTCCGAGTGTCTGAGATGCTGTGTATACTTCCCATATTCACACCTGCGGCAATTCCCGGGCTGTACGTTGGATGTCTGCTTTCCAATCTTTTGACGGGAGCTGTGTGGCTTGACGTGTTAGCAGGTCCTATCGCCACTCTTTTGGGAGCATTGGGAACGTATGCGTTACGCAGATACAAGTGGTTAGCACCCTTGCCTCCGATAGTGGCAAATACGGTTATCGTTCCGTTCGTTTTGGCATACGGATACGGCATAGAGCAGGCAATACCGATAATGATGCTTACGGTTGGCATAGGTGAGGTGCTTTCGGTATATTTTCTCGGAATGGCGTTGTACTTTGCAATATATAAGCACGCTCCGAGAATATTCAAATAGAACAAAAGAGGTTGAGTCGTTTGACTCAACCTCTTAAATTTTTATGATTCAAATAGTACCCTGAGAGCGTACTTCCTCAAACTCGTCGATAATTTCCTTTTCGGGAGCTTTGGTAGCAAGGCTGACGATAACTATGAACAGACAGCTTATGATAAATGCGGGAAGAAGCTCGTAAATGGTGAGGGCAGATATACCGTGGGTGTTTCCGATAGGAGTAATCACGTATTCCCATATGATCGCCGATGCACCGCCGGAGATAATACCTGCGAGAGCACCCCATTTAGTGGTACGCTTCCAGAAGAGAGCGAACAGAACTAAAGGAGCAAAGGCGGCACCGAAGCCTGCCCAAGCAAAGGAAACTATCTTAAATACGGAGCTGTCGGGATCCCATGCGAAGAGAACTGAAATTACGGAAATAACCGCAACCGTTATACGGGCAACCAGCATATTGTTCTTGGGTTTGATGTCCTTCTTGATAAATCTTCTTACGATGTTTTCAGACACGCTTGATGCCGCCGCAAGAAGCTGAGAGTCGGATGTGGACATTATGGAGGCAAGAATACCCGAAATAATAAGGCCAGCCACAAGAGCCAAGATCCAAGCGTGGGTGCTGAGCAGCTTAGCAATCTCAATAATGATTCTCTCGGGGTCAGAAAGGGAAACAACGCCTGCGTTTACCATGGCGTAGCCAACCACACCTATGAATATCGCAACGCCCATAGAGATAACAACCCAGATGGAAGCCACGCGACGTGAGGTTTTGAGCTTCTCCTTGTCCTCAATAGCCATAAAGCGGAGAAGGATATGAGGCATACCGAAATAACCCAAGCCCCAAGCCAAAGTGGAAACAATAGCGAGGAAGGAGAAGGGAGTAGCGGAGAAGGTCTTACCGTCGAATAGATTGGTAAGACTCAAGTATCCGGGAAGTCCGTCTACTGCACTTACTACATTTGCCATTCCGTCAACGCTGAAAATACCGAATATAACAACTACTATGAGTGCCACGGTCATAATGATACTCTGAATAAAGTCGGTCGTACTCGCAGCCAAAAAACCACCCGTCATAGTGTATGCAACGATAACCGCCGCACCAACGATCATTGCAACGTGGTAATCAACTCCGAACAGAGAGTTAAACAGCTTACCTACAGATGCAAAGCCTGAAGCGGTGTAGGGGACGAAGAATACTATGATAATGACAGCTGCCGCAAGGACAAGCATACCCGATTTGTCGTGAAATCTGTTAGAGAAGAAGTCGGGAAGGGTGTTTGCCTTGACCTTTTCCGAATATGTACGAATTCTTTTTGCGACGATAAGCCAGTTGAGATACGTACCGATAGCAAGTCCCGCTGCCGTCCAGAACGCCTCGGCGATACCCGTAGCCAAAGCAACACCGGGCAATCCCATGAGTAACCAGCTGGACATATCAGATGCCTCAGCACTCATTGCCGTGACGAAAGGACCAAGCTTTCTGCCACCTAAATAAAAGTCATCTGTGGACTTGTTCTTTTTGGTAAAGCTTATGCCGATGAACACCATAAATGCCATATAAAGTGCAATGGTTATCAGCATAATAACGTCATGTGGTTGCATAAAAACCTCCGTAATTAAACTGAAAAATGATAAAATACCTTTTTATTCTACCACAAAACTCCAAAAAAGGCAATAGTTTTTTTGCTTTTTATAAATAAAAAAAATTATAAATACGAAAAAAAGTTATTGAATTATTGATAAAAATATGATATAATATATAAAATATTTATCTCTTGAAAGTTTGGGAGGTGTTTTTGTGTTGACCGCAGAAAAAATAGTGGGTGTTGTGGAAGGATTTTTCACAAAATTTCTTATTGAACCCGTCCGTCATATGGAATTTAAGGACGGAATAGATATTTTTGTACTTGCTTTGGTTCTGTTTTTTATTTACAGACTGATAAGAGATAGCAGAGCGTGGAAGCTTCTTATTGGATTGGGTGTAATATTTGTTGTAACCATAGTCGCAAGAAATTTCGAGATGAACGGTCTTAACTTTATCTTTGGGAACTTCCAACAGCTTGGAATTATAGCAATACTTATACTTTTTCAGCCCGAACTTCGTATGGCGCTTGAAAAGGTTGGAGAAACACCTATAACAGGTGTTAAGAGCATAGCTGCTGATTCAAAGGATCTGGCGGCACATAGTGCGGAGATAGATGCTATATGTACCGCAGCCGTTGATCTGTCAAGAGAAAAGGTTGGGGCACTTATAGTTATAGAGCGTTCAACCAAGTTAGGCGATTTTATAAAATCGGGAGTTGTTATTGATGCATCTATATCTTCCCATTTGATTCGAAATCTGTTCTTTAATAAAGCACCCTTGCACGACGGTGCGGTGATCATACGTAACAGTCGTGTTTGTGCGGCAGGTTGCTTCCTGCCTCTTTCGACAAAAGAGGACATAAATAAGGATCTGGGTACAAGACACAGAGCTGCTATCGGACTTACGGAGGTAAGTGATGCACTTGTTATCGTTGTATCCGAGGAAACGGGAACTATTTCCGTGTCCATTGAAGGTAATCTTGAACGCAACTTTAATTACAGTTCGCTTAAGCAAATGCTTATTGCAAAGGTTTATTCGCAGAGCATAAACGAGCAGAATCTAAAAAACAACAAAAAGAAAGAGGAAAGCTTCGACGAGCCCCAAGGCGACGAGGAGTGATATAAATATGATCAAGAAAACACGGAACGCGGAAAGCCATGACGATGGCTCTTACGTAGTGAAAAAATCAAAAAAATCAAGTGTTCTCGCATTTATTCTTTGCCTTCTTATCGCATTTGTAATATGGGCATATGCCGATGCTACCGAAAGTGAAAACAAGGCAGAATCAGATTCGGTTACAGCTACAACGAGCGGTGAGCAGATAGTGTAATGAAAACATCTGTAATAAACGAGAGCGTATCAAGATTTGCGGTTGGCGGGATTTCTCTGTCACCGGATGCAGATCCGAGAGAGGCTTGTAGTATTGTTGCTACGGAGTTGAAACGTGCAGGGATAAACCCTGCACGACTTCGTTTTGACATTTATAAAAGATCGATAGATGCAAGAAAAAAAAGCGACGTTCGTCTGATATATTCCGTCGCGGTGAGCTGTGCCGACGGAGAAAGTATACCCAAACGGTTGCTTGACCGAGTACGCCGACAGGTTACCGTTATCAATGATGCTGCTCCAACCGTTGTAAAGGGTGAGCAAAGAGCGGATTATCCACCCCTCGTGGTGGGAATGGGACCTGCGGGACTTTTCTGTGCGTTGATGTTGGCTGAGAATGGATACCGCCCCGTCATTATCGACCGTGGTGACGGCATAGCCGAGCGTTGCCGAAAGACCGAGATATTTTTTGAAACGGGAGTGCTTGACGCAGAGTCGAATATACAATTCGGTGCGGGGGGAGCGGGAACGTTTTCTGACGGTAAGCTTGTAACCCGTGTTAATGACGAGCGACTCAATTACGTTATGCGTCGTTTTTGCGATTTTGGTGCACCCGAGGATATACTCGTGTCAGCCAAACCCCATATCGGTACGGATCTCTTGGTGGGGATAGTTGACAATATTCTTACACGCATAGAGGAGCTGGGCGGAAAGGTCATATATCGCTGTAAGCTTACGGCTATTGAAGAATTGGACGGCGGAAACGTCAAAGCCGTTACAGATAGAGAAACGATTTTTACTTCTGCACTGATACTCGCAACGGGGCACAGTGCCAGAGATGTTTACGGCATGCTTCTTGACGGAGGCTATGCCGTGGAAACCAAGCCCTTCTCCGTAGGCGTAAGGATAGAGCATCTGCAACAGGATATTGACAGAGCTTTGTATGGCGATTTTGCAGGACACTCTGCACTCGGAAAGGGAGAATATCATCTTTCCGACACCAAGCGAGGCAGGGGCGTGTATACCTTCTGTATGTGCCCCGGAGGACAAGTGGTGGCGGCTGCAAGTGAGGACGGAGGAGTCGTTGTCAACGGAATGAGTCGCCATGCAAGAGATGAGAAAAACGCCAATTCGGCGGTGCTTGTTTCCGTCCGTCCCGAGGATGTGGGAAATCATCCGAGAAAGGCTATAAAGTTCCAGAGAGATCTGGAGGAAAAGGCTTTTTGCGCGGGAGGAAATGATTATTTTGCTCCATACCAGACTGTCGGTGACTTTCTTGAGGGTGTGAGTAAAACGGAATATAGCCGTATAGTTCCATCGTACAGGGGCGGCAAGGTCAAAGCCGCAAGGCTTGATTGCATATTGCCTCAGTTTGTTACGGAAGAGTTGAAATACGGTCTTATGAGCTTTGATAAAAAAATAAATGGATTTGCAAGTTCCGATGCAGTTCTCACGGGAGTGGAAACAAGAAGCTCCGCCCCTGTCAGAATATTGCGAGGAGAAAAACTTTGTGCCGCGGGACACGATAGAATTTATCCCTGCGGAGAGGGTGCGGGGTATGCAGGCGGCATAAGCAGTGCCGCACTTGACGGAGTGCGTATAGCACTTGCGGTTATGGAGAGATTTGACGTTTGCCCCGAATAGATTATGAACGAGGTATTTGCCCATGAGGGAAATAAAAAGAGAAAAGATATGGGAGCAGAGATTTGCGTTTGGTGATGCAGACAGAGATGCCGCAATCAAAGAGATTTCAGAATCTCTCGGTGTATCACCGTTGTTTGCTGTACTCCTTTATAACAGAGGATATACGACGGCAGAAGCAGCACGTAGATTTTTGCGGTTCGAGGAAACGGATTTTCACGATCCATACCTTATGAAGGATATGAATATGGCGGTTGACAGAATACTTTCCGCTGTTGAGAATAAAGAAAAAATATATGTATACGGAGATTACGACGTTGACGGAGTTACTTCGTCGGCGATGCTCTATTTATACCTTACGTCAATAGGTGCGGAGGTGGGTATAAAAATCCCCAAAAGAGATGGAGAGGGCTACGGAGTGTCTACCTCGGCAATCGACATGATAGCAGAGGAGGGAGCTAAGCTCATAATTACGGTAGATACGGGTATAACGGCAATAGCCGAGGTTGAATATGCAGCAGCGTTAGGCGTGGATTTTGTTATAACCGACCACCACGAGTGTCACGGAGAGCTACCGGCTGCTACTGCGGTAGTTAACCCCCACAGACCGGACTGTCCGTATCCGTTTAAAGAACTGGCTGGTGTGGGTGTTGTATTCAAGACCGTATGTGCTATTGAAATGAAATTGTGTCAAGGACGTGGAGAAAGCATAATTGACGGAATAAAAAGAGTGAGCAATGCGTATGCCGATCTCGTTGCAGTTGGAACTATTGCAGACGTTATGCCCCTGATCGATGAAAACAGACTTATAGTAAGTCTTGGACTGTCAAAGCTTGAGCATGGTGATGGAAGAATAGGACTTCAGGCATTGCTTGAAGCATCTTCTAAGACCCGCTCAGATGACACGAAAAGAAAGAAGGTCACCTCGAGCATGGTGGGCTTTGGTATAGCTCCCAGAATAAACGCTGCGGGAAGAATAAGCGATGCTATCAAAGCTGTAAATCTTTTACTTGCAGATGACGAACAAGAAGCGGTAAGCTATTCGGAGGAGCTTTGTGAGATAAACAGACAAAGACAGATAGAAGAGAACAGCATAGCGGTAGCGGCGTACGAAATGATAGAGAATGACCCTGCTTACGAAAAGGACAAGGTTCTTATACTTCATAACGATGAGTGGCAGCAGGGGATCATAGGAATAGTATCTTCAAGAGTTACCGAGAAATACGGACTTCCGTCCATACTTATTTCGTTCCGAGGTTCTATCAACGGTGAAGTCAGCGAATATGACGACGGAAAAGGATCGGGACGAAGTATTAAGGGACTCAATCTTGTTGATGCGTTGGGATATTGCGACGATCTGTTGGTCAAGTACGGCGGTCACGAGCTGGCGGCAGGTCTTACCGTAAAGAGAGGACAGATAGAGCAGTTCCGAAAGAGAATAAACGAGTATGCCGAAAAGTACATAACGGACGAAATGCTGAAGGTAAGACTTGACGCAGACTGTGAGCTTGAAGCATCTGACGTTAATATGGCGTTGGCAAACGAGATACTCAGATTAGAGCCTTTTGGCATAGGAAACGTATCCCCCCGTTTTATAATGAGAAATGCTACCGTAAGGAAGATAACGTCGATAGGAAGCGGAAAGCACAGTAAGCTTTTGATTGAAAAAGACGGTATATGCCATACGGCAATGTATTTTGGAGTAGGAGAAACGGAGATCAGTTGCTCTGAGGGTGATACGGTAGATCTGCTGTTCAATATAGACGTAAACGAATACAGAGGAATGAGAAGCGTACAGCTTATACTTCAGGATATTCGGATATGCTTTGAATACGAAACGCGACTTGCAGACGAAAAGAAGAGATATGAAGAGATCCGTGCGGGCGGAGATTTTAGGATTGAGGAGCAGATCGTTCCCGACAGAAACGATTTTGCGGCGGTCTATACTACACTTCGCAAGGAGTTCAGATCAGGTACTAATGTACTTGATACCCGTACTATATTGAAGCTTGTCCGAGCAACAGGCTTGGAAAACATGAACTTTATAAAGTTAAAATTTATTCTTCGTATATTGCACGAGCTGAAAATATGTGAGGCAGAGGAGATAGATAAGGACTTGTATAGGTTCAATATTTTCTTTAATGCCAACAAGACAAGCATAGAAAAATCATCTATACTGAAAAAACTGAAGGGGCAATGCTCTAACAGAGAAGCAGCAGAGAATTTATAAAATTTAAATTTTCACAAAAGACAAGAGGTCATATATGTATAAAAATACGACAGAGCCCAACATAGATAAGCTTAAAGCGATGCTCGTAGCTACTGGTAAGCCGTACGATCTTGAAAAAATACAAAGTGCTATGGAGTATGCGTCTGCCCTTCATGAAGGGCAGTTCCGTGTAAGCGGAGAGCCATACATATCTCATCCGATAGCGGTAGCAGAGATAGTGGCAAGTCTGGAGCTCGATACTGACTCCATATGTGCCGCATTACTTCACGATACAGTGGAGGATTGCTCGGAAAAGACCGATCTTAAGGAAATAGAAAAGCGTTTTGGCAGTGACGTCGCTATGCTTGTGGACGGACTTACTAAGCTGGTGGTTCTCCAGATAGAGGACAAGGAGGAGGCACATATTGAGAACATCAGAAAGATGCTTCTTGCCATGTCCAAGGACGTCAGAGTAATATTTATCAAGCTGTGCGACAGATTGCATAATATGCGTACCCTTGACGTAAAGCCGGATCCCAAAAGGCGTACCACGGCTCTTGAAACCATGCACGTTTATGCACCTCTTGCACACAGATTGGGTATTCAGAGAATAAAGCAGGAGCTTGAAAATCTGTGTATTTCCTACCTCGACCCGATAGGATATGCCGAGGTTGAGAATTACATAACCGAGAAATACGGGGAAAACAGAAACTTTATAGAAAACGTGACCGTGCAGGTAGAGGATAAGCTGAAAGAAAATAACATTCCCTTTGAGCTTAAGGGAAGAATAAAATCGGCGTACAGTATCTACCGCAAAATGTACAATCAAAACAAGAGCTTTGATCAGATATACGATTTTTACGCTATGCGTATAATCGTTAACAATGAGCTTGAATGTTATACAGCACTGGGACTTATACACGAAATGTTCAAGTCCGTTCCGGGAAGATTTAAGGACTATATTTCGACGCCTAAGCCCAATATGTACCGTTCTCTCCATACCACGGTAATAGGACGTGACGGAATTCCCTTTGAGGTGCAGATAAGAACCCACGAGATGCACCATATAGCGGAGTACGGTATAGCGGCACATTGGAAGTATAAGTCGGGTGAAAAATCAGGCGAGGATATTGACAAGAAGCTTGAGTGGATATCGAGGCTTGTAGAAACCGAAAGCGGAACGAAAGACCCCGATGAATTTTTGAACGCACTTAAAACCGATATTTTCCAGGACGAGGTGTTCGTATTTACGCCTAAGGGGGACGTACTTGCACTTCCTCAGGGAGCGACGCTTATAGATTTTGCGTACTCCATACACTCAGGTGTTGGAAACTCTATGATAGGTGCAAAGGTCAACGGAATGATAGTTCCTATTGACAGCTCACCTGAAACTGGCGATATAGTTGAGATACTTACTTCTCAAAACTCCAAGGGCCCCAGCCGAGATTGGTTGAATATAGTAAAGACCAGTGAGGCGAGAACCAAGATAAGAGGTTGGTTCAAGAAGGAAAAGAGAGCGGATAATATCGTTGCGGGTAAGGCTATGGTGGATAGCGAATTTAAACGCTGGAAGCGTCCGTTTACCGAAACTCAGAGAAACGAGATAGTTGCAACCGTAGGTCAGCGTATCGGATTTATGAGTGCTGACGACTTGTACAATACCTTGGGCTATGGCGGTATTTCGCTGTCAAAGGTTGCGGGAAAGCTTCACGACGAGTTTGAAAAGACCATAGCGGCAGCAGAACCCGAGCCTCGTGCTGAGATCACCGCTAAGGACATAAAGACGGTTACCGCTCCCAAAAACGTAAAGTCGGGCGGAGGAATAGTTATAGACGGAGAATTTGGCTGTCAGGTCAAATTTGCCAAGTGCTGTAATCCCCTTCCTGGCGATAGCGTGGTTGGATTTGTTACAAAGGGATACGGAATATCCGTGCATAAGCACGACTGTCCTAACTACCTTAATATGGCGGCAGTTCCCGAAAACGCAGACCGACTTGTGGATGCTCATTGGGAAAACGACGGAAGCGGAACAAGTCAGGATATGTATGAGGCACAGCTCTCCATATACGTATTTGACCGACTTGGCATAGTTGCGGATATATCCGTGGCACTTTCTGAAATGAAGGTGTTCTTGTTGCAGATAAATACCACTCGAAGCGGAACTGACAAATCGGTGGTAAATATTAAGATAAGCTGTAAAAACGTAGAGCATTACCGATCCATCGTGTCAAGGCTTAAGTCTATTGACGGCGTAGAGGACGTAAGCAGAGGTTTTTCATAAGCATAAGGAGATTTAATTTATGATAGCAGTTTTGCAAAGAGTCAGCGGAGCATCGGTGGACGTTGACGGACAGACCGTTGGTCGGTGTGGAAACGGACTTTGTGTGCTTTTGGGAGTTGCCAAGGGAGATACGACTGAGGACGCAGACGCATTGGCAAGAAAAATACTTAATCTTCGCATATTTGAGGACGATAACGGCAAAATGAACCGTTCCATCGTTGACGTGGGAGGAAGTATGCTGGTGGTGTCTAACTTCACCTTACTTGCCGCTTATAAAAAGGGAAATCGCCCTGACTATATGGGTGCGGCAGTCCCTGAGGAGGCGAATGAGCTTTACGAATATTTTGCTGACTGCTGTAAGTGCTTTCTTCCTGTTGAAAAGGGTATATTCGGAGCAGATATGAAGCTTCATATAGATAACGACGGACCGGTCACCATAGTAATGGACAGCAAGGTATTATTAGGAAAATAAAAAGGATGTACTTATGAACATAAGATTAGAGTCACCTATAAACAAATATTACGTTCAAACGCTGGGAATGATATTTTTCCCGGGAGAGCGTTTTGGCGAGGATCAGAATAATGACGAAACGGTGCCGTCGCTGTATGTAAAAACCGAAAAGACAGAGCAGGGTATTCTTGCTTACGCGGAGATCGGCTGTAACGGTAAGATATGCAAGTCGGAATATCTCTCGGAGTTTAACGATATGAGAAGCGAGGAGAGAACGCTCAAGCTTGCGGTCGGAGGTGCTGTGCTTACGGCGGCATCGGAGCTTACGGGATACCGCCCTGCGTGGGGAATGCTCATAGGAGTTCGCCCCTCAAAGGTGGCAAGTGAGATGCTTAACGCGGGAATAAGTAAGACCCGTGTAAAAAAGATACTTAATACCGACTATATGGTCATACCCAAAAAGGCGGCGTTGGCTACCGATATAGCAGTAACGGAAAAGAGAATAATCGGTGACGGCTCTCCCAAGGATTGCAGTGTGTACATATCAATTCCTTTCTGTCCCACAAGATGTACGTATTGCTCTTTCGTTTCCTATACGTCTAAGAGATTGTTGTCGCTTATACCCGATTATCTCGCTAAGCTGAAGGTGGACATCAAGGCGAATTTTGACCTTATAAAAAAGCTTGGACTTCGTGTGAGAACGGTCTATATAGGCGGAGGAACTCCCACTATACTGGACGAGCGTCAGCTTGAAGAATTACTTGCGTGCGTTGCTGAGCAGACTGATGTTGACGCACTTGAGGAATATACGCTGGAGGCGGGTCGCCCCGATACCATAACGGCAGAAAAGTTTGCGGTGGCCAAGGCGTACGGTGTTACGAGAGTAAGCGTAAACCCACAGAGCCTTTGTGACGGAGTGCTTGAAGGAATAGGAAGAAGTCACAGTGCAGAGGACTTTTTTAGAGCATATGATACTGCTAAAAAATCAGGCATAAAAACGGTAAACGTAGACCTTATCGCAGGACTTCCGGGGGATAATTTCAAGCAGTTTTCGGCTACCGTTGACAAGATAATATCCCTTGAACCCGAGAATATAACGATGCACACCTTCTGTGTAAAAAAATCTGCGGAGATATTAAGACAAAATCAGCAGATATACTCGGCAAGAGGCGGAGATGCGGGAAAATGTGTTGACTATTCACAGATAAAAATACAGCAGGCGGGACTTATACCGTACTATATGTATAGACAAAAGAACACCGTGGGAAACTATGAGAACGTAGGCTTTTCCGTCCCCGGTCACGAGGGACTTTACAACATTTATATGATGGAGGAGATACATTCCATTTTTGCTGTTGGTGCGGGAGCTGTGACTAAGCTCGTGGATAATAACGCAGAATATGGAGTGTCGGGACAAAATATAGAGAGATTGTTCAGACACAAATATCCTTACGAATATCTCGAAGAGGATAAGAATAGTATTTTTGAGAGAGCCGCAACGGAGTTTTACGAGAAGCATAAAATGATTTGATTGAGCGACTTCGTTGCTGTTCCTCAGAAAGGAGCGTAGACGAATGAATATCAGAGAATATATAAAAAAATGTGACAATGAGTTTGAGAGAAATTTAAACCGTGTAGCTGATGCGATAGCTGAGGGAAAGGAAAGAGTGGTGTGTTTGTCAGGACCTACGTGTTCGGGTAAGACTACTGCCGCATCGATGCTTGCGAAAAGACTTTTTTCCGACGGCAGAAAGATACACATCATTTCCATAGATGATTTTTATCTCGACAGAGAAGTTTTACACCAGCTCTCAATGGCAAAAGGACTTGACGAAATAGATTACGATTCGGTGGATACCATAGATTTAGAGGCACTTAAGAGCTTTGTTTCCGAGGTGTTTATGGGTGAGGAGATACACTGTCCCGTTTTTGATTTCAAACAGGGAGCAAGAGCGGGGTATCGCACGGTAAGAGCAGAAGCCGACGACCTGTTTATATTTGAGGGGATACAAGCAATATATCCTCAGGTAACAGAACTTTTCTTGCCAATAGGATACGTTAGCGTGTATATATCTCCCCAAAGAGGGCTTCACACGGGCGACGAGGTGATAGAGCCTAATGAGATAAGGCTTATGAGGCGGATTGTGAGAGATAATAATTTCAGAGGATCGTCACCTGAGTTTACGCTGTATATGTGGGATGCGGTAAGAGATAACGAGGAAAAAAATATTTTTCCATACGTTGACGGATGTAAATATTTCATTGATTCCACGCTTGATTATGAGTTGGGCATTCTTCGTCCATACCTTGAGAGGCTCTTGCCCACAGTACCCGAAAACAGTGAATATTTTCAACACGCAAGAGCTATACTTATGAGTATGGCAGGGGTAGAGCCTATAAGCTCGGAGCTGGTTAGAGAGGATTCACTTTACCGAGAATTTGTTTAAAAAGAAAACACCGCCCTTACATATTACGCGGCGGACCTTTAAGAATACGTTCGGTGCTTTCCGAATAAGATTATAGGGACTATACGCGTAATGAAAGGTAAGAGGCGGTGTTTTTATATTGAATACGGTCAGAGGTGATAATGCAGTCAGTGAGCGTACGTTTATGTCGGGCGTCGTTGCATTGACAGCATCAACTGTAATCGTTAAAATAATAGGTCTTGCATACAAGATCCCACTTATATCCATATTGGGTGCAGAGGGAATGGGATACTTTAATACGGCATACGAGATATTTGCACTTTTGTGCGGAGTTTCGACATCGGGGCTGCCCGTAGCGGTGTCAATGCTTGTTTCAGCCGCAAGAGAAACGGGCGATGCCGCTAAGGAGCGAGGCGTTTACAGAACGTCGTTTGCATTGCTCGTTACAAAGGGGTTGCTGTTTTCGGCACTCCTGATGCTTTTTGCCCATCCGTTATCTCGGATGCTCGGTAATACACAGGCATATTATGCTATTCTTGCAATTTCTCCGTCACTGCTGTTTTCTTGTATTGCAGGAGCAATAAGAGGGTATTTTCAAGGATGCAGAATTATGTCGCCAACGGCTATATCACAGCTTGTCGAGGCTGTTGGAAAGCTTGGATTTGGAGTGGCGTTTGCCGCCATTTTTATGGCGGGCGGTGCAAGTATACCTGTGGCGGCGGCATTTGCCGTGCTTGGCGTATCCTTAGGTAGCTTTTTATCGGCAGTTTTTTTGCTTATTCGCAAAAAAATGGCGGGAAGCTTAAAAAAAGATAAAAAGGTAGGGAGTTATTTTTTTGCTTTGTTGCGTATATCTCTACCTATAACTGCCAGTTCTGCTTTGATAGGCGGAACAAGAATGGTTGATATGACACTTATAATGAGAAGGCTGACGCTGACGGGTATAAGTGCGGCAAAAGCGAATGAAATATACGGATCATATACAACGCTGGCACTTCCCGTATTTCTGCTCGCTCCCGCATTTATACCTCCCATAACTGAAAATCTCATTCCACGCCTCTCGGCAGCGGTAGCATCAGAGGCGTTTGAGGAGCAGAAAAGGGCGAGGGATAACGCAGTAAGACTCAGCGTTTTTATTGCAATGCCTGCCTCTATGGGAATTGCTTTGTATTCAAGACAAATATTGACGTTACTCTTTTCGGGACAGACGGAGGCAATAGACGTTTCCGCCCCTTTGCTGTCAGCTCTCGGTGCATCCGTTTTGTTTTCCTGTCTTATAACCACGACTACCTCTGTGCTTCAATCGTACGGAAGAGTGATGCTTCCGATAATATCCTTACTTGCAGGACTTACGGTGAAGGCGGTCAGTGCCTATCTTCTTATTGGAAATGCTAGGTTTGGTGCTTTGGGAGCACCTATCAGCACCTTGCTTTCCAACATTGTAGTGCTGGGACTTGACGTGCTGTTTTTGCGAGGAGTCATAGGAGGAAGCACGGGAATGATTTCTCAGCTTCCAAAACCTTTTTTTGCCGCATTACTTGCAATGGGGGCGTCTTTTTCCGTATATCTTCCGCTAAACCGACTTACAAACGGAAGCTCTTTGGCTTTTTTAACGGCGTTTGCATTGGCTGTCTTTGTATACTTTTTACTTGCTTGTCTTATGGGGGTCGTAGGGAAGGATGATTTAAAAATGATATTTCCTTCAAAAAAGAAAAAATCAGTGTAAAAAAACTTGACTAAAGTCTTTTAAAGTTGTAAAATATTAGTATGATAAATAAAAATTCAGGAGATAAAAAATGACGGCACAGGAAAAAATAAAATATTTGCTTGATAAACAAAATTATAGCTTTGACGATCTTGTTACGGTAGTCGAGGTGTTGAGATCGGATGTTGGCTGCCCTTGGGACAGAGAACAGGATCACAAATCTATAAGAAAAGATTTTATAGAAGAAACCTATGAGGTTATCGAGGCAATAGACACGGAAAACACGGAGCTTTTGAGAGAAGAGCTGGGGGACGTATTGCTTCAGGTCGTCTTTCATACCAACATAGAGGCAGAAAAAGGAAGCTTTGATATAGATGACGTTGCCAACGATATTTGTGTGAAGCTTATACATCGTCACCCTCACGTATTTGGAGAGGTCGTTGCCGATACAAGCGAAAAGGTCTTGTCAAATTGGGAAAAGATAAAGAGCAACGAGAAGGATAGAAAAACAGTTACGGATAAGCTCAAGGCTATTCCACCTATGCTGCCTGCACTTATGAGAGCAGAGAAGGTGGGCAAAAAAGCGTCCTGCTTCGATTTCGAGGATAGAGAACAGGTAATGGATAAGGTTTGTGAGGAGCTTTGTGAGCTTAATGAAGCCATTGAAACTAACGATATGGCGAATATCGAAGAGGAGATGGGAGATCTTTTGCTTACCGTTACGTCGCTTTGCCGCAAATTGGGTGTAGAGCCTGAGGTTGCGTTGAATAAGGCAACCGATAAATTTATTCATCGCTTTGAGGTGCTTGAAAATGAGGTTATAAACAGAGGAGAGGATATAAATCTTATGAAAATGCCCCAGCTTGATGCAATTTGGGATGAAATTAAACATAAAATTTAAAAAAAAATTAAAAAATTTGGAGAAAAAAGCAAAAAACCTCTTGCAATTACAAAAAAAGTATGATATAATTGACTATGTAGGCTTAAGGGACGTGATTCCCGAAGTAAAATAAAAGAAAGGATGAACGAAAATGAACAAGACTCAACTCGTAGATGCAGTAGCAGCTAAGGCTGGCATCAAGAAGAAGGAGGCTGAGGCAGCAGTTAATGCTATGACCGAGGCTATCGCTGAGGCTCTTAAGGCTGGTGATAAGGTTCAGCTTATCGGATTTGGTACTTTTGACGTCAAGGCAAGTGCAGCAAGAAGCGGCCGTAACCCCAGAACTGGTGAGACCATTGAGATCCCTGCTTCCAAGAGACCCGTGTTCTCTGCAGGTAGTGCTCTTAAGAACTCTGTAAACTGATTCGAATCAAAGTAAGGATTTTCGGACGATGGCAAACCCGTCGTCCGAATTTTCGTTGGAGGAAATATGCGACTTGATAAGTACCTTAAGGTATCAAGAATAATAAAGAGAAGAACGGTAGCAAACGATGCGTGTGATGCAGATCACGTGACGGTCAACGGACGAAGAGCAAAGGCGTCGTACGACGTAAAGGTCGGCGACGTTTTGGAAATAGCATTCGGACAGAGAACCCTGAAGCTTAAGGTTTTGGAGGTAAAGGATACGGTAGCGAAGGCAGACGCGTCGGCAATGTATCAGATCATAGAGGAATAAAAGAATAAGAATATAGATCTCCGCATATATTTAAAAAAATAATGCGGAGGTTTTTTTATGGCTGAAAACGAGAGAAGGCTTTGTCTTATACAAAGAAAATGCTTGGAAATAAATGGTGTTCGTGAGGTGGTCAGCTTCGATGACGGCGGTGCGGTCATTATAACCGAGGATGGAGAGCTGTGTATCGAGGGTAAAGGAATAAGAATGTCGGAGTTGAATACCGAGGGTGGACGGGTGAGCGTGACGGGAAGAATAGATGCAATGATATATTCTGCCGAGCCGACGGAGAAAAAACGGGGATTTTACCGAAAGCTGTTTGGCTGAGGAGGATGTATGGAAATATTTCCGCTTTTTCAAGCCAGGCTTATGCTGCTGTGTTGCTTGTTGGGGGTAACGTCGGGACTTTTCTTTGATTTTTTCAGAGCGATAACAGATGTCATAGGGATCAAATTTAACAGATTGTCCCATACGGTTACGCTTATTAGCGATTTTTTGATAGTAATGCTTATGGGACTGTCATTGATAGTGCTGTGCTTTTATTATAATAAGGGTATATTCAGATTTTTTTGCCTATTTGGACTTGCAGTAGGACTTGTTTTTTATTTTTTTGTTTTTTCCAATGTGGTTTTTAAGCTTTACGGTTGGATTTTTAAGGTCATTTTTTCAATTTTTTCAATAATTTTACGTCCAATATTTAAATTTATCGATAAAACTCGAAGGAATTTACAAATTGTTTCATATTACATATTAAAAAATCTTGCAAAAATATTGTTTTGGGTGTATAATATATATGTGAAAAAGAATGTTGAGAGGAAGTCCCGTAAGGGATTTCTCACAACAGAGAAAGATGATGGAGGTAACTATGACAAGGAGAACGGGAGGGAAATACTTCGCTGAGAAAAAATCGGCGGCTACTGTGATCATCCGAGTCTTCTTGTTGCTTCTTTTACTTTTTTCCGTGACGTTCTTCCTTTGGAGCATAATGAAGTACAATGACATTATGGAAGAGAAGGAGGAAAAGACGGCATATATTCTTGAGCTTAACAACGAGATAGACAGACTTGAATATCTTGTGAACGCACCGCTTGATGATGCGTATAAGATCCGTGTTGCGAGAGAAAAGCTTGGAATGTGTTTTCCCGACGAGATAATATTTCATACGGAATTGGATTAGATCGGTGTAAACGATAGCCGTTAATTTCGAGAAAGGGAACGGGCAATATGGACGGTATTTTAGACGCGGCGGCATATTTCTTTCATCAAGGAACGAATTACCGTGCGTATGAATATATGGGTGCTCACCAAACCGATTACGGGGGGCGAGTGTTCCGAATATGGGCACCGAACGCCTTGTCGGTATGTCTTGTAGGAGATTTTTGTGATTGGAATACGGGAATACCAATGGAGCGGATCGACGACGGCGGTATATGGCAATGTACCGTTGACAGAGGGGTGTCTGATATCGGAGATAAGTACAAATACAAAATAATGGGAAGCGACGGTATATACCGATATAAAACCGACCCATATGCATTTTTTGCGGAATCGCTGCCTAACGGAGCATCTATAATTTATGATGAGGGTGCTTATAATTGGCGTGACGAAGGATTTTTGTCATACAGACGCTCAAAAGCGGGAAGAACGGATGCAATGCCGTTGAATATCTACCGACTTTCTCCCACGAGATGGAATGGCAGCACAGGCGGGTGGTCGTCCTTGGCAAGAGAGCTTGCTCCTTATGTAAAGCAGATGGGCTATACCCATATTGAGCTTGAAGATATAACGGAAATATCGCTTTTGTATGCCACCAACGCAAGTATGGGCACTCCGCAGGATTTTATGGCATTTGTTGATTCGATGCACGAGGCTGGAGTCGGAGTTATAATAGACCGCAGAATGACGGGGGGGTTTGAAGAGGATTACGGAATACGGTTTCTTGACGGACAACCGTTGTATGAAAAAAGCGGTGTTGGATTGAGCTTTGCCTTCGGATGTAACGAGGTCGAATGCTTTCTTATTTCCAATGCACATTATTGGTTTGAGAAATTTCACGTTGACGGATTAAGGCTTTGTGACGTAGAGCCAACGCTCAGCCTTGAAACGGTGGGGTTTTTCAGAAAGCTGACGGCTCATATAAAAGCGGATTTTCCTGACGCCTTGGTTATGTGTGACCGAATATCGGATAGAGATAACGTTACCAATTTCAAGAACGGAGGTCTTGGATTTGATTTCAAGCTTTCCGATTCTCCCGACGTAGACGGAGAGAGGTACGTTTTGTCTTCCCCTGTTCCTTCAAATGATCTTGCCAAGACTCGTGCAGAGCTTGGATATTTTATGACAAGACAAGGCAAAAAGCTTTGGGAAATGGGAACGGAAATCGGAGAACACTCGGAGGGTTCAATAGACTGGTCGATTCTTGGTCTTGAGGATAGAGCAAGGTTACAGTTGTATTCGGCAGATCTGGGACAGCTTTACCTTTCCACTCCGTCACTGTGGCAAAACGAAGGTCACAGAGGAGTGAAAAGATGGGGTGATCCGAAAAAAGAAGTGATTTGTTTCCTTCGGGCTGACAAGGGCGGAGAAGAAACAGTTGTTGTGGTTAATCTTACCGCTGACGGAAACGACAGATTCCGTGTAGGCGTACCGACGGGAGGAACTTATAGAGAAATATTCAATTCGGACGACCAACGCTACGGCGGATCGGGATGGTTGAATTTTGACGATATAAAATCTCAAACAAGACCATGGAACAATCAGGATAATTCAATAGTAGTGCGAATAGCACCAAAATCAATAGTGATTTTACAACGCATCAGCAGATCATCTACACCAAGAAAGACAATTACAGCGTACCAAACAGCAAAAATAAGAACAACTATTAAATAAATTTCAGGAGGATATTATGTTTAGGAACAAAGAATGTGTTGCAATGCTGCTTGCAGGCGGACAAGGAAGCCGTCTGTATGCTCTTACGGAGAAAAATGCAAAACCGGCAGTCCCATTTGGTGGAAAGTATAGAATAATAGACTTTCCTCTGTCTAACTGTGTTAATTCAGGTATAGATACGGTTGGTGTATTGACTCAGTATCAACCGCTCATGCTTAACGAATATATCGGAAACGGACTCCCTTGGGATCTTGACAGAGCATACGGTGGTGTAAAGATACTTCCTCCTTATCAGGGAAAGAATGGAGCAGACTGGTATAAGGGTACGGCAAACGCAATTTACCAGAACCTCCAGTTCATCGAGAGATACAACCCCGAGTACGTAATCATCCTTTCGGGTGACCATATCTACAAGATGGATTATGACAAGATGCTTGACTTCCACAAGAAGAATAATGCGGACGTTACTATTGCGGTTATCGACGTTACTCTCGAGGAGGCAAGTCGATTTGGTATAATGAGCGTGGACGAAGAGGGCAGAATATTCAAGTTTGAGGAAAAGCCCAAGAACCCCGACAGTACGAAGGCGTCTATGGGAATTTACATATTCTCAACGGATGTGCTTTCAAAATACCTCAGAGCCGATGCAGAGGACCCCAACAGCTCAAATGACTTTGGTAAGAATATCATTCCCAATATGCTTGCGGCAGGAGAAAAGATGATGGCTTATCCTTTCGTTGGATATTGGAAGGACGTTGGAACTATCGCATCTCTGTGGGAGGCAAATATGGATCTTCTCGGAGAAAGACCTGTTCTCGACCTTTACGATGAGGAATGGAGAATTTATTCCAGACATGAGACACACGCACCTCAGTTCGTTGGCGAGAGTGCAGTTATAGATAACAGCTCTATAACCGAGGGCTGTGAGATATTCGGAACTGTTCGCAACTCTGTTATAGGAGCAGGCGTAAAGATAATGGAGGGTGCTGTTGTGGCTGATTCCGTTATACTTGAAGATGTTGTTATAGAGGCAGGAGCAGAGGTAAGATACGCAATTATCGACAGCGGAACGACTATTGGCAAGAACTGTAAGATAGGTGAAGAGATTACCGACATTTCGAAGGTTGCCGTTGTTGGTGCGGACATAACCGTTCCTGACGGAAAGATAGTAAAGGCGGGAGCAATGATCTCCAAAGCAGCTGATTTGAACAAGGAGGATAACTGATATGGCAGTAGCAGGACTTATTTTCTCTAATATACACGATAATAGCATCCCCGAGTTTACAAACGTAAGAACGATGGCATCCGTGCCTTTCGGTTGCCGTTACAGACTGATAGATTTTCCGCTTTCGAATATGGTCAACTCGGGAATCACAAAGATAGGCATAGTTACTCACGATAATTACCAATCCCTCGTAGACCATATCGGAACTGGTAAGGACTGGGATCTGGCAAGACGCTCGGGCGGTATCAAGCTGTTGCCTCCCTTTATAACTGCATATGATACGGCAGCAGGCGGAAAGCTTTATGGCACAAGACTTGAGGCACTTATGGGTGTTACTCACTTCATATCCCGCTGTAATGAAGACCATTTGGTTCTTTCAGATTGCGATGGCATTTGCAATATAGACCTTTCCGACGTAATTGATGCACACATTGAGAACAATGCCGATATTACCATAGTTACTCGTAAGCTGGGTGCTGATGAGTTGGACGTAAAGGATACTACCTCTATAACGGCAGATGAAAACGGAGCAGTTACCGATGCTTCCGCATATATAAAGGGAATGTCCTCGACAGAGGTCAGCACTAATATTCTTGTGGTTAACAGAATGTTCCTTTTGGGTGCACTTCGTGATGCGGCGGCTCACGGATTCAGACACTTCTATAAGGATATAGTTGCAAGACGTATCGGAAGAGCAAGAATATTCCGCTATTTGTATGAGAAGACTTATATAAATATAAATTCTTTGGAGGGATATTTTGCAAGCTCTATGAAGTTGCTTGATCCTGCGGTGAGAAAAGGTTTGTTCAATGTTGAGAATATGCCTATATACACCAAGCTCCGCAACTCTTCCCCCACAAGATACACCTCCGATGCAAAGGTTACAAACTCTTACGTTGCTGACGGCTGCGTTATCGAGGGAACGGTTGAGAATTGTATAATATTCCGTGGTGTAAGAATAGGAAAGGGAACTGTAGTTAAGAACTGCGTACTCCTTCAGGATACTTATACGGGTAACAATGTAACGTTGAATTGTGTTGTTACGGATAAGAATGTTACCATAAGCGATGGAAGAATACTTTCGGGACACAGCACGATGCCCTTCTTTATTCCCAAGGGAGCGACTGTTTGATAAATCCTTAATACAAAAAACGCTTATGCGGACGGTTACGTCCGCATAAGCAGGTATATAGACTATTTACAGAAAGGAATAAAATAATATGAAGAAGATACTTTATATCGGAGCAGAAGCAATGCCATTTGCCGCAACGGGCGGACTTGGTGACGTTTTGGGTTCACTCCCTGCAGCAGTTAGTGCGGCGGGCGAAGGAGATATAGACGTACGCGTTGTAATGCCTCTTTACCGTGCTGTTTCGGAACAGTGGAGAAGTCAGATGACGGACGAGCTTACCTTCGAGATGGGTCTTGCTTGGCGACAGCAGTATTGCGGAGTAAAGAGCCTTAAAAAGGATGGAGTTACTTATTACTTTATTGATAACGAGTACTATTTTAACAGAGATACTCTTTACGGAAGCTTTGATGACGGAGAGAGATATGCGTTTTTCTCCAAGGCAGTGCTTGAGATGCTTGATAAGCTGGGATACTACCCCGACGTTATCCACGCAAATGATTGGCAGTCGGCACTCGCTGTTGTTTATCTGAAGTGTAAGTATTTCCAAAGACCTGGATATAAGGATATAAAGACTGTATTTACGATCCATAATATCGAGTATCAGGGTAAGTACGATATGGCGATACTCAGCGAGGTGTTCGAGCTGGATTGGAACAGAGATACGGTGGAATACGACGGTTGCATCAACCTTATGAAGGGTGCTATCGTTTGCTCTGACAAGGTAAGTACCGTAAGCCCCAGATACGCTGACGAGATAAAGGGAGCTGAGCACTCTCACGGTCTTGCACCTATACTCAATGAGAACGCAGATAAGCTTTGCGGAATACTCAACGGTATAGATTACGATTATTACAATCCTGCTAAGGACGATCAGATAGCAAAGAAGTTTACCTGGCGTTCCTTGGAGAACAAGTATGAGAACAAGGCGGCACTTCAAAGAGAGGTTGGATTGCCTGAAACAAACGATATACCGCTCATATCCATAGTTTCAAGACTTGCGTCCCACAAGGGAATGGACATCATCTCCGAGATGATATATGGTCTGCTTGAGAGCCGCGACTGTCAGATCGTGGTGCTTGGAAAGGGTGAGCCTGTATACGAGAGATTTTTCACCCGTCTTGAGAGCGACTATCCCGATAGAGTAAAGGCTCTTATGACCTATGACAGAGATCTTGCAAAGAGAATATATGCGGCATCCGATATATTCCTTATGCCCTCTAAGAGTGAGCCCTGCGGACTTTCTCAGATGATAGCTTCGAGATACGGAGTTATTCCCGTAACCAGAGAAACAGGTGGACTTTACGACTCTATAAAGGGATACTGGGAGGACGGTAATAAGATAATGGGTAACGGATTTACCTTTGCTAATTACAACTCCTCTGAGCTTTGGGACAGAACTGTTGCAGCTATCGACCTGTGGCAGAATTACGATAAGAGAAAGAAGCTTGTAGGCAAGATAATGCGTACCGACTTCTCTTGGACAAGCTCGGCAATACAGTACATTGAGATGTACGATTCATTATAATTAAAGCAATTTCATTCAGCAATTTCGGAAAGGATTTTTTAGACCAATGGCAAATACACAAAACAAAAATGTAAAAGAAAATATTGAAGCGAAGCTTGCCAGATACTTTGGATGTAACCCCAAGGAAGCAACCAAGGATCAGATGTATAAGGCAGTTACTATGACCGTTAAGGATATACTGACGGATAAGAGAGGCGACTTCAAGCACGAGGTGAACGAAAAGGGAGCAAAGCGTGTGTACTATATGTGCGTTGAGTTCCTTATGGGTAGATCACTTAAAACCAGCGTAAACAATCTTGGAATGTCCGCAGAATATGAGGCGGCACTGAAGGATTTTGGATATACGCTTGAGGATATCTACGAGTGTGAGCCCGACGCAGGACTCGGAAACGGAGGACTTGGACGACTTGCAGCTTGTTTTATGGACTCTCTGTCCTCTCTTGATTATCCCGCAACGGGATTTTCAATCTGCTACGAATATGGATTCTTCAAGCAGATGATAGTAGACGGTATGCAGGTAGAGCTTCCCGATATTTGGCTTCCCGGCGGAGAAGTATGGCTCGTTCCCAGAACTGACCGTGTATTCAAGGTAAAGATGGGCGGTCACGTAAGAGAAAACTGGAAGGACGGTCATCTTGAGGTCCTTTACGATAATTGTGAGGAGATCGAGGCAGTTCCTTATGATATGATGGTGTCGGGAGCTGACAGCAAGGCAGTCAGCCAGCTCAGACTTTGGAAGGCAAGAGACATAAACAGCTTTAATATGAAGCTGTTCACACAGGGACAGTATACAAAGGCTGTTGAGGAAAGCACCAATGCTGAAACAATTTCCAAGGTGCTTTATCCCTCCGACAACCATATCGAGGGTAAGCTTCTCAGACTTTCACAGCAGTATTTCCTTGTTTCCGCATCCTGCCAGAGTATAATTCGCGACCATATGGCAGTTTACGGAACGCTTGACAACCTGCCCGATAAGGTGGCTATCCATATCAACGATACCCACCCCGCAATGTGTATTCCCGAGCTTATGAGAATACTCGTTGACGATTACTATTATTCTTGGGATAAGGCGTGGGATATGGTTACAAAGATCTGCTCTTATACCAACCACACCGTTATGCCCGAAGCACTTGAAACATGGAACGAGGATCTGTTCCGCTTGAAGCTGCCCAGAATCTATATGATCATTCAGGAGATCAACGAGAGATTCTGTAAGGAGGCTTGGAAGGCATTCCCCGGTAACTGGAACAGAATAACCAAGATGAGTATTATAAGCTACGGTCAGGTTCGTATGGCTAACCTTTGTGCCGTAGGCTGTCACTCGGTAAATGGAGTTTCAAAGCTTCACTCCGACATTCTCACTAAGTCTATTTTCAAGGACTTCTATGCAATGTACCCCAACAAGTTCTGTAACGTTACAAACGGAATTGCTCACCGCCGTTGGCTGTGCTACTCCAACCCCGGTCTTGCAAATCTTCTTGATAACACTATCGGAACGGGATACAGACACAACCCTGAGGAGCTTGCTGAGTTTGCAAAATTCGCAAACGACAAGGCGGTGCTTGATCAGGTAAGAGCTATCAAGCACGCAAATAAGATCGCATTTGCTGACAGAGTATTCAAGCAGACGGGTAAGGCAATAGATACCCACTCTTTCTACGACGTTCATATCAAGAGACTTCACGAGTACAAGCGACAGCTGCTTAACGTATTGAATATTATCAGCCTGTATCTTGACATTAAGGATAATCCCAATAAGGAGTTCCAGCCTCAGACCTTTATGTTTGCGGCAAAGGCGGCTCCCGGATATTATATGGCTAAGAATATTATCAAGCTTATCTGCTGTCTTGGTAAGGAGATCGCGGCTGATCCCGTTGTAAGAGAAAAGTTGGCGGTTGTATTCCTTGAGAACTACAACGTAAGTATGGCAGAGGCACTTGTTCCCGCAGCAGAGCTTTCCGAGCAGATATCTCTTGCAGGTAAGGAAGCAAGCGGAACGGGTTGTATGAAGCTTATGATAAACGGTGCTATGACTATCGGTACGCTTGACGGAGCTAACGTTGAGATGCTTGGTGCTGTTGGTGATGAGAATATGTATATCTTCGGTCTTACCAGCTCCGAGGTTGACGATCTCTGGCTCAGAGGATATAACAGTGCAGAGTTTTATTCCAATAACGAGAAGCTTCGCCGCATAATCAATGCACTTAACGTAGGATTTGCAGGAGAGTCCTTCCACGAGATCGCAAACTACCTGCTCACAGGTCAGGGAATTGCCGATCCTTATATGTGTCTTGCTGATTTCGAGTCCTACCGTACGACCCACGAGCGTGCGATCAATGACTATCAGAACAAGGAAAAGTGGAACCGTATGTCGCTTCTCAATATTGCGGCTTGCGGATACTTTGCAGCTGACCGCTCTATAAACGAGTATGCAGCTAATATTTGGAACATCAAGAGATTGACCGACAAATAATTCGATATAATAAGGGTATACCGAATGCTTACGAAACTTTCATTATCGGCAGATACTATGCCGAGAATAACAAAAAAAGTTGACGGAAAAGACGCCTCTGCAAGAGGTGCTTTTCCGTGCGGAAGCAATATAGAATTTACCGTCGAGACTCCCAGAGCGTTGGGGGCTTCGGCGGTTGTTCTGCGTATTGCGGAGGACGGATGTCAGCCTACTGATATTCCGCTTGAATTTAAGACAACTGACAGGGGAACTGACGTTTACGTTACCGTGCTTGACACGGCAAGTATTTGCCGCAATCATAAGGAAAACGGACTGTTTTATTATGAGTTTTTGTTCCTTAGAGGCAACGATACGCTGTTTACCAATACCTATAACTTTGTAGATTACACCCTTGAAAGATACTCAGAGGGTAAGTTTATACTGCTCGTGCATACACACGATTATACAACTCCCGAATGGTTTAAGGGACGTATAATGTATCACGTATTCGTGGATAGATTTTGCAAGGGCGAGGGAACGGTCGGAGAGCGTGACGACGTTATAATCAATGATGATTGGGATAACGGAATTATGCAGTACCCCGAAAAGAACGGCGATAAATTGGCGAACAATATGTTTTTCGGCGGAAACCTTTGGGGAGTTATAGAGAAGCTGGACTACCTTAAAACTCTTGGCGTTGGAGTTATATATCTAAGTCCTATTTTCAAGGCGTATTCCAATCACAAGTACGATACGGGCAACTACCTTCAGGTAGACGAAATGTTCGGAGGCGACGAGGCTTTTGAGAAGCTTATTGCCAAGGCTGACGAAAAGGGGATAAAGATAATACTTGACGGTGTGTTTAATCACACGGGTGACGACAGCCTTTATTTTGACAGGTACGAAAAATACGGAAAAACGGGTGCATACTCAAATCCCAATTCACCTTTCAGAAACTGGTTCAGGTTCAAGAGCTATCCTAACGAATATGAAACCTGGTGGGGAATACAGATACTTCCTAAGCTTAATCATACCGTAGACGAATGCCGTAGGTATTTTACGGCAATAGGCGGAGTGGCTGATAAGTATATAAAAATGGGAATAGGCGGTTGGCGTCTTGACGTTGCCGACTTCGCTGTCGTCTCTTTCGTCTCTTTCGTCTTTTTCGTCTCTTGATATTTTGAGACGAGAGGGACAAGAGAGA
>JAZOUQ010000040.1:0-1927 GCA_045658185.1 Eubacteriales bacterium
AGCTTGAGGTACAGGAGGGCGAAAACCCCATAATTCCCTACTCCACGCTGGCCCCAGACGGATATTTCGATGGCCTTGAGCAGTTGCCCTGCCACGTTGTGTATACCAATTCCGAAACTCACCGCATTATAAGAGAAAACATCCACCGTTCAGCTATGTATTCGGGACAAATACACGGCACGGGCCCTCGCTATTGTCCATCTATCGAGGACAAGCTTACACGGTTTGCCGACAAGGAAAGACATCAGCTCTTCGTTGAGCCGGTAGGAGCAGACACCGAGGAAATGTACATTCAAGGTTTTTCCACCTCCCTTCCCCTTGACGTTCAGCACGATATGTTGGCGTCACTAAAAGGCTTTAAAAACGCACAGATAATGCGTTACGCATATGCCATAGAGTACGATTGCATAGACCCCACACAGCTCCTCCCCACCCTTGAATTTAAAGGGATTCAGGGCCTTTACGGGGCGGGACAGTTCAACGGAACGTCAGGATACGAGGAGGCAGCGGCACAAGGACTTATAGCAGGTCTTAACGCATCATTGTCACTTCAGGGCAAAGAGCCTCTCATTCTCAGCCGTTCGGAGAGCTATATCGGTACGTTGATAGACGACCTCGTAACCAAAGGCACGAACGAGCCGTACAGAATGATGACCTCCCGATCGGAGTACAGACTTCTGTTAAGGCAAGACAATGCAGACGCCCGTCTTACAGAAAAAGGATACAACGCAGGACTGGTCTCAGAGGAACAATACAAGCATTTTCTTAACAAGCAAGAGCTTATAAATCGGGAAATCGAGCGTTTAAATACCACGTTCGTGTCCCCTGCCCTCGCCAATCCCCTGCTAACGTCTCTTGAACTAACACCCATTTCAACAGGATTTTCCTTGGCAGATCTGCTCCGCAGACCCCAACTTACATACGAACAGTTGGCATCCATCGACAAAAAACGCCCCAAATTACCCCCAAGAGTAATTCAGACGGTAGAAATAACAGTAAAATATGAGGGATACATAAAACGCCAAATAAACGAGGTGCAACGACACGAAAAGTTAGAAGCCAAACGCCTTCCGCCCGACGTGGATTACACCTCAATAAAAGGTCTGCGAATCGAGGCCGCACAAAAGCTGACCGCCGTAAAGCCGCTCACCATAGGACAAGCCTCAAGAATAAGCGGCGTAAATCCCGCAGATATTTCCGTTTTACTCATATATTTTGGCATAAAATAAAAATGTTTCACGTGGAACACATGTTTTTTAATGCATACGTTCCACGTGGAACAATTTGGAGAGAAAAATGACGTTTAACGAATTTTACGACTACACCCAGCAGGTGTTTGAGAAAAACAACCTGATTCAAATACTGACAAAAGAAAGAGCCGAAAAGCTTTTCGAATTAACATCTCATATGTTAGAGGTCAATAAAAGCTTGAATTTGACCGCAATCAAGGAAGAAAAAGCCATAATATCAAAGCATTATGCCGATTCCCTCTTAATCTGCCATTATTTTACAGAGAATTCCAGCGTAATAGACGTTGGTTGCGGTGCAGGTTTCCCCTCGCTTCCTTTGGCGATCTTCAGAGAGGATTTAAAGATTACCTCAATAGATAGCACGGCAAAAAGGATAAATTACGTAAATTCCACTGCGAAAATGCTCGGCTTAACCAACATAACCGCGATTGCAGCAAGAGCCGAAGATCTGGGAAACGATCGCGAATACCGCGAAAAATTTGATTACGCAACCGCCCGTGCCGTTGCAGCTTTGCCTATATTAACCGAGCTTTGTTTGCCGTTCGTCAAAATCGGCGGCGAATTTATAGCTATGAAATCCCAAAAAGCCGCAGACGAGGTCGAACTCTCCGCCAACGCAATAACAAAATGCGGCGGAGTTTTAAAGAAAGTTTCAGAAACCTCTTTGTTCTCCTTGG
>JAZOUQ010000041.1:0-19507 GCA_045658185.1 Eubacteriales bacterium
CTTGTCGGGTGAGTTGACGTAATTGTAAACGGCTTTTACTATATCCTTTTTACTCATTTTAGAGGTAATACCAAGATTCTGTGCCTTTTCTTTAACGAGGCGTTCCATTTCCTCGTAAGAATATTCACCTTTCTGAACAACTACTAAAAATATTTTCTCGGTAACGTTTCCCTTGGCATCGGTTGCCGTGTAGGTTATATTGTATGTTCCAGCCTTCTTAATGTCAACATTATCCGAATTAAACTTCAACGTAACGCTACCGCTGTTATCTGTAACGCTAACCTTATCACGCCAGGAAACCGTTCCATTCTGTGTTTCAGTCACGTAAATACAGTCCCCCGATTTCAGTTTTATAACGGGCGGTACGGTGTCTTCTCCGCCGTTAGAAGAGCCTCCAGCCGACGAAATTTTATTATCACCCACCATATCCACGATGACAAGAACGGTGGCAAGTAAAACGAATACCGCAAGAACTACGACCGTTATTTTAGTGGTAAACGCTATTGTATTTTTTATTTTTTTCCTCGCCTCTTTAGCGGCGTTAAGCTTATCTCTATATGACAAATCGGAAACCTCCAATTTTTATGTTTTTTGTCGTATTTTAACAGTCTTTTCAAAAACAAGTATACATATTATATTATACAATAACCATATCATTTTGTCAATGATAAATTAAGCTATTAACACAAAAAAGACGCCGAGATCAGCTTAATGATACGGCGTCAATTATATATTCATTGTCTTTCCAATCCGTGCATAAAACCCTTAACGTCAGCAGAGCAAACATCCCCTCCGATGACCTTGTTTCGATAAACAAGTATATTAGCATATACCGTCCCGTTGTATCCGTCGTAATTGGTTATCTTGTATGTATATCTTTGCACGTTTTTCTTTTTGAATTTGCTAAGGTCAAGTCCCTGTCTTTTTTGAAGCTCATTGTAAGCAGTAAATATCTTATCAAACTCCTCAGGTATAGTGACCTCAACACTCTCCACTGCCTCAGGGTCTACCTGCCAACCAAATTGAGCAAGAAATTTCACTCTGTCCTCATTTGTCTTTATTCCGCTGTAATCTATATTGGCATTCGCCGCCGCTGACACGTCGTCTACCGCCACAACGGGAATAAAGGCTATGAGGGTGATCAACGTAGCAAGTGCCACGCACACAACTGCACAAAATTTTATGGTACTTGCTCTTAAGGAATAAATGAACATAAAAATATCCTCCCGCAATATAATTCTGCTAAATTATATTAGTTCGGGAGGATTTTTATTCCCTTTTAAAGCTCTCTTCCAAAATAAAATTTCTTTTCGTGTGCCGCCACACTGTGGGCAAGTCCCATCAAAAGGTACATGGCCAGTACGGAAGAGCCTCCTGCACTCATAAACGGAAGCGTTATACCTACAACAGGTACGAGTGCCAAGCACATCCACAGATTTTCAAGTGTTTGCACTATTACCACGGCAGCACATCCGCAACAAATAAGCTTTCCCATCTGGTCACGACACGCAAAGCCTATGTAAAAAAGTCTGCAAGCTATCACCACAAGTGACAACACCACAATCGCTCCGCCGACAAATCCGAATTTTTCACAGACGGTGGCAAATATAAAATCGGTGTGAGATGCCGTCAGATCCTCGTACATTCCGCCTTCGAAAAGTCCGCGTCCAAACAAGCCGCCACGCGAAATGACCTCTCTGCTCATGAGCGGCTGACGCCCAACTCCCGAAGGATCAAGATGAGGCTGAAATCCATAGATTATTCTGCTCTGCTGATAGGGCTTCAGCATATCCCACAAAAAGGGGAAAGCAACAGCTATAACACCAAGCATACCAAGGAAATACCAGCTCGAAAGACCAGCACAGAAAAGCATTATGAGTATTATACCTGCATACACAAGCGCAACTCCAAGGTCACCCGATATAAGTATCATTCCCACGATAAGTCCCGCATGAAGCAAAAGTCCCAAAAGCACGGAAAATTTATTTATTTTATCCTTCACCAGATCTATATGCTTTGAGAATGTACAGATAAAGGCTATCTTTACAAACTCGGAGGGCTGTACGGCAATTCCGATACCGGGTATAACTATCCAGCTTGTGTTTTCCGTTTCCATGTTCATTCCGCTTATACCGAAAAGCAAGGTCACAGCCAATAAAAACACTGACCCCAACAGCATAAATATCCAAAATCGGTCAACAAAAAATCTATAGTCAAGATTTGCAAGAAAAAAAACACCAACAATTCCGACCGCAGTCATCGCTACCTGCATTATCAATTTGCTTCGTCCGAAATTCTCCACGCTTCCGAATATGGTCATTATACTTATAAGCGACAAACATAAGGAAGCGAGGAAAAGTATGAGATCTATTCTTTTTATTCTGTCTGAAAATTTCACCCTGAATACCTTCATTCGCTCCTCCTTGAAATTAGTCTAAAAGAAGAAAGACTCCCTACTTAAAGGGAGCTTTCTTTCATTAAAATCAATACTGTCTGCCCCAAACGACCATATGCTTCGCAGGCTTTCCGCAACATACGCAAACGTCGGAGAGGTTCTCCTCAACAAAGGGGATGCAACGGGACTTAACTCCGCCTGTTTCCTCCTTCAGCTTGTCCTCACACTCGGACTCTCCGCACCACATAGCCTTGATAAATCCTGGATGGTTCTCCGCAGCATCAAGGAATTCCTCGTGGGTATGAGCCACGTTCATCTTCTCGGACAGATTATTGAGTGCTCTCTGATAAAGCTCCTCATGTACTGCCGCAAGTGCCTTCTCTACTTCCTCCACGATATTATCGAGAGATACGAAGGTCTTCTGTCTGCTTACACGGCTAACAAGAACACAGCTATTATTTTCAATATCGCGAGGTCCTATCTCCAAGCGGAGCGGAACACCCTTCATTTCGTACTGACTGTACTTCCAGCCAGTAGAATTATCACTATCGTCAAGCTTGACACGGAATTTTTCGGAAAGCAGAGCCTTAAGCTCACCTGCCTTTTCAAGAACGCCCTCCTTATGCTGTGCAACGGGAATTATAGCCACCTGAATAGGTGCTACCTTAGGAGGCAGAATAAGACCGTTGTCATCACCGTGAGTCATGATTATCGCACCTATCATACGGGTGGACACACCCCAAGATGTCTGGTGGGGATAACATACTTTATTGTCACGGTCGGTATAGGTTATATCAAACGCTCTCGCAAAGCCGTCACCAAAGTAGTGGGACGTACCGCCCTGAAGTGCAACACCGTTATGCATCATAGGCTCAATGGTGTAGGTTTCCATTGCTCCTGCACACTTCTCCTTCTCGGTCTTTCTTCCAGTAACTGCGGGAATAGCCAAGGTTTCACGGTAGAAGTCTTCGTAGCACTTGAGCATCTGCAGGGTTTCCTCTCTTGCCTGCTCCTCGTTTTCGTGCATAGTATGTCCCTCCTGCCACAAAAATTCGGAGGTTCTAAGGAAAGGACGGGTGGTCTTTTCCCATCTTACAACGTTACACCACTGATTATACAGCTTTGGCAGATCGCGGTAAGAATGAATTATATTTTTGTAATGGTCACAGAAAAGAGTTTCTGAGGTAGGACGAACTATAAGTCTTTCGGAAAGTCTGTTCTGACCGCCAATGGTTACAATTGCACACTCGGGAGCAAAGCCCTCAACGTGGTCCTTTTCCTTCTGAAGCAGACTTTCGGGAATAAACATGGGCATATACACGTTTTCGTGACCGAGTCGCTTGAATCTTGCGTCAAGATCGTGCTGAATGTTTTCCCAAATTGCATAGCCGTAAGGACGGATTATCATACAGCCCTTAACGCCCGAGTAATCAACAAGCTCTGCCTTTTTTACTACGTCCGTATACCACTGAGCAAAGTCAACGTCCATTGATGTTATCTGCTCAACCATTTTCTTATCGTTTGCCATTTTCATATATCCTTTCGTTTCTCGCATAGTTATACATTATAATATATTATAAATCATCTCCCCCAAAAAGTCAATAAAATCCCGATAATTTCTTAAAAATAAGGAAAAAATATAAAAAAACGGAGGTCTTATGAACTATTATAAGATATGCGGAATAAGCTTTATAAAAATGAGCGGTAAAAAAGCTCTTGATCTGTTAAAAAACGCTTTATTAAATAAAAAACAAACTATCGTATTTACGCCTAATCTTCAAATCATAGGAGAGTGTGTCCAAAACCAACAGCTCGTAAAGCTATTGAACTCTGCCGACTTGCTTTTACCCGACGGTATTGGTATCGGTATGCTGTGTCGCAAAAAAGGAATACGCGGTGTCGAACGTATTACGGGCATAGACACAGCGTATGCTCTTTTAAAATTTGCATCCGAGCAAGGACTTAAGGTTTTTCTTTTGGGCGGAAAAGCAGGTGTGGCACAGTTCGCCGCCGCAAGATTAAAAAAGCAACTTCCCTCCCTTAATATTTGCGGCACACATCACGGATATTTTGACAAAAAAAGCACCTCTCCTCAGAACAAACAAATTTTGCGAAAAATACAGCTCTCTCGACCTGATATTTTGTTCGTTTGCTTTGGGTTTCCCGAGCAGGAAAAATGGATCTATGAAAATTACCGTTCGCTCGGTTCAGTGCGTCTTTTTATGGGCTTGGGCGGAAGCCTTGACGTGTGGAGTGGAAAAGTCCGTCGTGCTCCGTATATTTTCAGATATGCACACCTGGAATGGCTTTGGAGATGTGCTTGTCAACCCAAACGAATTCTCCCTCTTGCACGTAATTTGTTCGTCTTACTGACATCAAGAAAATTTTAAACAAAAAAGGAATCGAGCTAACTAACTCGATTCCTTTTAATTTTTCTTAATTATCTGAGATGTATTACCAACTCGTCCTCTTCTCTGTTCTTGAGGTTGATTATGGAAAGTACGGTATACGCAATCATAACAACTAATACGAAAGCGAGGAATACGTAAGATCCCGTACCGCCGTTCTGGATTGCTATAAGTGCGTAATTTCTGCAAATGAACATTGTAAGCGCTGCCATAAAGGTGTTCTGTGTTGCGTTGTAAATAATAACAACTGCAATAATAGAAACAACGATTATTGCAAGGTAGGTTATCCAAGGCATAAGTGCATTTTCAAGCTCGTTAGCCTTAGCAACCGTATTCATAACGGTGTCACAACCGGTCCATACGTTCTTTATTCCAAGTCCTGTTCCCTTGAATACAGTGCTAAGAGCGTAGGATACACCTGCACTAAGAACAGTTCCAACAAAGAAATATACCGTAGAAAGAACAACCTTGCCTACCTTTCCTACACCTGCCAAGCGAAGCAAATAAAGGGAAAGCGTACAATATGTAAACACATCTGTAGCTACGGACAATACAATCCCCAAAGTAAGTCTGAACTGATTATCCTCAAGAATACCGCCAACACACAGCATTGCAGGAACAAATATAAGAACGCCTGCTACTACACCTGCCGTTATCTTCATCCACTTTTTAGTGAATGCATCGAAAACGTATCTGTCGGATTCCTTATCCAGCTTACCGTTTATCCAGATAAACAACATAACGAGTGCAACGATAACAACAAACTCAACGGCCTTTTGAATAACACCGTACTCAAGCCACTGCTGGAACTTTACCATTCCGTCCGTGTTCTTTGAGGTCTTAGCCGCAGCCTTAACAGCAGCCTTACTGGTGACCTGAAGATAGTTGCCAAAAATTGCCATTCCGTTTTCTATTAATAATCTGATAGCCCAAACAAGAGCCATAAATCCCGTGGCCTTAGCCACACCCATCTTTTTTGTTAATGCTCCACTTTGCATAATATCACTCCTCTGATAGTAATATTTCTAATACCATACAATTTTACCATATACACGCCGTTTTGTCAAGATATAATCGTCACAAAATCGAAAAAAGTCCCAAAACAGGTAAAAGTTTATAGCTTTCTCAATTTAGCAAAGCTACCCATAAGCTTTTTTGTCCCTGCGTTATCGAATATGACCTCGTACATAACGTCTGCACCCATAGGCTTGACCGTAAATATCTCGCCCTCACCAAAAACTCGGTGAGCTACTCTATCTCCTACAGAAAGCATCTGCAACGGAGGCTTCGGCACTTCCCTTTTTTGTGTTACGGGAGAGTATGACGGGGTTTCTCTATAATACGTCTTTACGGCAGGACGATTGGGCGTGTAGGCATAAGAATCAAAATCCTGCGTTTCGTTGCTTATAAGCTCATCGGGGATCTCCCTTATAAACGTAGACAGCGGATTATAGGAGGTCTGATTATAAAGCATTCTGTTACGAGTATGAGTAACGAATATCTTGTCCTTGGCTCTTGTCAGAGCAACGTATGCAAGACGCCTCTCCTCCTCCATATCAGCCTTGTCTATGGAATTTATGTTCTGCATTCCGGGGAAAACTCCGTCCTCCATTGCAGGAAGAAACACCACGGGAAACTCAAGTCCTTTTGCGGAATGTACTGTCATAAGCACGACCGCATCCGCGTTTTCATCGTACTTATCTACGTCTGCCACCAACGCACATCTTTCAAGGAAGGTACTGAGAACGTCAAGAGGCGTTATCTCGGTTGGAGGTGCATTGAACGGATCGTGTCCCTCCTCATAATTTTGTTCAGCCGCGGCTCTGTACTCGTTTTCAAAATCAACGACACCCGATATGAACTCATCAAGGTTATCAAGTCGTTCCTTTTCTTCCTCGCCGCCCTCTATAAGCATTTGTCGGTATCCCGAACGATCAATTATATCTCTCACAAAATTCTCAAGGGTTATCTCCCCATTAAGCGAATTTTTGAACGAATCAATGAGTGCGGCAAAGCCTTTCAGCTTTGCTACTGAGCGTCCAAGCACAGCGAAGCGGTCGGCGTTTCTCATAACGGTTATGGGATCGGTTTCCTGCTCCTCTGCAATAGCAAATACCGCCTCTGTGGTTTTATCTCCTATAGCACGGCGAGGCACGTTGATTATTCTCTTAAGTCTTTCTCTGTCGGAGAAGTTTACAACGGCATACATGTATGCAAGTATATCTTTTATTTCCTTACGGTCATAAAAGCTCTGCCCTGACAGCGTTACGTGCGGAATACCGCTTGAGGACATAGTGGTTTCTATTGAGTTTGATATTGCGTTAAGACGGTAAAGTACTGCAATATCGCGATATTTATATTTACCGCTCAGCACAAGCTCGTTTATCTTATCACATATATATACCGCCTCGCTCTTTTGCGTTTCACTCCTGTAAAGCGTTACGAGAGAATTGTCCTTTCTGTCCGTAAACAGCTTTTTGCCCATACGGGTGGAGTTTTTAGCTATTACCGCGTTTGCCGCAGCAAGAATACAATCGGTAGAGCGATAATTTCTTTCAAGTCTGATGACCGAAGTTCCCGCTTGACGTCCGAAGTTGATTATATTCTCTACGACTGCACCGCGGAAACGGTAAATACTTTGGTCGTCATCTCCGACTACCATCACGTTACCGTGTATACTGCCGAGAAGCTGTGTCAGCTTTAGCTGTGCCTCGTTGGTATCCTGAAACTCGTCAACAAGAACGTATCTGAATTTGCCTCCGTAATACTCTCTTGCCTCCGTGCAATTTTCAAGTATGTTTACTGCTTGCATTATTATATCGTCGAAATCAAGTGCGTTGCAATCGGTAAGACGCTTTTGGTATTTTGCATAAACCTGTGCTATCTTCTCCCGTCTGTAATCCCCTCTTACGCTCAGCTCATACATTTGAGGTGTCATAAGTGCGTTTTTAGCCTTACTTATCTCCGAGCATACGCTCTTTACCGAAAGAGATTTTTCGTCGATATGAAGCTCCTTGATAACGTCTTTTATCACGGATTTTGTGTTATCCGTATCGTATATGGACACGTCGGAGCGATAGCCTATAAAATCAGCGTATCTGCGGATTATTCTTACGCATACAGAGTGGAAGGTTCCTGCCCATATATCGTCGACTGAAAGACCTTCTCCAAGCGTAGCCGCCAATCGTTGTCTTATCTCCTCTGCTGCCTTTTTGGTAAAGGTTATGGCAAGTACCTGCCAAGGTGGACAAGGACGAGAGGAAAATTCTCTCAACACCTCTCCAAGTTGCTCACGTGGAAGCTCCTTTGCCCTCTCAAGTCGTTTTATCTGCTCCTCGCTCATGTCAAACGGAACGTATTCGCTGTGATATGCGTTGCCGTATTTTATTATAAAACCCACTCTGTTGACAAGCACAGTTGTCTTTCCGCTTCCCGCCCCCGCAAGTACAAGCAGATGTCCCTCCGTTTGGTACACCGCCTCTCTCTGTTCGGGATTAAGAAAGGAATAGTAGGTATCAAAAAGCTCCTTCTTTACTTCTATGTATCGTTTCTCTAACTGATTCATTTATTCTCCTGTCGGTCGTCATCAACCGTTTTGTTAAGCAATCTCAATATTCGCTCGTTCTGCTCTTCTCTTGCTTTTCTGTCCATCTCGGAGAAAACGTCCTCGCTCTCCTCGGCTATGTACTGCTCCTCGTATTCTTTCTCTTGCTCCTCGTCGCGATATTTTACAAACACGTTCATTTCGCGGAGCGTTTCATACTTGGCACTAACAAAAATAACCGCAACGACCGCTACTGCCAAGACAACGTCGATCCAAACCATATCAAAGGGCTGACATATCAGCTCCACATGATAATTAAGTATGCTTTGGTATAACAATGGCATTATTTTGGGCAAGAACATTAACGGCAACGTCAAAGCGTAGCAAACGCTTAAAAGTGCTCGGTTGGGAAAAATCGTAATGAACAATATTCTTCTTTTACTTTCTGTGCCACCTTCAGCAAAAAAGCGAAACGCAACCACAGCCGCATATACGGCAGATGCGAATCCTACCGCAAAAAGCAACAACAAAACTATTATCACCCCGAACAAAGTTCCCGCAAAATCGGCTGTTACCTGAATCTGCTCTTGTCCGCCAAAAAGATAATTTCTCACCGTGTCCCACGAATTCAACAGCAATTCTTTTGCAGATATAGCCTGTTTTATTCCCGTATCCGGCGTAACGAATCTATAACAAGGAACAAACATTAGTATAAGCATAATTACCGAGGCGAATATGGGAAACAAATATCTGAAATATATAAATCCCTTTTGGGTGCTTTTTTTCATTTTTCTTATCCTTTCTCAATTTTCCAGCTTAAAGCTGTTTGGCAAAAGCTCTCCGAGTGTACTTACGCTTCCGTCTAAAAATATTACGTCAAGCTGCGGCGAACAAAATTCTGCCATTACCTGACGGCATACACCGCAAGGATAACATCTGTCCTCGCCTCTCTCGCCTCGTTTGCCTCCGCTTACTGCTATCGCACGAAACTCTCTTTTTCCTTCGCTTATTGCCTTAAAAAGAGCCACTCGCTCGGCACAGCAGGTAGGTGTATAAGAGGCATTTTCAACGTTACAGCCAACGAACACCTCTCCGTCAGCACACAAAACAGCCGCTCCTACGGTATAACCCGAATAGGGAGAATACGACATCTCTCTTGCCTTTTCTGCAATCTCTATTAGCTGACTGTAAGTCATTTTTCTGCCTCCTACTCCTTAATACTTAAAATTATTTATCCAATGCATCAAGCACGTTTTTTGCTACGAAATCAAAGCCCTTGACCGTACCCATATTTTTCGGGCTTTCATTTGGAGAGTAGACTATACAGGGAACGTACTCTCTGGTGTGGTCTGTGGTCTTCTTAAAGCTTGGATCACAGCCGTGATCTGCTGTAATAATAAGCAGATCCGTCTGCCTCATATTGGCAACAAAGTCGCCAAGCCAAAGGTCAAATCTATTAAGCCCCTCGGTATATGCGTCAGCATCTCTTCGGTGTCCCCAAAGCATATCGAAATCCACAAGATTTACAAAGCAAAGTCCGTGAAAATCCTTCTGTTCGTATTCCGAGCAAACAGCCATTCCCTCCTCGTTAGAGTGGGTATGCCTTGCCTCGGTAAAGCCTATTCCCGCAAAAATGTCAGATATTTTGCCAATGGCAATAGTATCGTAACCCATTTCCATAAGCTTATCTGCTAAAAGTCCATCGGGTGGCATAAGAGAAAAATCCCGTCTGTCGGCTGTACGCTTAAATTCCCCAACCTTTCCTGTGAAAGGTCTGGCGATTATTCTTCCGACGGCGTACTCACCCTGCATTATCTCTCTTGCTTTTTCGCAGTATTCGTAAAGCTTCTCAAGGGGAACAACGTCCGTATGTGCCGCTATTTGAAGCACACTGTCAGCAGAGGTGTACACGATAAGCTTACCGCTATCGATATGCTCCTCGCCATAGTCTGCAAGAACCTTTGTGCCTGAATAGGGCAGATTGCAAAGAATATCCCTTCCAAAAGCTGATTTTAATTCATTTACAATGTTTTCGGGGAATCCGTTCGGAAAGGTGGGTAGCGGATCTTTTGACACGTGACCGCATATCTCCCAGTGTCCGATAGTAGTATCCTTGCCGCCCGAAATCTCCTCAAGACGTGCTACCGTGGCGGTAGGCTTTTCTGTCTTGCCGAGAAAGTCAAGTCCGTCTATATTTCCGATCCCCAAACCTAGAAGATTTGGAATATGAAGCTTTCCCGTATTGTAAAGGCTTCGCAAGGTATTAGCTCCCACGTCGCCAAAGGCAGACGCGTCGGGGGATTCTCCCGCACCAACACTATCCAATACTATGAGAAATACCCTTTCGGCTCTCATATTTTCCCCTCTTTTTGCATTTTAGCCGCCACGTCAAGGGCAAGCTTCATCATATCGGTAAATCCGCTCATTCGCTCGTCGGAGGTGGTTGCCTCGCCAGTTACAAGCGAGTCGGAAACCGTACATACAGCAAAAGCCTTTTTCCCTGCTCTTGCCGCATTCATATAGAGTGCAGCTGCTTCCATCTCAACGGCAAGAACACCCATCTTCTGCCACTTCAGTCCACCGCCTGCTTCGTCGTAAAAGGTATCGGAGGAGAACAAATTGCCAACGTGGTAATTTACGCCTCTCTCCTTTGCAACCGTGACGGCACATTCAAGCGTAGCGTAATCGCATATAGGGGCAAAGCTACCGCCAAGTCCGTACTGATTCGCATATGCGGAATTGGTACAAGCACCCATTCCGAAGACCATATCTCGAACCTTAACGCTTTCCTGCAAAGAACCCGCAGAGCCTATTCTGATAATAAGGTCAACGTCAAAAAAGTTATAAAGCTCGTAGCTGTATATACCTATCGACGGCATTCCCATACCGCTTGCCATGACGGAAACTCTCTCTCCGTTCCATTCTCCCGTATAGCCCTGAACGCCTCTTACGTTATTAAAAAGCTTGGCATCCTTGAGAAAATTTTTGGCAACAAATTCCGAACGCAATGGGTCGCCGGGCATAAGAACGACCTTTGCTATCTCCGATGGAGATGCCTTTATATGAGGTGTAGGTGTAACGTTCTGTGACATAACATTCTCCTTGTTTTAGTTTTTAAGAGGAGTTCCCTCCATGTAATATGACGCTTCCATATCGGCAACACAAAGTGCAAAGGCAAGTGGGAACATCTCAAGTGCCTTCCCTATCTGATTTGCATCCTCAGGACCTGAAAAGCCCATATGATACCTGATAGCAAACGCCTCGTCACGGGTGAGCTTCATAAATCCCGATATTATGTATACGGACTTTTCTCCGTGTCCGTAAGGAAGATTATCCTCTATGGTATAGTACGGAACACTCTCCCAAACGCCGTTTTTCTTGACGTTTCTCATTTCGGTTTTGTAAAAATTGGTCTTGCAAAGGTCGTGAAGAAGAGCTACGATTGCCAGGCTCTCGTCACTAAAGGTGAATCCGTATTTTTCCTTAAATCTGGGACGTGCCGCAAAGTCACAAAGACATTCGTACACGTTAAGGCTATGCTCAAGCAGACCTCCCTCATAAGCTCCGTGAAAGCGAGTTGAAGCGGGAGCTGTGAAGAAATCCGTCTTGTTTTCTATGTATTCAAGGAGCTTATCCGCACCCTCACGGGTTATAAATTTGTTGTAAAAATCAAGGAATTTTTCTCTGTTCGTCATTGCAAAACCTCACTTGTGTATATTTATATTTATTGTACCATATTTTAAGAAATAAATCAACTGTGATTTTTAATTTTTTGTCTGGTTTAGATAACACAAAAGGGCTACCCCGTCAAGGGTAACCCGTGTTTTGTTTAAGTATTCAGAGAATTGACGTCGTGCGGAACGAAACAATAAATTCAGTTAGTTTGACTTTCTTCCTTAGTCAATGATATATTTTTCGTATTCGCGGTAGTGATCCTCGTCCATAACTATGGTAAGGTCACTCCAATTAAGTTTCTTTGCAAGTACCACTCCGAGAAGGCTCTTGGCGTTTACAGAAAATTTCGAGCCACTCTTGAGCACGATCTTGCCCTTGAGCTTTGTGGATATAGCAACAAGCTCCTTGGCATCTGCCATCGTATCGATTTCTATTCTGTATTCATATTTACCGTTTACGCTCATGTTAAATTACCTTTCCTTTCAAAGCGTTCCGCAGACCTGTTGGTTTCCATTTTTCTCCAACTTATCTCTGTATCTGTATTTTACCATTAAATTATGAACATTTCAACAAGAAATTATGAACGAATAGTAACTTTGTACAAAAAATCAATTTTGTTTGTGTGCAATATGCTCAAACGACTCGTGAGAAACCCTCACGAGTCGTTTTTTAATCTATTTACGAACCAGATACTTTCTCATATCGATAGCACAGGCGACGAGGATAATAAGACCCTTGATAACGTACTGGAGATTGGAGTCGATGCCGAGGAAGGTAAGTCCTACGAAGATTATACGAAGCAGTACAACACCCATTATAACGCCTCTTATCTTACCGATACCGCCTACGAAGGACACCCCTCCGATAACGCAGGCGGCTATGGCGTCAAGCTCGTAGTTCAGTCCCGTTGCCGCACTGTTCGAGCCTATTCTCGCCGCCTCGATAAATCCCGTAAATCCATACATTATTCCTGCAAGTACAAATACAAGTATTATCGTTCGGCTGACGTTTACACCCGACACGTTTGCCGCCTCGGGGTTTGAGCCTACGGCAAACATATTCTTACCGAATTTGGTCTTGTTCCAGATAAACCACATAACCACCGTTATGCCTATTGCATAAAACACGAAATTGGGCAAAGCTACCGAGCCTATCTTAAAGGTGCTTCCCGTAATGAAATTTGAGAATTTGGGATCAAGTCCCGATATGGACTGACCGTTATTAGTTCCCTGCATAAGGTACATAAGCAACACACCGTAGGTTATAAGCTGTGTGGCAAGTGTTACTATAAAGGGGTGAAGATTGAATTTTGCCGTGCAAAATCCGTTTATAAATCCAACCAAAGCACCGATAGCTATTACTATAAGCAATACTCCCCATATGGGAAAGGTTGCAAGTGCGGGAAACATCTTTCCCGCATATCCGCTTGCCTGCAAAAGCGATGCCGCAACGCAGGCAGTAAGTCCTACGATACGCCCCGCCGATAGGTCAGTTCCCGTCAGAATGATACACCCTGCTATACCCAAGGCAATAGGCAGATTAGCTGCTGACAGCGAGATTATATTGACTATTGAGGAAACGGACAAAAATCTCGAGTCATATATCTGTATTCCCACGATAGCCGCAATAAGGAGAATATACAAAAGGTTATTTATGAAAAATTCCTTTACTGCGTTTTTCTTATCCACGGGGCTAAGCTCCCCGAACTTTACAAATTTTTTCTTTATATTTAATCTGTCGCTTAACATTTATTTCACCTCTCACACGTATTTTGCGGCAAGTGTCATTATTTTCTCCTGAATGTCGCTGCCGCCGTCGGCTACCGTAACCTCTCCCGCAAGACGTCCGCCCGACATAACGAGTATTCTGTCGCAAACGCCCAACAGCTCGGGCATCTCACTTGACACCATCATAACAGATTTTCCCTTTGATGCAAGGTCAATAATAAGCTGATATATCTCATATTTTGCTCCCACGTCGATGCCTCTGGTCGGTTCGTCAAGCAACAGCACCTCAGGCTCGGTGAGAAGCCACCGTCCGAGTATGACCTTTTGCTGATTTCCGCCCGAAAGCGTTCTTATCTTAGTAGTCCTCGCGGGGGTTTTTATTCTCATAGCACCGATAGACCAGTCGGTATCCTTCCTCATTTTTTGGTCACTTAAGAATATACCGCCCGTTCGATACTTCTTCAAATTTGATATTACAGTATTTGAAGTTATATCAAGTATCCCGAATATTCCCGTTGACCGCCTTTCCTCTGTAAGCAAGGCAAACCCTTCAGAAATTGATTCTCTCGGTGTTCTGTTTTGTATCTGCTTTCCATAAAGCCAAAGCTTTCCCGAAGAACGGGTCAGCAGTCCGAAAATGCTCTCCAGCAATTCCGTTCTTCCCGCACCGCCAAGTCCCGCAACTCCTACTATTTCCCCTTTTCTTATTTCAAAGGAAACGTCATTTACAGGGGCATATCTTGCACTCAATCCCTCAACCTTAAGAGATACTTCCCCTATTTCGTTGGTCTTAGGCGGAAATCTTTCGGTAAGCTCTCTGCCAACCATAAGCTTGATTATCTTATCCATTGTAAGGTCCACGGCTTTTTCGGTGGCGATATGCTTACCATCTCTCATAACAGTTATATCGTCGGATATACGCAGTATTTCCTCCATCTTATGTGAGATGTAGATTATTCCGCAGCCTCGTTCCTTCAGCTTACTTATTATCTTGAAAAGATGCTCTACTTCCCTTTCGTTAAGCGATGAGGTAGGCTCGTCAAGCACTATGATTTTTGAATTGTAGGAAACGGCTTTCGCTATCTCCACCATCTGTCTGTCGGAAACCGACATTGTACTCATAACCGTTCTCGGGTCTACCTTTATATCAAGCTCCTCGAATATCTTTTTAGTGTCGTCGTACATCTTTCCCTCAAGGGTCACTCCCAAACGAGTAGGGTAACGTCCGAGCCAGATATTGTCCATCACGTTTCGCTTGAGTGCCTGATTAAGCTCCTGATGCACCATTGCAACTCCGCTATCAAGTGCCTCCGCGGGATTTTTAAAGCTTACCTCTTTACCGTCAAGAAAGATTTTCCCCGCGTCAGCACTGTATATACCGAACAAGCATTTCATCAAGGTGGATTTTCCTGCTCCGTTCTCTCCCATCAGTGCGTGTACCGTTCCCCGTCTTACCGACAGACTTACGTTGTCAAGTGCCTTTACGCTGGGAAATTCCTTGCTTATGTTTTTCATTTCAAGTAATATATCCTGCATACATACCTCTTTTAAGCTTTCCGACTTCGCAAGTCACAGCGAAGTCGGAAAACCGTGTTTTGATTTTATTCTTCTCCCAGATATACGTCGTAATGAATACGAACCTTATCAACGTTTTCGTCTATCTGATAATCGTCCATTCCGTCAAGCACACCTCTTTCGGCTAAAACGTTGTCTATGGTCTTCATTATTGCCTTCGCCATTCCCTCAGAGTCCTGCTTTATCGTTCCTGCCATTTTACCCGCACCTATCAAGGACACCGCCGCACTTGTAGCATCAACACCGAATACAGGAATGGTCACTGCTCCCTCTGCTCCCGTGTTATATCCTGCGGAATTAAGTGCCGAAATTGCCCCCTCCGCCATGCCGTCGTTGTTACAAATTATAAGCTCAACCATATTTTTATTTTGAGGATTGTAGGAAGCAAGAAGCGTCGTCATATACTCGTTTGCCGCTTGAGCCGACCATTTTCCCTCTCGATCAAGAAGATATTTATCCGTATTGGATTTATCGTAAAACTCAAGAACAGGCTTTCCTGCCGCCGTCAGCTTTTTATTTGCGTTTTCAACGGAATATTGGGTTCGGTAAATTGCTTCGTTGTTTCCCTTTTCACCCATAAACATAACGTAGGATATTTTTCCGTCGCTGTTAAGGTCCATTTTAGAATAGTTGGCTACAACGTAATCTCCTATCATATCGCCTTGGAGATATCCCGCCTCGGCGGCATCAGTTCCTATAAAGACACACTTGTCGTAGCTGTTTACAATGCTGTCAGATACCTCTCGGTTAAAGAACACTACGGGAATGTCTGCTTCCCTTGCCATAGATATTATTCCGCTTGCTGCATCGTCCGAGCCTGTCGTAACAATATTTACGACTATCATTTTTGCTCCCTTGGTTATAGCAGTCTGTATCTGCTCTGTCTGAGTGGTCTGATTGTTGTTTCCGTCGTGGTCCTGATAGCGTATACCCGCATTGTCAAGCTCCTTATCAAGGGCGGAACGCACGGTTGAGATATAGGTGTCACTGTAGGTGTAATAAAAAACGTGAACGTCGGCGGCATCATCCTTACGCGAACAGCCCGAAAAGGCACACACACATAAGCATACAGCACAGATGAACGTTATTATTTTTAGCTTCATTTCAAACTCCTTTTTGATTTTGATATAATAATTGTTCCTCGGTTTTTACCGATATATACTTTTTAAAATAAAAAAAGGCTGAGTCAAATTAATGACTCAGCCAAACAGCTTTACCACTTGATCTGTACAACTTTAAATTGTGCGGTTTCTGATTCTCCGAACATATACATATATCCGTCAATATATACTGCTCTCATACTGTCAGGTGAACCCGATAAATCCTCATAAAGAACCTCCGTCAACTTTGTACCGTCAAAGTGAAGCACAACATATCCTGCTCTCATATCCACCGCTTTTTGCCATATTCCAAGACCTATAATCTGATTTTGTCTGTCTACATAGTACGCCTTATAATCTTTTGAATAATCTCCAAAACGGTATTCGTATTTGCAATATGATTCGACTCCCGTGGGAGTTTCTCTGTATATCTCAAGCTTAAGTCCCTGATTGCCCTCTCCGATACCAAGCAGAAAACCGCTCCCCATATTAATAAGCGAAGTGGAAAAGCCCTCTATCGTTCCCGTTTCCTTATAGGTTATATTCTCAATGTCGTTAAGGTCGAAGAAAAATACGGGGTCGGTCAGTTGAACAGCGGTGCAGACATACGCGTTTTCACCGTCAAAGCGTACAGAACGAACGGTTTCGCCCACCGGAGCAAAATCTACCACTGAGGATATTAGCTTCCCGCTTTCAATATCAATGCAGTAAAGACTTGCACTCGTTCCGCTTATAAATGCTATATCTGCCGTGTATTGATTTGGATCTCCTGCTCTCTTATATTTTGTACTTGACGTAGTTGTAACTATTCTCAAAACATCGTCCTTCTGATCAAGGCTGTACTGATCCTTGATATATCCTTTGACGCATACGGTATTTACCGCTTCAAAGCCATCGTATGTGATATACGCCACCTCGGTCATTCTATCTCTCCACAGCCAGCCGTCATCTCGCTCATACGGTTCGTCCGTATAATCACGTGCAACGAAAATATAATCGGCAGATACATATGCGTTAGATGAATAGGATAAAAATGCCGAGCTGTCAGTCAATTCCAAGGTGTTAATATCAAGCTTACACACCACCGTATAATTTGTTTCCGTCAGCTTTTCGGGATAAATAATACCATCCATAGGAATAGGCGTCTTGTTTCCTTCCTCGCCAATGTGGGGAACGAAGGTAGTCAGATCGTCAAAATCAGGATTTCCCGCATAAAATCTAGTCATAATCAATAGCTCGCCTTTAATAAGCCGAGAGGTAAAATACCCACCGTCTATAACTATCTCGTCTGTTTCCTTCATATTGGAAGGGTCACTAACGTCAACGGTAACAACGTACGTACTGTACTTACCGTCTTTATAGTTTTTCGTCACCACAGCAATGGTATTGCAGTCCTCTGAGAGGAAAAAGCCCTCCGCTCCGCCTCTGTCAAGAGTAATATTTCCCACTTGCTCCGACTGCTCTCCCGATATTGAGTAGGCGGCAATATTGTTGCCGTGCATATAAAAGATATGCGTATCGGTACGCTTGATATGGTCGCTCTCTATTATTCCGGCTACTTGATTGTCTGTAACTTCAACGTAAGACGAATTTGATGAACTATATTCAATGAAAGGAGCTCCGTCAGCCGCTTCGGGTGCAGCTTCCATAACAGCGTCTTCTGCCTTGACTCCAAAGTTGAACAGTTTTCCTTTGATATACTTTTCGTAATTATTCTTGTATACAGAAGAGCTAAATTTCAACGCATTTATACGGTATATTACCTCGTAATACTCGTTGTCAGCGTACTTTTCCATTTTTGGCGGCTCTTTGCTGAACGGTATGAAAAGCCACAGATTTATACCGACTACCGCAACGCAAAAGCATGCCGCTAATGTGCCAAGCACTCTGCGAACCGTTCTTTTTCTCGCTTTCACGCCACACGGCATCGATGCTTCTTCAACGTATTTATCGTCCACATTTGTTAAAGCTGAAAAAATTCTTTTGTTTTTCATATATTGATCCCCTTTCTCGTAAGATATTCACGAAAATCGTTTCTCGTCCTCATAAGGGAGACCTTTACGTTACTCTCGGACATTCCAAGGTTCAATGCTATATCCTTAACGGAACAGCAATACCAATATCTTTGCATAAATATTATTCTTTTTCTTTTTGACAATTGAGCAAGAAATCCGTTTATAGCCTCGCCAAGATCACCGTCCGCAGTAAATTCTCCTCCTTGTGCGTCGGGAATGCACTCCGCCAGCTCGTCAAGGGACTCTGAAATTCCCCCGTCACGCTTCTGTGCCTTTGCCGCATCGTATCGGTCAAGGGCAAGGTTTCGGGTTATCTTTCCTATAAATGCTGAAAATCTGGTCGGACGGGCAGGCGGTATTGCGTTCCACGTCTTAACGTAGGTATCGTTGACACATTCCTTAGCATCTTCGTCAGAACAAAGAATATTGTATGCTATACTGTGACAGTATCTGCCGTATTTGTCTTGAGTGTGCTTTATTGCATCTTCATTTCTCTGCCAATACATCTCTATTATTTTACTGTCCTCCATAACGTCACCTCCTTTTGAAAACATAAGAGCCCTTCATCCTAAAGGACGGAAAAAATTTCCTTTTGGTTACAAGAATAGAAAAAATATAAAAAAGGGACAGAATATCTTCAACCATCTCAAAAAGGACAGTCGAGGACGCCTGTCCCTACTTCTCCACTATATATTATATTAAACGTAAATTATTCTGCCGTCTTTTCTCGGTATTACGGGGGGATAGTCGCCGTCTGCGTATCCGATAACACAGTTTCCGATGCCCTCGTATTCTCCTTGGAGTCCGAGGGATTTAAGCCACTCCTTCCACTCTTCCCTCTCAAAGGTTCCCTTTGCAGGGTGTATCCAACAGCTTGATACTCCAAGGGAATGTGCAGCCAACATAAGATTACCCATTACAAGGCTTCCGTCATAAGTATAGGTTTCGTATTCCTTTGACGCTATCACCACAAGAACGGCAGTTGCACCGTAAAAGGGAGCAGTATCAACTCCCATTATTTCTGCGTTGGTCTTTCTCAATCATTCAAGCACGTCCTTATCGGTAATT
>JAZOUQ010000042.1:0-2862 GCA_045658185.1 Eubacteriales bacterium
ACCATTCGAGAGCATATTGCCGTCAAGGTCATAACTTACAGCATTTCCGTTGAACGAGATCAGACGGTTGTTGGTGTCATACTGGAAGCTGCTATCGGGTGCAGAGGTTACGTTACCCGCTGCATCGTAGTTGAAGGTCTCGGTAGATACCACCGAGTTGTCGCTGAGCTTCTTGACAGTTCTCGCAGTTACTCTGCTGAGATTATCATAAGTATAACACATTTTGGTCGAATTTGCAAGTACTTTCTCCTCGATAATTCTCGACAAATCATCGTAAGTGTACTCAAATCCGGTGATTACCACGCCACCCGCAGTTCTTTCAACCGTAGAGGTTACTCTCTGCTTGTTGTCGTAAACCGTAGTCGTTACGCTTCCGTCAGGCTTGGTAACACCAACCACACGATTATTTTCATCGTAGGTATAGGCAGTTACACGGTTTGCCCAGTCGGTGACACGGATAAGGTTGTGGTTTGCGTCATAAGCATAAGTTACTGCCGTATTATCAGGGTAGATGAGCTTGGAAAGGTTTCCAACTGCATCATACTCGTAACGGATAACCTTGCCGTAGGTGTCGGTATAGCTCGATACACGGTTGATTTGCTCTTTGACAATTAAATGTTGCTTGGAGTCTATTGACCATTTAAAACAAATTAGTTGTTGCAAAAAAAACTTGTTTATGTTATAATGCTAATATATCCTAAAACAAGAAGAGGAGTATATAAAATGATTAAAAAATTTTACTTTATTTTAGCCATGGTCTTTTTCCTGTTCGCTTTTGCCTCTTGTGGTTATAATCCCTCCGGCTCCGGCGAGGGGGAGGGAGAAAACGATTCTGATATCACCGTAACGACTACGGATATTTGGGACGGCTCTATCGCATCAAGCTTTTCAAGCGGAAACGGAACCGAAAACGATCCTTATAAAATTTCTACCGCCGCAGAGCTTGCTTTTCTCGCGAAATCTGTCAATGATGGTGAGAGCTATCAGGGTAAATATTTATTGCTTAATAACAACATAGATCTAAACGGTCTTGAATGGACACCTATTGGAAACGGTATCAATTCTTTTATGGGAATTTTTGACGGCAAGGGACTCACCGTTAAAAATTTAAAAATCTCTCAAGGGGTACGCTATGATTATGAATACCCGACGGGAATAGAAATATCCTATTGTGACGCGGGTCTGTTTGCTACCGTACAAGACGTATCCATACAGAATTTGATAATTGACGGTGCTAATATCAATATTTATAATGATAAATTCGTCTTCACCCACAACGTTGGTGCTTTGTGCGGAACCGTGCGAGCCTACCAAGGCACCTCTGTTATTTCGAATATTGATATAAGAAACGTCACGCTTGCGATAGTTGCAGACTCGGCAAGATCTGATTCGATGTACATTGGTGGTGCGATAGGATTTATTTATGCTTATAATAACACGACGACCAACGTATCACTTGTTGATGTCATATCCTCCGTTTCTACTTCAGATGGATATGGGTCCGACAATTATATAGGAACAATTATAGGATTTTCTCTTATTTCAGAAAGCACATTCAACCTGGAAAACAGTGTGGGTTATCAAACGCTATCTGTCAGCTTTGAACAATATTATTATACCGATGGTAAGAATTTTTGCGGTGCTATCGGAGTCGCACAAGCATCTGCACGTCCTTTTAGCATCAAAAATGTTTTCTCTAAAACCACGATAAACAAGCCTGCGTTAGACAGCGATATGACTCCGCTTTCTGCAATAGTTTCTCATGCTATCATAGGAGATTCCTATTATTTTACTCGTATAGATGATATTGCCGAGATAGGGTATACGCTTGAAAACGTATTCGGCTGCGTGGAACACGTTGACGAGGCGGGGGAAAAACAGATTTTCAAGAAGCTGTACGAGCTTCCGAAAGGACTTGAATTCTCTCAGATCAACTGTCAAGGCTGTGAAACTCTTCCCGAAAACAATGGGTTTGATACCGCTATTTGGGATTTGAGCGATTTGGAAAATCCTAAACTGAATTAAAACTCCTTAATTATAATACTGTGTTTTCATACGAACGACAACTCATTCCGAAAGGGTTTGAATTGTCGTTCGTTCTGTACAGTAGAACTTCAAACTACGTTGTTATTTTCTTTCAATCAAATTTAGGGTATTTTCTTTGCCGTATTTTGTTTTTGTTGCTAATTCTTATTATAAATTTGAATTATCTCTTCCACAGATAAAATCCCCTTAAAGTAGTCTTGAAAACTTTTTTTCAAGTGTCTACTCTAAGGGGATTATATCTCTCGCCAATGAGTACCTTGCCGTATACATACTTTGTCACCACGCCATTCGTAGTCTTCATCAAAAGCATACTGAGCTTGGCGTTGGTGTTGTATGTATAGGTTGTATCTTCTTCGGTGCAAAGGTTGCGAATTCTTACATCCTCTGCGTTGTAGGTGTAGGTATGACCGCCCGCAGAAACGAGTCTGTTTGCAGAGTCATAGGTGCAGGTAAGGGTACCGTTCGAGAGCATATTACCGTCAAGATCATAGCTTACGGTGTTGCCATTGAACGAGATCAGACGGTTGTTGGTATCATACTGGAAGCTGCTGTCGGGGGCTGCGGTTACGTTGCCCGCTGCATCGTAGTTGAAGGTCTCTGTAGATACTACCGAGTTATCAGAAATCTTTATGATTGTCCTTGTAGTAACTCTGCTGAGATTATCATAAGTATAACACATTTTGGTCGAATTTGCAAGTACATAAAGTGAAAAACAGCCGCACTCTAAGGTGCGGCTGAAGATAAGTTTAAGGATAAATAATCCCATTGTCAAATAATATTTTCAGAAATTCATCCGATGGGGTATAAACTGAGTAG
>JAZOUQ010000043.1:0-3700 GCA_045658185.1 Eubacteriales bacterium
AAGCTTTGAAAGCTCTCCTCTTGCAACGACCTTACACTTACCGCATTTTCCGTGCCCGCCACAAGGCTTTTCACCGTTTGTTATTTCGGACAGCACCATACCCGCACCGACAAGCATTCTCTTACCGTTTACGGCTACGTTTATCTGTTTTTTCATCGGCATAATGAGTCATACCTCCCGATTTAATGGTTTTATTATATCATCTTTTGGGAAGTTTGTAAATACGGTTAATTTTCAATTTTTTGTTTTCGAGAAACAAAACCATAGATTCTTCCGCACAACACAAAAGGAACACAGTCATAAAAACTGTGTTCCTTTTGTGTTTTATTTCAATGCATAGATAAAAAACAGCTTTCCTGTATAATGATCGTATTCCTTCATACCCAAAATCTCGGTTTTTTCAGAGATTTTTTCCATAAGCAACTTAGCTGCGGGGTTCTTCCAATTTTTTCTGGTAGAGGAGAACACAAAAGAAGTTCCGTCCACAACACATTGTAACCAGAGCAAGCCGCTTCCGATCCCAAATTCTGCTGAATTAAAGCTTGAAAAAGGAATTTCCTTCTTTACACCCAACTTATCATTCGTGCAAATAATGGACGTATCGGTAATCTCAGCAAAATATCCCGTGTAACCGCCCTTCTGGGGAAGTATTCCTCCGCCATGACCCACAACCATTTCGAAAACCTTGTTAATATCCAAGTTGTTTTCATCACAGTAATTTTTTAACGTATTCATTTCTTTTCTCCTTTGTTGTTAGATTTACTATAAACAAGACTTCCCTCAATTTTATCGAACTTTATGTTGGGGTAGTCAAAATAGTCGAATAATGAAAATTGCCATTCTACGGGATAAGTATCAAGGTAACGAAAGATCTTGTGCATGATCTCGTCCCGCTGAGCATCTGTTCCCCCGTAAAAATGAATGATAAACGCACTTGTAAAAAAACTCTCACTTATCGTTTTTCTGACAAGGTAAATATTCTGAATAATATCTTCGTCTACGGAATGGATATACGCCAGAATTTCTTCCAACATTCCCTCCGGCATATGATCACAGCTCAGATTGTCATCCTTAGAGAGAAATCCCGTTTTGCTATATTCATCCTTGTCCTTTTGAGCGAGGTTTCGAGCTCGTTCTCTATAATCAAGCAGTTCCTTCTCCCTGCCCGTCATACAACAAAACTCGCCAATTATCTGTAACCCTTCATCCAAATAATTATGGTTGTTTTCCAAGGCATGGTAGACAAGATCTATTCCCGATTCATCATATCGATACAGCAATGCACAACCCTTCATAAAATACGCGTGCTGCGAGGAGTTGACGTCCAACTCTTTAATTACACGCTCACAAAGAGCCTCAGCTTCTTCGTGTCTACCTATCAACTTCAGATCGGAAATGATATCTGCATAGGTTTCCGCAAGTATGTGACATCCGTTCTGCTCCCATTCGGTTATACGGTTTAAAGGCTCAAGATAATTTTTCTTGCGATCTTGTTCGTATGTATCTTGCATCTCACAAAGCTTTTTGTCGGCATAATCCAATGCTTTTTCCGTTTCTCTGATATACTCATCCCTGCTTTCATTCGGAACACACTCCGCTCTTTCCACGCCAAGAGTTTCAAAACGCATTTTGAGAGTAGGGTGAGAAGCATTATTGGGTAGAATCTCCCGCTCCAACAAAGCATTCCAGTCGTTATGACGAGTATCGATAGCACGTTTAAATAGTTCAATACGCTCTCTCAAATAATGGGGAGTAGGTGCATCGGCTGCATAAACGGATGTTTCATTGTAAACACCGCTCTCCCAATTAAATTTGTCATAATAGTTGATCTTCAAGAGTGCGGAGGTTGCCGCCGCAGGACTGCCATATTTTGCCATATCTCTATCCGCTTCGGTTTCCTTAACCACGGACGTAGCGTACTGGTATGTCATATGATCAAACAAATAACGCATATCCAAAAATACAAATAGATTGGTAACAAAGCTCATAAAACGTGAAATATTCTTGTCAGAAGCAAGCCAAGCACCGTGGTCTACTTCACGCTTCGCCCGCTTGTTTTTCTCGGAACAATGGGAAAACTCGTGCAAACAAATGCAATAGAGCTCCTCCTCCGATAGCAGATTTAAAAAGATAATACCAAGCTGTAAAAAAAATCTGTTTCCGTCATGCACAATACCTGCGTTACAGTCAAATGAGAGAACTATAGTTATCTCCCCCTTACAACCTAAAGTCTGTGCGGCTCGGTGAGCAACGTCGTATATACACGGATATTCATCTCTGCTCAAAACAAGTGCGTTGTCATTTAATTCAATAGGTTCTTTCTTGGGGAGTCTGGCATAAACAGCGTAAAAAATTGTACCTGAATACAATACACAGAAATACAAAAATCCTGACTCTGTCTGGTAAAGCATTCCTCCTAAAAGAGATGCACACGCCGCTAAGATCCACAAGAATATTGTATATACCGTGGTTGCATGACGCAATGCTTGTAGCTTTTTAAGTAGTATATGGGAAGTATTCTCCGCCTCGTTTCTGTGTCGAAGCATATATCCCTGCATATCGGCTATCTTGGTACGGTTAATTCTTTTAGTGAATCGTTTTGAAAGAATAATATTTGCCGCAAATAGAATAACAGGAACGACAGAAAGCCCCGCAAGAACAATACGAGCGATATTGCTCGGTGCCATCATGTGCCATACAAGACCTACCATAGATATCAAAAATGCACAGCCATATGCAACAATATATCTTACGTATTTTTTCATAGAATCCCCCCACAAAATAAAAAAGTGCGTAGCCAAAACTACGCACCGAAAAACGTAGTTTTGTTTCTGTTGCGACACAGTCCACATCAATCCAAGATATGACAAACAAAGCCCACGTTTTTACCAAACGTAAACCTGGATTGAAAATATTCAACTGCGTCGCATAATAATTATAGCACACTGCTTACAAAAATGCAACAATATTATTCATAAGATTAAGAACTATTTTTCCGAAAGGACACCTTTTGGTGTCATCGACTGAATGTTAAACCTCACGACCTTACACATCAGTGGCATAGTCGTCTGCCGTCGCCTGCACTTGTTCGGCTCGGCACACTCCTTGCTTTATGCCGTCAACCGTCGCGAAAAGGATACTCAATCCTTTTCGCTTAGGTCGCAAGTTATTCGCCCGACATTCTGACCGCCAAGGCGGTCAGTGGTCAGCTCATAACGGTGGTCGTGAAGCACAGCTCTCATTTTCGCAACCAACGCAAAAAGGACACCTTTTGGTGTCCTTTTCGTTGGCAGATAACCCCTGACTCTATACAATGCACCACTTTTTAGGGGTATGGTGCGTTTTTAGGAATGACGAAGCAGAACGATATAAGTAGTTGCGGAATAATGCAATCGCATTTATCGGAACAATACGAACTTTTTTATAAGCGGGACAATGGGGACAGAACGGACAAACGGCAAGGCTGCCCCTGCCGTCTGTGGTATAACGTGCTTATTGCCGTTCCGGTTCGGTGAAGACCTCAATGGCAATCCGCATTCCAAGCCGAAAAGCGTATAAGAAAATTTCACGCTCATTGATTTCCGTCAGCTCGGCGTAGCAATCGTCAAACTTCTCAAGTGTCTCCTTCTGCTTGTCCTTCAGCATTCCGAGGAGTGCATCGTGATGATTGGCAATGTAAGCCATCAGCTCCTTGACCTCT
>JAZOUQ010000044.1:0-7967 GCA_045658185.1 Eubacteriales bacterium
TTTTGAGCAAAACTCGAAAGTTGGTTTTACAGCAGCACGGTATAACGTATCGAAGAAAAAGGAGAACAGTATGAAAAATAAAAAAAGCGGATCTGCTATATTTATGTACGTCGTCATAGCCATAATGCTTACGGTAGCGGCGGTTTGCTTTTTGCTGTATTACGGAGGATTTGCTCCTTACGGTGTTGTAAAATGGACGGGAATCGTGGCGTTCACCGTAACCTATCATTTTTGGCTGCGAATAATAATGGGCAACGTTACCAAGCTGTTCAATATCCATTACGGTCAGAAATGGTTCAGGGAACGTGCCTTTGAACGCAAGATATATAAGCTTTTGCGTGTAAGGAAATGGAAGGACAAGGTGCTGACCTACGATCCCGCTGCCTTCGACGTGAACAAACACTCGCTGTCCGAGATCGCCAACACAATGTGCAAGGCGGAAACGGATCACTGGATAAATCAGCTTATTTCGCTGTCCACTCTGCTGTTTGCTATTCCTTGGGGAGCGTTTTGGATATTTTTTGCCACGGCTGTCCTTGCTATGCTGTTTGACGCACAGTTTATCGTGGTTCAACGCTTTAACCGTCCTGTGGTATTGAGGGTTATAGAAAAGAAAAGACAGAGAGGAAAAAGCGTGTGAAAAAGGAAAAGAGAGGAAAGCTGGGCGAGGCATTGGCGGAAATACTTTTGGAGCTTGTGCTGACCGTAATTCTTTTTGCTGTCGGCTGGGGCGTTTTATCTCTGTTCGGTTTGAAATTTGACGAGGTAGACCCTGATCTCACGGTACTGTTGGGAATTGCCGTTATCGCGGCTATTGTCGGTGTTATCGCAGTAGTTATATATTTTGCAAAGAAGAAATTAAAGAGCAAAAAAGAGGATAATAATGATCAAAACGGGACTTGTGCTTGAAGGCGGCGGAATGAGAGGAATATACACCGCGGGCGTGCTTGACGTGTTTATGGAGCGGGGCATTCGCTTCGACGGTGTTATAGGCGTGTCTGCGGGAGCGATACACGGTTGCTCATATCTGTCAGAGCAAAAGGGCAGGGGAATAAGATATTATAAAAAATACTGCAACGATCCAAGATTTATGAGCTTTCGCAGTCTTATAAAAACGGGAAATATCGTTGGAGTTGACTTTTGCTACCACGAACTTCCCGACGTGCTTGACCCATACGACCACAATGCGTTCCTTGCCAACGGTACGGAGTTTTACGTTACCTGCTCAAATCTGGAAACGGGTAAGGCGGAGTATCTGAGGGTTACCGATATGAGGGGGCAGATAGATCTGGTTCGTGCCTCTGCGACCTTACCATACGTATCAAAAGTAGTGGTAATAGACGGTAAAAAGTATCTTGACGGAGGGTGTACGGACAGCGTACCCGTAGATGCGTTTATAAATATGGGATTTGAGCGTAACGTGTTGATACTGACACGCCCCGCCTCCCACGTAAGGCAAAAGGAGCACGGTCTTATGGCGAAACTGAGATACCGTAAGTACCCCGAATTTGTAAAAGCCTTGTTTTCTCACCACCACCGCTACAACGCAACCAAAAAGCGGATAGCGGAGCTGGAGGCAGAGGGAAGAATATTTGTTATCTCTCCCGACAAAGAGCTTGAGATCGGCAGACTTGAGGGCGACCCCGAGAAGATACAGAGAGTTTACGATATAGGACGAGCAGACGGAGAGGCGGCAATCGAGGCGTTGCTCCGTTGGAGAAACGGATATGAAAAGAACCAAGATAACTCCTGATATTTGGCAGTATCCAAAAGAATTTCATTGTTTTTTGAGGAATGCAGAGCTTTTTGACAGTAGCTGTTCGCCTGAGGCAAGAGTGATATTTATCGACAAGGACGGAGGATATTACCTGAAATCTTCTGCAAAGGGAAGCCTTGAAAAGGAAGCCGTGCTGACGGAATATTTTAATAAAAAAGGTCTTTCCTCTGCGGTGCTTGGATACGTGAGCGGTGAGAACGATTGGCTGCTTACGGAGCGAGTCAGAGGAGAGGACTGCACTTACGGGCAATATCTTGCAGACCCCGAAAGGCTTTGCGATCTGTGGGCAAGTATACTCAGAGAGCTGCACGAAACGGACGGTGCGGATTGTCCTGTAAGCGACCGCTGTTCCGACTACCTTGCCACGGTGGAGAAAAATTATAAGTCGGAAAAATACGAATTAGAGATAGGCGGAGGAGATTTAGGCTTTGCGAGTGCCGAGGAAGCGTATAGGGAAGTGGAGCGGAACGGACGTTTCTTGAAGAGTGACACGCTGATACACGGGGATTTTTGTCTGCCGAACGTTATGCTTGATAATTGGAAGTTCAGCGGATTTATTGACCTTGGTAACGGCGGTATAGGCGACCGCCATATAGACCTGTTCTGGGGTGCGTGGACGCTCAATTATAATCTTAAAACGGATAAATACCGCGACCGATTTTTTGACGCATACGGAAGAGATGCGGTTGATCTTGACAGACTTCGCACGGTAGCTGCGGCTGAAGTGTTTGGATAAAAAGAAAGCGAGGATAAAAATGAGTAAAGAGAAAAAGATTTCTGCGGCGGAGCTTGACGACTGCCCCGCAAAGAAGCATGACACCAAAAGCTGGATAATGGCACTTATTCTGGGAGTTTTTATCGGTCTTGCGGTGATAGTTCCCGGTGTCAGCGGCTCCACCATAGCCATTATTTTCGGACTTTACACGGGAATGCTGTACGCCTTCGGACACATTATCGGGGATTTTAAGAGATGCTTTGTATTTCTGCTTCCCATCGGTATTGGCGTAGTGGTAGGCTTTGTGGCGGGATTTCTCGTCATACAAAAGGTGTTCGAGATGTATTTGTTCCAGATAATTTGCCTTTTCGTGGGACTTATGATAGGAGCAGTTCCCGCACTTACCAAGGAGATAAAGGGAGAGAGGGTGAGTGCATCAAGAGGTGTTCTGTTCGTTATCGGTCTTATAATTCCTATTGTTATAAGCATTGTTTCCATCGTTCTTTCGGGCGGAGAGGAAACGGGTACAAGCTTTACCGATTTTCCTGTTTGGCGTATCTTTTTGTATATTCCTCTTGGTTTTGTAGTATCAATAACACAGATAGTTCCGGGACTTAGTGCAACTGCGATACTTATGGCATTCGGACAGTTCAAGCCCATACTGAACAGTCTGCACAGAGAATATATATTTGAAAATCCTCAGGTCATTTTGCTTTACGGAGCATTGGGAATAGGATTTCTTGCGGGTATAGTCTGCGTGTCCAGAATATTCTCGGCGATAATAGCAAAGCACAAGGCGTCCGCTTTCTTTATGATAATCGGTCTTGCCTTTGGCTCGATAGCGTCTATGTTCCTCAACTCCGACGTGTACGCACTTTACGTAAGATGGGCGGAAACAGGCGTTCCGATGGAAATTGTTCTCATCTCTGCGGTGCTTCTCATAGTAGGATTTGTAGGCTCGTTTATTCTTACCAAATACGAGCTGTCCCATAATGCTGAATAATAAATAACTCTGACGCGTTTCTGCTTTCAAGCATATACTGTAAACGTATACTTGCTTGGAGGTAGTAACGTGTTATTCGATATATCTTTAGGGGTGCTGCTGCCGTTTTTCGGAACGACGGTGGGAGCGGCGGCGGTATTTTTCGGAAGAAAAGGAAAAGCCGCACGGAACGGAATGCTGATAGAAGGCTTTTCGGCAGGCGTTATGGTGGCGGCGTCCATATGGAGTTTGCTCATTCCTTCAATGGAGTTGGCGGAGGGGAAGGGTATTCCCCCTGCGATCCCCGCGGCGGTAGGCTTTTTGCTTGGCATAGTGTTTTTTATTTTCTGCGACAAGCTCATACTGGGAAGCTCCGAGAAATTACAGCGTGGTTGTAAGGAGATATTCGGTGAAAACAGCCTGTCAGCCTTGGCGGTCGCCATACACAATCTTCCCGAGGGAATGGCGGTAGGAGCTATATATGCGGAAATACTTTGTGCGGGGGACGGAGCGTTGCTGTCCTCGGCATTGGCGTTGTCCATTGGTATAACAGTTCAAAACCTGCCTGAGGGTGCGATAATTTCACTTCCCGTTTATTCTTCGGGAAGAGGAAGATTCAAATCGTTTCTGATCGGTGCGGCGTCGGGAATAGTTGAGCCTGTGGGTGCTGTCATTACTATATTGGCGGCGGGAATTGCCGTTCCCTTGCTGCCGTATCTTTTGGGCTTTGCGGCGGGTGCTATGATGTACGCAGTTCTTGAGGAATTTACATCTCGCGAGAGATCGGACAAAAAACCGCTGTGGGTGATGTCCTTTTCGACGGGATTTTTGCTTATGATGTCGCTTGACGTCTTATTGTCGTAGTCGAATAAAATACCCAAAAAATTTAAAAAATGGTATTGCATTTTTCAAAAAATATGATATACTATATTTAGAAAGTAATTTAAATTCATTAAGGAGGACTAAAAATGAGTTTGTTTAAGAAAAAGACTAATTACGGCAAGATCATTGCCATCTCCGTAGCAGCTGTTGCTGTTGCTTCTGCTGTAGCATTTGTTGTCTACAAGCTTGTAAAGAAGTATAAGGAAGAGGAGATATACGACGATCTTCTTGAGGATTGCGATTGCGATTGCGGCTGTGATTGCGAATTTGCTGACATCGAGGACGCTGAAGAGGCTGAAATGATTGAGGACGCTGAATAATATCGGCAGATCTTGGGGCTGTTTGCAAGGCAAACAGCCCCAAAACTTTTTTCAAACGGAGGAAGAAAATGATATATCACGTTTCGGTCAAGGGCTGTGACAGCTCTGTGGGTACGGCAGAAGCACCCTTCAGAACGATAAATCACGCGGCACGCCTTGCCGTGGCGGGGGACACGGTAGTAGTTCATTCGGGCATTTACCGTGAGTGGGTAGACCCGCAGAACGGCGGAGAAAAGGACAAGCCTATCACGTACACCGCCGCCGAGGGAGAGCATCCCGTTATAAAGGGCTCGGAGATAGTGACCGATTGGGAAAGAGTGGAGGGAACTGTTTGGAAAAAAACGCTTCCCAACTCTACGTTCGGTGACTACAACCCTTACGCAGAGGCTCTTTGGGGAGATTGGCTTCTCGAGCCGAGCAAATATTCGGTGCATACGGGTGACGTATACCTGAACGGTCGATCCCTTTACGAGGCGGAGTCCATGGAGGCACTTTATAAGGCAGAGCGACGGGAGGTGCGTTTTCAAAACGCGTGGCGGCTTCGCGACGAGAAGCTTCTTCATCCCGAGGATAGCGTTTATCAGTGGTATGCAACGGTGGATAATGATACCACCACGATATACTGCAATTTTCAGGATAAAGACCCCAACTGCGAGCAGGTTGAGATAAACGTGCGAAAATGCTGCTTTTATCCCACAAAGAAAGGGTTGAATTACATCACCGTTCGCGGCTTTGAGATGGCTCATTCCGCCTGCGGCTGGAATCCCCCTACTGCCGAGCAGATAGGAATGGTAGGTCCTAACTGGGCAAAGGGCTGGATAATCGAGAACTGCGATCTGCACGACGCAAAAACCAGTGCGGTCTGTATAGGCAAGGAAGCCTCTACGGGACACAATGAGTCCGCTCGGTTTGACAGAAAATCGGGACATATACATCAGGCGGAGGCGGTTTATCTTGCGTTGCAGTTTGCGGGTTGGAATCGGGAGAATATCGGCTCTCATATCATACGGAACAACGAGATACACGACTGCGGACAGAACGGAGTAGTGGGACATCTTGGCTGTATATTCAGCCGTATCGAGCATAACCACATATATAATATTGGAGTAAAGCACGAGTTCTGGGGACACGAGATGGCAGGCGTGAAGCTTCACGCGGCGATCGACGTGGTGCTGGAGAACAATAATTTCCACAACTGTACCCTGGGAACGTGGCTGGACTGGGAGGCACAGGGAACTCGCGTTACCCGAAATCTGTATTATAATAACGAAAGAGATTTTATGATAGAGGTCACTCACGGGCCTTGCACGGTTGACCACAATCTGTTCCTGTCCGACTATTCCCTTGACAATCACGCACAAGGGACGGCATTTGTGCATAACGTGATAGCGGGACTTACCAAATCCTTAAGAGTGGTTGACCGCAATACGCCTTACCATCTGCCTCACAGCACGGCGGTGCTTGGCTATATGCCCACCTACGGCGGCGACGACCGAATTATAAACAATCTTATCCTCGGTCATATGGAGGACTCGGTGCAAGTACCGACGGACAGAGTGCTTTTGCGTAATCTTGGCAGAATGTACGACGATTTTACCACCCCCGAGGAGTATCTGAAGATAAAAGAGGAGCAACCGGGAGCACACGGATTTCTCTTTTACTACAAGACACCTGCACCCGTGTGGATAGAGGAGAACGCCTATTCGGGTCACGGAACGCCCTTCAGAGCAGAGCGGGGGGCGGTGACGACAGAGGGCTTGGATGCCTCCGTTGAGGAGATGGACGGCAGATGGATATTGACGCTGACCGTACCCGACCAGGTGGCAAAAATGAGCTGTCGGGCGGTCACCACCGAGAGGCTGGGAACTCCCCGTGCGACGGGAGAGTCTTACGAAAATCCTGACGGAACGCCCATTGATTTTGGCAAGGATTTCTTGGGCGAGAAGCGGAACGGCAACGTCAAGCCCGGTCCCTTTGCCCGTCTTGAGTGCGGCAAAAGTGAAGTCGTCATTTGGGAGAGATAGTAAAAGGATAAGCCGACAAGCAAATGCTTGTCGGCTTTTTGGTGCTGTTTTTAATTAAGATACGGTTTCTTTCTGCCACCGCTATAATAGGCAAAAATATCTGGTTTCTTTATCATTTCCCGTGCAAAAATCAATAAAGCAATAAAAGACGGTGTGGGACTGAAATTGTATACCGTTTGAGTTTCATCATCCAGCTCAATTTGTGTTTTATAAATCAGACGGTATTTTTCGAGCACGGCAAGAACCTGTATTGCTTTTTCCGTGTCGATTTTCAAGTTTTTCACGAGAATATTTTCCGTGAATGCTTTGTTGTTTTCCCGTTTGTTAAAGAACACGCAAGCATTAAAGACATCCCTATCAGAAAAATCTTTGAAGAAAGCAGGATAGTCAATACCGTTGAAATATGCCACATCTGTATCCTTGGGCTCGGGTACGATCAAAAAGTACTGTAATCGATTAGCAATTCCCATACGTGTAAACCCGTGATTTGTCATAATCGATGAGTAATGTTGTGCATTTTCTGCAATATCTTTCTCATAATCTTCAATACTAGAACGTTCAATTGAATGATCGTTTGGCATTAACGTACGTTCCATATCCCAACAATAGTTGAAAACTTTCTTAAACTGTTGGTCACGTGGAGTGTCGCAGAGTTTTTCTATTAAGGCAGACTGCAGGTCACGGTAATCTGTAATATTTCGTCCGAACAAAGAATCTACCGAAACGGAAAAGAAGTCCGCGATTTTAGGAAGCAACTCGATATCGGGAACGCCGCCATTTTCCCATTTTGATACCGCTTGTATGCTTACGCCAACGTAATTTGCAAGTTCTTCCTGTTTGATTCCTTTTTCTTTACGCATAGATGCAATCTGTTTTCCTATAATTTCAATGCTCATAAGTTTTCTCCTTTGAAATTTGAAATATTTGAAAGCTGCTTTCGTTGTATATAGTATATCACAAACGGCAGTTGATTTCAATGGAGGCAATATTGACAAAATCAAACGGCAGTTGAATGAGAAAAAGGTTTTCAAGTGAAGAGTGAATAAGTAAAAGCCTTGCAAGCACAAGATTTTCAGATCGCGGCTCTGACACCACACTGTGGTGTCATTCACTACCGCTCCCCCTTCAAGTCCTTTTTTGAATCGCCACAAAAAGAAAACACCAAGGCGATTGCCTTGGTGTTCCCTTTTTGGTGCGGGTGACAGGACTTGAACCTGCACGAATTAACACAAGATCCTAAATCTTGCGCGTCTGCCAATTCCGCCAC
>JAZOUQ010000045.1:0-2580 GCA_045658185.1 Eubacteriales bacterium
CAATCTTGACCACGAGTGGTGGGTTCAGGATATGGTTGAGCAGACCTCCATCAATGGACAGCTCTACTTCCTCACGGGAGATGCTTGTTTGAGTACGTACTCTTACATCGGCTGTATCTTGGCAAACCTTGCTGTTGCTGATGAGTGGCAGACGAATACAGACCTTTACCAGACTGTTAAGGACGGTAATTGGACTTTTGACGAGATGCTCCGTCTTGCTAAGATGGTAGGTGAAGATTCCGACGGCAACGGTGAGATGGAATCTAAGACAGGCGAAACCTACGGTTGGTGTATGCACAACGTTCTCGTTCGTCTTATGTGGAGCAGCTGTGATATGCAGCTGATCACTCGTCAGAGCGACGGAACCTTTGCACTCCGTGACTCTCTCGACTCTCGTATTATGGACTTCCATTCCTCTCTTATGGATGCGTATAACGATCCTCACACCGACGTTGTTAGCGGTGATATGACGACTTCCACTGATGACGCGATAAAAGACTTTGTTGGCGACCGTACGCTCTTTATGAGTACCTATCTCGCGACTGCAGAGAAGTTGAAGACAAACAATATGGAAAGTCCCTTTGCAATTCTTCCTATGCCTAAGTATGACGATAATCAAGAGAACTACATCTCTGCAAATATCGCTTCCTACAACGCGATCTTCTTCCCCATCAGCATTGAGAATACCGCAGGTAAGTCCGCAGAGCTTTCTGCAATGGTAGCTGAGTTCATGGGCTGGCAGGGTAAGGAAGTTCTTGTTCCCGAGTACTACGACGTATCTATGAAGTATAAGAACAACGACGTTGCTGCTAACATCGAGATGCTTGATCTCATTCGTGACACGCTTCGTGTAACTCCTAACGAGAGCTACGGTGTTATCTCTGCTATAACATGGACGCAGCTCACCGACTATTCAGCAAAGAATTCACCCAATGAAACTTTCTACAAGAACCCTGCTTCTTTCTGGCAGAACAATGCACCTGCTGCTAGAAGTGCTATCGAAGCTTACGTTCTTCAGTATTTTTCATAATTGATATTGAAGTTTAAACAAACACCTGTCACGCCCCAATCTTTCGGGGCGTGACGGGTATTTTTGTATAAATATATTCCAATTTTTGGTATGAAATAAAGGAGATTAAATCGTGTATAAGACCACGACGGTAATTGAAAATTATATGCCTCGAGAGCTTCACGCGTACTACGAAAGGGCATTTGCTGAGAAGAGCGACAAATTCAAGGAGCTTTTCTTGGGCAACGCACCCTTTACGTTTCAGGACGGTGAAACCATAACAGATTGCACATTAAAGAAGATTTCCATACCCGTTTTCAAAACGGGAAAGGCAGACGGGGAGGGAAAGCTCACCTTTACCCTGCTTGTACATGACGGAAGTCTTGATGGCTTGAAAAAAGAGGCAAACAGAAAATACGAAATAAAGATAGACCCCGCAAAGCACGGTGTTGTGGCGGAGGACGAAAGCGTACGGAGATACGTTGAGGTTGACCTTACGCAGTACGGAATCGTTCTTGCTAAGGGAGAAACGCTCGCCATGTTTACCTCCACGGACACCATTGCTCCTATGCAGGCAACGGCGGACGACGGCGGTGTGCTTAACGAGGCTGTAAAGGCTATGGCTGACAGTAATCCCGAGGGTCAGGGATATTTCTTCAAGGTGGGTACAAGCACGATGAATTTTTACGGCTCGCCCGTAATTCCCGTTGACCTTGAATGGGAAAAGACCTACTCCGCCGAGGCACAGAAGGCGGTGGCTGATAGGGAAAGGGAATACAAGGCTCTTGTTTCACTTCTCAAGGAGAAGTACAAAGGAAAGAATCTTTCCGTTCTGGGAGATAGTATCTCCACCTTTAAGGGCGTCGGAGATAACGTAGAGTATAACTCCGCCCTATATGACAATTTGATGTTTTACAGCTATTTGTCAAGCCCCTACAAGTGGGAGGGCACTTATTGGGGACGCCTTGTTACCGACCTTGAAATGAACCTTTGCGTAGCCAACGGATGGGGAAGCGGACGTGTTTACGGCCGTCCCAACGGACAGAATCCCCCCAATAACACCTACGACAAGGTGCTGAATTACAGGGACAGTGCCCCCGAGCGTGCGAAGCAGCTTAGCCGCAACGACGGGACAGCCCCCGACCTTATACTTATGTATATGGGAATTAACGACCTGCACAACAACGGTATATTTGGCAAAACCCCCTTTGGCGGTCTTTACGACCGACTCAAGGATGCGTCGCCATGCGATTACGATGGGCTTATCGGCTCTTGGCTTGACGAGGCTCTTGCTAAGACGGACAACGGAGCAAGGCTCTTGAATGGCGAGATCAAGCCTACGTATGCCGATTTTGAGGAGGCGTACGCACTTGCCCTTTATATCATAAAAGAGAAGTACCCCAACGCAGAGGTGCTTTGCATTGGCTTGCAGAATAATGCAAGGGTGCTGTTTACCGTTGAAAAGCAGCAGAAATTCAACTTTATTATCAAGACGTTGACCGAATATTTCGGATATACCTATGCCGACCAGACGGGTGATTATTGCGAGATAAATACGGAAAATATGCACT
>JAZOUQ010000046.1:0-8063 GCA_045658185.1 Eubacteriales bacterium
CACCATCAGCGGAATGCCCGTTGCACCGAGCATTTATTGGAACGGAGTTCACGGCAGAAAGGTGGGCGAGGCTGTGGAGGACGCAGAGGGACTTCAGACGATGAGAGCCTTGGCTGAAAATATGAGCTTTCTTATGAAGAGCATAGCTCTCGGCAAAGAAAAATACGGTCTGCCCGAAAAGGAAAAAAGGGTGTTTACAAACTTTATAAAATAAAAAAAGAAACCGAAAACATTGCGTTTTCGGTTTCTTTTTTTGATTTATTCGTGATTGCCTTGCTTTATTTCTGTAATGACCTCAGGAGCGATTTCTTGTTCCTCTATCGTAGCAAATTCGGCTATCATTTTTTTGTTAACAACAAAGAGCGGATAGTCGGTTACGGGAGAGAGGGCGGTACTGGAGTCCGAAATGGGATATATCTTTCTCGTGAGCGGGTCGGGAATGACAGAATCCGCGGCACAGACGTCGGTAGGTAACGAAAGGTGAAGTGCCTTTGCTACTACAGCGTCATCGATATATTTGGGAAGAAAATATGCGTACACGGTATAGTCGTCCTTCTTAAAGGAGAGGAATTTCAAGGACGCATATTCCTCATTTGAAAAATCGGGGTTTGGCTTCTGAATGATGTAAGAGAGCTTGCTTTCGCTATTCGCACGAACGTTTCCGTCAAAAATATGTGTCAACACCTGGAAGCAGTCGTATGACGGCTTGGTGCTGACGTCCTCGTGACGGATCAAACCGTAATGATAACGTACGATCTTTGAAAAATGTACGAAATCGTATGCGTGGAAATACGAGGAGCAGGCAAGTGCATCGTTGTGAAGATCGTTTGTCAGGTGACGAAGCAAGAATTTCGCTTGCTTTGGCTCGGTTGCTTGGATATTCGAAAGAGCACCCTTACTCTTGGGATCGTTATACGAGGGACATCCTGCCTCTCCTCTCCAGAATTTCAGAGAGGGGGCTTTTTTGTTCAATTTTGCAACAAAATTAGCCAGTGCTTCGGGTGGGAAATCCTCGGGGAAGAATTTGTAGCCGTGGAAGGAATGAGCGTCAACGTATTTGTCGATTCCTCTGTCGACCAGATGTGCCGAGTTGGCTACGGTTGCCGTGCAAGAGATTATAAAAGCATCGGGAATTATATCTTTTATAACGGGAACTGTCATTTTTACAAGCTCCATATACGCATCGGGCCAAGGCATTTCAACCTTTGCAAAAATGGAAAGATCCACCTCGTTCCACAGTTCGAAATGCTTTATTCTACCGGAGAAGTGAGTAACAAGTGCCTTTACGTAGTTCTTCCAACCCTCACGCTCCTCCTCTGTATTTATCGGGAGATGTCCTACACCACCGTTTTCGATGCTGGGATATTTACTCGGATCTTCGCAATATATCTTATTTCCGTAACAAAGGTCAATGAAGGGGTCTATATCTGCCTGTATCAGCTGGTCTACTATATTATCCAACCACGCAAAGTCGTACTCACCCTTTTTCTTTTCGGTTTTTTGCCAACCGCTTTGAAGTCTGACACGCTTTACTCCCAGCTTCTTTATCACGGGAAATGCTCTGTCAAACTCCCAAAGGTCACGGTCAAGACACTCAAGTCCAAGACTGAGTTTACCGGGCTTTGTCTTAACGTTTTCAAGATCGGTCAGATGTCCTATCTCCTTGAAGCCAAGCTCCGCTATGCTGTTAGCATAGCTTTCCTGATACGAATTCATAAAAATGATCTCCTTTTATATCTTTTTTATTTTTTATATTCCCAAAATTTTTATAAGCAGCAGCCACGCAAGACCGTAATAGGTGACTACCGCCACAAGGTCGTTAATTGTTGTGATAAATGGTCCTGAGGCTACGGCAGGGTCTATCTTCAGCTTCTTGAATATCATCGGTATTGAAGTTCCCGATATGCTGGACAGAAGCATAGCCACCGCAAGTGCGATACCTGTGCAAAGAGATACGGCAAAAGAGAGAGAGGGCGAAAGTCCCTTTAGCAAAAACAGATATGCTCCTATGAGGACAAACGACATTGTGCCGAGAATAAGTCCGTTGCAAAGTCCAACGCGAGATTCTTTGAATATAAGGTGAAATTTTTGCTTTCCGTCGAGAGATTCGTCGGAAAGGGAACGTATGGTGACAGCAAGAGATTGAGTTCCTACGTTTCCTGCCATTCCGAGTATCAAAGACTGGAAGGATACTATGAGTGTAAGATTTGAAACCACCGTGTCGAAAAGTCCCACTACCGAGGAAACTATAAGTCCAAGACCGAACAGGGCTATAAGCCAAGGCAGACGTTTGCCGATGCTTTTGGTCAACGGCTCGCGAAGATCCTCCTCTGCTGACAGACCGCCCAGCTTTGCGTAATCGTCCTCGATCTTATCCTCAATAAGGTCGGAAACGTCAAGGGCGGTAAGCACACCGCAAAGACGGTTTTCTGTGTCGAGTACGGGAATGGAGTCCTCAAAATATCCTCTTATACGGTCGATACAGTCCTCGATAAGCTCGTGGCTGTAAACGTATGGATACGAGGCAATTATTATATCCTCAAGAGTACCGCCCGAACGGGCACGGATAAGATCCTTAAGGTCGATAGCACCAACGAACACGTCGTTTTCGTCAAGCACGTAAATTGTAGAAACGTTGTCCTTGTCTGCCGCCTGACGTATAAGCTCGGACATTGCCTGACGGATCTCGATGCCGTTTCTTATGGCAATATAGTTGGTCGTCATTCGGCTTCCTATTTCGTCCTTGTCGAATGATGCAAGCAGCTTTATTTCCTGCTTTGCCTCCTCGGGCATAAGCTCAATAAGAGAGTTTCTTTCTTTTTTGTCAATAGCTTCAAGGTATTCCACAGCCGTTGCCGTTTCAATTCGTGATAGCAGCTCCACGCGGCGGCGGACGCTTAACTCGCCAAGATATTTGGAAGTATTGTCCGCATACTCTAAAACGTTTGCAAGGGTTTGGTTGCCAAGTATACTGTAAAGCTTTTTTCTGTACGTTTCGTTAAGCTCCGACAGAGATGCGGCAACGTCGTTCTCGTGGTAGTCCTCCAGCTTCTCCCTTATACGCACGGGAGAAAGATTACTTTTTATTATGTTGGCTATTTCCGACTTGTAGTCGGGAACAGCAGTTGGTACAATGATCTTCTCGTCCATCGTCCGTTCCTCCTTCTAAAAGTTCATTTGAGTGAAACGGACACAAAATGCCCCGTCACTCCTTGGCTGTTGCCTTTTTTAGGTAGTATTGCTTGGAATAGGACGAAGGCATTCATAAATTTATACGCGAAAAGGCTGTCAGAATACAGACAGTGCAGTATCTGAACTAAATCCGCGAATTATGAATACCTTGCCCATACTTCGACTACAACTACTGCCGTCCATATTCTCACCTCTTTTCTTATTTTTTTACGTTACTACTACATTATACTACACCGCTTTGAATTTTGCAATAATTTTTGAAAAAATATATCTCAGGTTGTCCCGAAGTATTGTAAAACAAAAAGAATAAAAACTGCCGTGATTTTTTACGATAGCAGAATAGTTGCCAAAAACGGCAGAAACTGTGCTTTTTATGTGCTTTGGGAAATGATATAACTGTATAAATATTCTGGAACGAATTCAGTTGTTTTAATTAAAAATACACAAAAAGGAGAAAACTGATGAAAAAATCTATCAAAAAAATTGCGTCAATTCTGTTGGCACTCACCATGATGCTCCCGTTGAGCCTCTTTGGTGCACTTCCCACAGAAGCCGCATCCCCCAAGTACACGGCAACCGAAGGTTGGGGTCCCAATGAAGACGGTGTCTATGAGATCGGCACCCCAGGTGACTTGCTTGCATTTTATGCAAATGCGTCAGCAAACAGCTACTACAAAAACAAGAAGATCGTTTTGACGGCTGATATCGATCTCAACCCCGGTTGGGACGCATCGACCGGAGAAGAACCCACAAACGTATGGGGAAAGAAGTTCTTCTATATGAGAGGAACTCTTGACGGTCAGGGACATACCATCAGAGGCTTTTACGTTGAGGGCTCTAATGCAGCAATCTTTTCTTCGGCAGAGGCCGACTTGACAATAAAGAATCTGAAAATTGAAAATTCTTATTTCCACGCAACTGGTGCCGGCGGTGTAGGAATATTCAGATACGCATTGGGAAAGTCAACCTTTGAAAACGTATACATGGACGCGATCTGTATAGCAGACCAAGGACCTGCGGCAGGATTTGTCAGCTATTATCGCGGAGATAAGGATGCTAACAAGCCCCAGCTTGTTTTCAAGAATTGTGCATTTTCGGGTAGTGTAACGGGACAAACATCTGCAGGTGCTTTTGTCGGTACAAACGATAAACCCGCAGAAACCGGCGGCAGTGCTTACAGCATTACTATGACCGATTGCGTAAACTACGGTACTATTACCTGTAAGGATAGCAGCGGATATGCTGCAGGTCTGATAGGTAACTGTGCAAACAAGGCAACGCTTACCCGTTGCTACAATGCAGGAGATACCAAGACTGCACTTATCAACATTACCAAGAGTACATTTGAAAATCTTGATAAAGCCCCCGTTACCGTTACGATGGATGATTGCTACTATCTCGCAGGCAACGGTGTGGTTGGAACGACCGCCTCTGCTGATGCAGTTACAACACTTACGCTTAACTACGACGGTGCGGCTGCAACCGAGGTAAAGACGGCAACTGCGGCAGAGCTGGTTGCAAAGAATGCTTTTAAATCGAACTGGTCACTGATAAATAACGGTCAAAAGGTTGTTCCCACTAGTATGGCTTGTATGATCAACGGACACGATGCCGAGTGGGTCGTCGTCAAAGAGGCAACCGAAACGACCACAGGCTTACGCAACAAGGAGTGTCGCATTTGTAAATCGGTATTGCAGATCGAGATCATTCCTTCAACAAATGCACCTGAAAAGGATTACAGCACGGTGAAGACCTATAATATCACAGAAAATCTCAGTTATATCAAGACATTTGGCAGAACCTCGGTAACGTCACAGGGACTTGCTTGTGACCACGCTGCTACGGGTATTGAATTCAATGCAGCAGTCAAGGGAAAGGTGACGCTCTCTCTCAATATGACAAATCATGACTCAAAAGTAACCGATTGTTATTTCACGCTTTGGGTTGACGGAGTCAGACAGTCGACTCGTTTCAAAGCAGTAGCAGGTCAGACGAACACCTTTGAGCTTGGAGATTTTGCAACTGAGGGCGTACATAATTTCCGTTTCCTCAGACAAACTGAAGCACATTGGGCAAACGTTGATATGGCAACGATCTCCTTTGCAGGTGGCTTTGAAGTGAAGCCCGCTGATGCGGACACGTATATTGAGTTTATAGGTGCAAGTATGTTTGGCGGATACGGAAACTTGGGAACTACCAGCACCTCCAACCCCTCTTATCCCGTAAATTCCGACGGTACACAGGCATATCCTTATCTTACCGCGGCTGCTCTTGGTGCAGATCATTCCGTTGTTTCCCGAGCGGGTATAGGTGTTTTGACAGGATCATCTCTCCCTGCTTACAAGGTGATGTATTCTGCTAATTCTTACTTCCGTTCGACAACTGATGCATATGAACCCACCCGTGTGCCTGACCTTATCGTCAGCGGAATCGGTCACAACGACATCAACAAAATGAAGGGTAGCGGAACAACTCTTCCCGAGTCCGAGCTTGCAAACTACAAGGTTCAGATCAAGGATCTTGTCGTTACCATCCGTACCCTTTACGCAGAGAACGTTCCGATCATATGGACACATAATATGATGGGAACCAGCTCTGAAAACTTTGAGATTTATGCCAATACCGTAAAAGAGGCATTCGAGGAGCTTGGAGGAGAAGAGGCAGGATTGTTCGTATTGAAGCTGACCTCCAACAGAAAAGGTGGCGGATCTCATCCCACCATTGCAGGACATACTGTTCAGTCACAGGAATTGGTTGAATTTATACTGCAGGAAGGAATTCTGGATAAAGATTACGGCAAGCCCACCATTCCTGAAGTTCCTAACGATCCTACCAATCCTACCAATCCTAGTGATCCCACAGATCCTACCAATCCTGAAGATACTACCGAGCCCGTAGCTACTGAGTCTGCAACCGTGGAAGATACCACTCCTGCTGACGAAAAGAAGGGCGGATGCGGTGGCTCTATCGCACTTGGCGGTGCTGTTGGTATGATCACCACGCTCGGAATGGGTGCGACCGTTCTCAAAAAGAAAAGAAAAAATGATAAGTAACAGTTGAATAACTGTTGCAAAAAACTTTCCCGCTCGTGTTTCGGCACGAGCGGGAATTTTTTGTATAATAAAAAACAAAAGCGACATTTCTGTCGCTTTTGCAAAATTTAATTCTTAAGAGAATGTATGGGTGCGGGAATATGACCGCCGCGGGCGATAAAGTCCTCGCAGGTATATTCGCTCAGCTTCATAATGGGAGCATATCCGAGAAGTCCGCCAAACTCAACCGAGTCGCCAACGCCCTTGCCGTATGCGGGAATAACGCGAACTGCTGTGGTCTTGGTGTTAGCCACACCGATGGAGATCTCGTCTGCGATAATTCCGCAGATAACAGCCTCGCTTGTGTCACCGGGGATCGCGATCATATCAAGTCCGACCGAGCAAACTGCCGTCATAGCCTCCAGCTTTTCAATGGAAAGAGCACCGCACTTTACTGCATCTATCATACCTGCATCCTCGGACACGGGAATGAATGCACCCGAAAGTCCGCCGACCTGAGAGGATGCCATAACGCCCCCCTTCTTGACTGCGTCGTTGAGCAGTGCAAGAGCCGCCGTTGTTCCGTGACCGCCGCATCTTTCGATACCCATATTTTCGAGAATGTGAGCAACCGAGTCGCCGACAGCGGGGGTGGGAGCGAGGGAGAGGTCAACGATACCGAATGGCACGTTCAAGCGTCTTGAAGCCTCGTTTGCAACCAACTGACCCATACGGGTTATCTTGAATGCTGTCTTCTTTATGATCTCAGCGAGCTGGGAGAAGTCGCAATTGCCCGCTCTCTTTATAGCGGAGCTTACAACACCGGGGCCTGAAACACCGACGTTTATAACTCTTTCAGCTTCACCTACACCATGGAATGCACCTGCCATAAAGGGGTTATCCTCAGGAACGTTTGCGAACACAACGAGCTTTGCACAGCCAATAGACTCCTTATCACGGGTGAGGTATGCAGCCTCCTTGATTATCTTACCCATCAGGGCAACTGCATCCATATTGATACCCGCCTTTGTGGAGGCTACGTTAACGGAGGAGCATACTCTTTCGGTAACTGCAAGTGCTTCAGGGATAGACATGATGAGATTTCTTGCGTTATCGGTAAATCCCTTCTGAACCAAAGCACCGTATCCGCCGATAAAGTTGATGCCAAGCGTGTGTGCCGCACGGTCAAGTGTTTTCGCTATCTTTACGTAGTCCTCGGAGGAATATTTTCCGCCTACCATAGAAATAGGAGTAACGGAAACACGCTTGTTGATTATCGGTATACCGTATTCCTTTTCGATGTCACAGCCAACGCTTACAAGATGCTCGGCACTTGTCGTTATCTTATCGTAAATTCTGTCGCAGACCACGTTTACGTCGTCACCTGCACAGTCGTAAAGCGAGATACCCATAGTTATCGTTCTGATATCAAGGTTCTCGTCCTTTATCATATTAATAGTTGCAAGAATGTCGTTTGTATTTATCATTTTGTCCCTCAAATTCTATGCATAGAATTAAAAATGTCCTCGTGCATTGTGCGTATATCAAGTCCGTTTTCCACTCCAAGCACACGCAATTCCTCGACAAGATCAGAGAAGGGAACGGAAAGGTCCTTCACCTCAATAACCATTATCATAGCGAAATACTCTTTAAGTACACTCTGGGAGATCTCAACGATATTTCCTCCACGCTCAGCACATTTTGTGCTTACCTTTGCGATAATTCCTTTTGCGTCGTGTCCGACGACTGTTACAACTGCTTTCATTTTTTATGTCCTCCTGATTATTTTTGCGGGTCAAGATATTTCCAATAGCTCTTTAAGTAATTTACTCCCGACCA
>JAZOUQ010000047.1:0-5478 GCA_045658185.1 Eubacteriales bacterium
GGTCGTTTCTCTGACCTTGACCGAACTGGGGCTTCTGTCCGCCTCTTTGCTGTCCGTCAAAGCGGTTCTGTCCCTGCTGGAAATCGGGTCTGTCGCCTCTCTGTGCGAACTGAGGTCTGTCGCCTCTTTGCTGTCCGTCGAAGCGTCCCTGACCCTGCTGGAACTGAGGTCTGTCACCTCTTTGCTGACGAGCATCTCCCTGTCTGTTATCAGGTCTGCCCGTGTTCTGCTGTGTCTGAGGCTTACGCTCGGGCTGTCTTTCTGCGGTCTTGGGTGCTGTCTGCTCTGCCTTTTTAGGTGCGGGAGCCTGCTCCCTGACCTCTGCCTTTTCGACCTTAGGCGGTGCCTTTACCTCGGGAGTTTTTTCAGCCTTAACCTCTACCTTTTCAGCCTTAGGCTCTGCCTTTTCAGCCTTAGGCTCTGCCTTTACCTCGGGAGCCTTTTCTGCCTTCTTAGGCTCTTCCTTGACCTGAGTTTTCTCCGCCTTCGCTTCAGGCTTTGCCTCAGGCTCTGCCTTCTTCTTGGAGGGAATATGCGTTACTCCGTCAAGATAATCGCCTATATTGTCTATCTGATTATTGACAGTAAGCGTGTTGAGGAGCAGCTCGAACTGTTGAGGCTCAAGCGTGGAGGACGACTTGAGTGCGACACCCTTATCGGAGAGTACCTCCAGCACTTCCTTGCTCTTCATATTAATATCTTTGGAAAATTGTGTTATCTTCAATAAATTTGTGTTAGCCGCCATATTTTTCACCGTGTCCCGACACAACTCGGAACTTCCTTTCCGTGGATTTTGGTTTGGTTGCTATGGGAATTTACGGGCGTATGTTCTTTTCCACCAAACGGCAGATATTCTCATCCGTCACAGCTACTGCGGCAAGACTTGAGGTCTTTCCCAATGCCGCGGCAAGCTCCTCGCCCGTAGAATTCAATCTTACGAGTCTGGTATTATAGTAACTGCATTTGTCACTTATTTTTTTGTGAGTATTTTCAGAGGTATCCGACGATTCAAGCACTATAATGGGAGCGTTTTTTCCGCCCTTTCTCAAAGCCTCGCATATCATTGGAACTCCGTATATGAGCTTTCTTGCTCTTGCACCCAGTCCCAACGCTGACAACAGCCCTGCCTCTTTGCCTGTATCCGTTGTACGATCACTCATTTTCAAGCTCTCTTTCCATTCTGTCGTAGACCTCCTCGGGAACGCTCACGTTCAGGCTGCGGTCTATTCTTTTGGATTTTCTCGCCTTTTTAAGACAGCTTACGCTGTGGCAGATATACGCCCCTCTTCCCGACTTTTTGCCCGTGAAGTCAAGCAGTATCTCGCCCTCGGGAGTTCTGACTACTCGCAAAAGCTCCTTTTTGGGTTTATGCTCGTTACATCCAAGGCACTGTCTTTCGGGTATCTTTCTTTGCGTGGACTTTTGTTCCATCTGCTCCTCCGAATCTCTTACTCGGACTTTATGTCTATCTTATAGCCCGTAAGTCTTGCGGCAAGTCTTGCGTTCTGACCTTCCTTACCTATTGCCAAGGAAAGCTGATCCTCGTCAACGATAACTCTGCACGCTCTCTCTGCGGTGAAGGTAACCGAGCGAACCTCTGCGGGTGCAAGTGCCTCGGCTACGTACTCCTCGGGCGTTTCGCTGTATTTAACTATGTCTATCTTCTCTCCGCGAAGCTCCTCAACGATACCTGCAATTCTCATTGCGTGGTTACCGATACAAGCACCGACTGCATCCACGTCGGGATCTCTGGACATAACGGAGATCTTGGTTCTGGAGCCTGCCTCACGGGCAACGCCCTTTATCATAACCACTCCGTCGATTATCTCGGGGATCTCAAGCTCGAATATTCTGCGAACAAGTCCCGCGTGTGCTCTCGAAAGGGTGACCAGAGGACCTCTTGCCTCTTTGTTGACCTCCATAACGAACACCTTTATTCTGTCGCCTACGGTAAAGGTTTCTCCGGGTATCTGCTCGCTCTTGATGAGAGTTGCGTGTCCCGTTCCCGTGTCAAGCAATACGTTTCCGTTGTCGGAAAATACCTTGCTGACGGTAGCGGTGATTATCTCCTCACGCTTGCTCTCGTAGGCGTCCTGCATAGCCTTTCTCTCGCCCTCGCGTATGCCCTGAATTATAACCGACTTAGCGGCAGCGGCACTGAGTCTGCGGAGGTTCTTTGTCTTGACCTCAGTCTCGACCATCTTACCGAGAGTGTTTCTTCTGCTGATTGCCTTTGCGTCTTCAAGACTTATCTGGCACTGAGGATTTACTACCTCCTCAACTACCTCCTTTTGGAGATATACCTTCATATCCTCCTTAACGGGATCGATATGCACTCTCATAAGTGTGCTGTTTCCGTATTCCTTTTTCAATGCCGAGAGCAGAGCAGCCTCTATCTTCTCCAGCATATACTCCTTGGGTATTCCCTTTTCCTTTTCAAGGAGGTCAAGGGCAGCAAAAAATTCCTTATTCATTTTCCATTCCGTCCTTTTGTTTTATATGATTTTAAAATTCAAAATAAGTGCTTATCTTGGCTACCGTTTCACGGGGGAAGGTCATAACGCCGTCAGCCACGGATATACAAATGCTTCCGTTCTCGTCAAGAGGCATAAGCTTTCCTCTGAACACCTTTGAGCCGTCACGGGGTGCATAAAGCTTGACCTCAACGTCCCAGCCCTCACACGCCTCAATGTGAACGTCCGTCTTAAGCTCTCTCTCAATACCCGGTGAGCTTACCTCAAGGTAATACTGCTCCTCAATGAGATCCGCCTCGTCAAGCAAGGGGTCGATAGCTCTGTGAAGCTTTTCGCAGTCCTGAATGTCAACTCCGTTTTCCGAATCGACAGTTATTCGCAGGACACGTCTTGCTCCCTCTTTTACGAACTCCACGTCCCATACCCAGAGCCCAAGCTCCTCGGCAATAGGGTCCGCAAGCTCCCATACCTTCTCGGCAATTCCTTTTGCGTTCTTTGCCATTTTTACCTCCGTTTTAGGTAATAATTAAGAGTGGACTTTCTCAAGCCCACTCCATACATTGCCTATTATACCACACTTTTTCTCTAATTGCAATACCTTTTTGCATTTTTCTTCTATTATTTTTTAAAAATAATTTTTAAAAGTTAGTTTTGCAGCAGGATTTTCGCTACCGTAAATCTGACTTTATTTCATTAAATAAAATATAAAAAAATTGTTTACAAAAAGAGAATGTTATGCTATAATTATATAATAGGTCATTATGACCGTATGACAAATAAGCGAAAAAACAAGAGGATAAATGAAATCAGTTAATTCAAACAATAAAAATACAAGTGTCGTACAGACAGCAAACGCATTATTGCTCGGTCTTTATTACGTGCTTGCCTGCGTTTACATTCCGCTATGTGCCTTTCTTGACCTTAACGTCACGATAGTCAGCCTTATATCCTTGGCAGTATGTGTTCTCGGCGTTGCCGTTATGGCTCGTGCGGCGGGAACGTTCAAGGCAGTTTTGGGATACGCCATCATTCTCGGAATATTTATATTCCTCGGCGGAAATCTTTTAGCCGTGGGAATGTTCTCTGCCTTTGCGACGGCAGTATGTGTATTCACTCATTTACAGCTCAACTTCCCCTCTCCGTTTATATGGGGACTTCCCGCTATTGCACTTATCGTAGCTCTCTTGGTAACGAGGTCGTTGGCGGCGGCTGTAGTTTCTCTGGCAACCCTTCCCGCCGCAATAGCTCTTGCGGGAGCTATAAAGGAAAAGGCAGGAAAGGTGGGGGCTATCTGCAGAATATCCTTCGGCATCTGCATATCTGTAACGGCGGTATTTATTTGTGCCGTTTACACGGAATACGGCGGTGTGTCCTTTGAGCTTTGCAGACAGGCAATAGACAGAGCAAGAGAAATCTCAATAGAATTGGTAAAGCTTACGGCAGAACAGATGGAGAGCATGACGGGAACATCCTTTATGGCGTTTGAGGACGAAAATATCGCTTACGCTGTGAGCGTGATATTCAACGTGCTTCCCGCTATCGTTATCATAGTGGCAAACGTGGTGTCCTACATCATACATTCTATGTTTCTCTCCATACGCTTTTCCTCTCTCGAGGATAAAAAACAGGCGTTGCCTATGCTGTCCTTCCAGATGAGCCTTGCCTCGGCGATAGTCTTTCTTCTGTCGCTGGTCATTACCTTCGTATCTTCCCTTGAGGGTACGGTCGTATGGGGTGTGGTGGCACAAAACGTTATGCTCATTCTCATTCCCGGACTTATTCTTACGGCACTTGCGGGTATACGTATGCTGACCTCAAGGAAAGGACCCTCCTGCCTTGGAACGCTTGTGTATATGGGAACTATATTCCTTATCGCCACGCTATCCCCCGCAGTAATTATTGCCGCATCCGTTTTGGGTGCAATACTCATAATAATAACCAATATAGCGAAAGCAAAAGCGGAGAAAAATAAAATGTGATCTCTCCGTATCAACACGAAAGGATATGTGAATTTTATGTCCCAAAAGAAGTTTGACCCGTTCAAGAAATTTGAAGAGCTGCCCTCTATGGTGTACGTTCTGTTGGCGGTGCTATGTATAGTAATACACATTCTGCTATGCACGTTCGTTCCGAACGTTTCGGTTTCGGTGTGCGGACTTACTCTGCTGGTTGTTTATCTGATAGCCTCCGTGGCTATCCATCTGTGCGTACGCCACAAGCTGAATATTTTCCGTTTGGCGTCCGATGCGTCCGAGGAGCAGAACCAGGGCGTTATATATACCTTCAGACATATGCTGAAAACTCCTTATGCGGTAGTTACCGAAAAGGGTAAGATAGTGACGGTAAACGCGGCTATGAAAAACGTGGCATCCGCAACGCTCACCGTTTTCGGCTCGGATATAACCGACGTATGCGGAGTAAACCTGGCTGACATTACCGAAAAAGCAGAGGTGCAGATGGACGATGAGGAAGCCGAGGAGCAGGAGGATATTGAGATACTTTCCGACAAAAAAGCTATTTGTCACATCGGAGAAAAAATATATCACATCGACTGCCACGCACTTCACTCCAAGGGAAAGCTTTTCTACCTTCTTATGTTCAACGACATAACCGACCTTTTCCATCTTAACGCAAAAAACCGTGCTGAATTTACCGCGGTGGCATATATAGTCATAGACAATCTGGACGAGATAGCACAGTACGCAAAGGTCAGCTATCAGGCAGAGGCGACGCAGGTAGACGCCATTCTCAAGAAATGGGCGGCGGATATGGGCGGTATACTTCGGGAATACGAAAGATACAAATACGTGCTGCTCCTGACCCGTCAAAGTATGCTGGGCTGTGCAAAAGCAAAATTCGATATACTTGACAAAATACGTGAGATACGCCTCGGCGACGATAATATACCGATAACCGTTTCTATGGGTGTCACCACTCTCGGAAACACGTTGGCAGAGCGTGAGCATGAGGCTCTTATCTGCCTTGATATGGCGTTGCAACGCGG
>JAZOUQ010000048.1:0-12371 GCA_045658185.1 Eubacteriales bacterium
CGGTCAAGACGGACACACCTCTTGAAATAAATTTTCTCGGAGTGAGAAGTAAAAGAGCTTATCCGAGAGAGGATTTTTGGAAATTGGCTGGGGAGCTTGGCTGTCCTGTTACCTTTGGATTTGATTCACACGACGTGCAGAGTGCATACGACGGCGAGTCCTTGAAGATTGCGATGGGACTTGTGGAGAAGTATGGGCTTAATTATATCGGTAAGCCCTCTTTACGTTCAATTAAATAAATTCAGCCACAGAAGAAAGTCGAGCTTTGTTCGTTTGGCTTTTCTGTGGCTATTGATTTATTAGTATATATGTGGTATAATTATATGAAATCAAATGATAAAAGCGGAGAGAAAACAAGGTGCATTTTCACGAAGGACATTTTGGGCGTTTGAGAGAAAAGTTTGAAAAGGGAACGCTTGAGGATCACGAGATCATGGAGCTTTTGCTGCATTACGTTATCCCTCGAGTGAACACAAACGAAAAAGCACACGCACTTATACATTCGTCAGGAGGCTTTTCCCGTATATTTGATCGCAGTAAAAAGTCGCTTTGCCTGGTTGAGGGCATAGGGCCGAAATCGGCAGATTTTTTGCGAGTGATCTCAGAGGTTATAAAGCGTTATATTCTGGACTCTTGTGATACGACAAAGCTTCTTTCTGACAAGGAGCAGCTTCACAATTATCTCAGAGGGATCTACGTTGGTGCGTACTCGGAAGAGGGATATATGCTTATGTTTAAGAACAGCGGCAAATTTCTCGGATGCGAAAGCATAGGAAAGGGAATGCGAACCGAAGGCGTGATCTACATTAAGAGTGCTGTGTCTATTGCCCGCGATGCGGGTGCTGATATTATAATTATAGCACACAATCACCCTGACGGAATAGATCTTCCGTCGGATATGGATCTGGAAACAGCCAAAAAGCTTGATATAGGATTTGGAAATGCGGGAATGCGGGTCGCAGAGCAGTATATAGTCGCCGACGGCAAGTGTGTCCCCATATCCATAAAATAAAAATGATGCGTATTATGTTTGTATGCCACGGAAATATTTGCCGAAGTCCGATGGCGGAATTTATATTTAAAAGAATGTTGTCCGACAGAGGACTTTCAGATAAGTTTTTTGTGGCTTCATCGGCTACCAGCACAGAGGAGATATGGAACGGGGTTGGAAATCCCGTATACCCTCCCGCTGCCGCTGAACTTGCAAGACACGGTATATCGGCACAAGGGAAAAGGGCGGTACAGCTGAAGTCCTCCGACCTTGACGGGTACGATATGTTTGTGGGAATGGACAGTGCCAATATAAGAAATATGAAGAGAATTTTGGGTGACGGCTCGGACGGGAAGATATACAAGCTTCTTGATTTTACCGCCGACGGCGGTGACGTTGCCGACCCTTGGTACAGCGACAGATTTGACGTAGCCTTTGCGGATATTTACCGCGGCTGTGATGGGTTGATTAAACACATATTGAAGGAGAATATATGACACGCAAACAATGGTTTGTTAGAGGAATGAGAGCTGGAGTTCCTATTTGTATGGGATACTTTGCCGTGGCAATAGCCTTGGGAATTGCCGCACGAAGTGCGGGAATAACCTCTCCGCAGGCGGCACTTACCAGCCTTTTGATAAATGCTTCGGCAGGTGAATACGCGGGATTTGCACTTATCGCACTTAACGCGTCCTATCTTGAGGTGACGGTTATGGAGGCGGTGGCTAACGCAAGATATTTGCTTATGTCGGCGTCGCTTTCTCAAAAGCTTGATTCAAATACAAAATGGTGGGAGCGGTTGCTTCTTGGCTTTACGGTAACTGACGAGATATTCGGAGTTTCCATATCTCTTCCTCAAAGGCTGTCGCCTTACTTTACCTACGGTGCATTCGTTGTAGCCACGCTTGGCTGGACGGGAGGCACGTTCGTGGGAGCGGTGCTGGGTGACGTTTTGCCGCCGATGCTGCTCAGTGCGTTGGCCGTGGGACTTTACGGAATGTTTATTTCCGTGTTCATTCCCGAGGCGAGAAAAAACAAGATCGTGGCGGGGCTTGTGGCAGTAAGCTTTGCATTGAGTTACGCATTTGAAAAGCTGCCCTACGTCAGAGAAATATCAAGCGGAATACGGGTAATAATTCTCACCGTGGCAATATCACTTGCGGCGGCACTGATTTTCCCCATAAAGGAGGACGAGAGCCGTGGAGCATAACGTGTTTATTTATATTGCCTGTATGGCGGGTATCACCTACCTTATCCGCGTGTTGCCGCTGACACTGATACGCAAGGAGATAAAGAATAAAACGGTGCGTTCATTTTTGTATTACGTTCCGTACGTTACCTTGGCGGTTATGACCTTCCCCGCGATACTGTCGGCAACGCAGTCGCCGATAGCGGCAGTGATAGCTTTGGTTGCGGCTATTGTGTTGGCTTACTTTGGCAGAGGACTGTTCTTCGTGGCAGTATCCGCCTGTGTGATAGTATTTGTGGTCGAGCTGTTCACCAATACCCCCACATTCCTTATCGAATGGCTTTCGTTGATAGGGTGATTCATACTTATTAGAAAAGAGCTGAGTCGTTTGACTCAGCTCTATATTATTGATGTATCAATAATAAAAATCGTGGCGGCCTATCGTGAAGGCAAAGGGACGGTTCTTGGAGATCCAATTGCTGGTTGCTATTCTGGGGTTCATAAAGAATAGTATTTTGTTATCTATTGAATAACCTTCAAGACATATCTTTGCCGCTATAACACTCGCTTGAGAGGGCGTGCGGTAAATAGTACCCATAGCCACGGGAGAGAACTGTGTTCCGCCGTTGCGGTCGAACACGACTCCATATACCGTGTTGGGATACTGATTACTTGCCCGTCTGTTAAGCACCACGTTTCCTACCGCTATCATTCCCGAAAGACTCTCTCCCGATGCCTCTGCGTTTATTATTCTTGAGAGCCAATAAAGGTCGGTTGAATCATAATATTTATCACCTTTTGTAAGCGTTTTGCCTGTTGATGTGAGAACCACCGTGCGTGTGGCATTATTCCAATCAACGTTTACCGAAAAGGCTTTGGCAATGGCCCGTACGGGTACAAAAAGTCGGTTATTTATGTTCAATACCTTTTCAACTGTGAAAAAATATCTTCCACCCGCCCCTATGTAAAGAGCTCCGCTGGTAACGTATGTGCTGATGCCGTTTTTGGTAACGGTAGCGGTTTGCGTTTTTGCGTCCCAGCTTATACTGTCAGCCCCCATAAGCTCGGAAAAGCTTCTGAGGGGAACGTAGGTGGTAGAATTTATTATAGCCGCTTCGCCTTGAAGCACCGCACGTCCGTCAAGGGTGACGTTTACAGGTGACGAGCCTTGCGGGAATTGATATCCCGCCGCCGATGCCGCAGGTGAGATAATGCTTGTCAGCATTAACACCGCAAGTAAGAAGACGGCCATCTTCTTTATTTTTGTCATGTATTTCTCCTTTCTTAAATTCCGCGGAGCTTTATGAGCGCTCATTGATTTTTTTGTGTTGACTCGAATTTACAAATTCGGTCATTTTTCTCCGAGGTAGTTAAATTATACACTAAAAATCCGCAAAATTCAACCCACAAGATTTTCCACCCGCAGATATTACGCGACAAATCCCTCCTAAGTTGGTGTTTAGTATATTGATAGATAAAAAACTATCAAAAAAAGGAATATTTTATATTGAAAATAGCTATTGACAAAAAGAGCGTTTTTGGGTATAATAATAGTACAGAGTTCTGCATGACTGACGGATCAGCGGATAACCGCAATGGAATGCAGGATATTATAGCCGACCGTCTGGGCAATTGGTTTGCAGAACGCATACTGATTGTCTTTTTGTTTTTTATAATGTTTTTAAGCAGGAGGTATAAAAATATGGAGCATTTAAATTGGAATGGATTTGTGGGTGGAGAATGGAAGAACGAGATAAACGTTCGCGACTTCATTCAGAAAAACTACAAGGAATATACAGGCAACGACGAGTTTTTAGCGGGATCTACCGAGCGTACAAAATCGCTTATGAACAAGGTCCAGACGCTCTTCACTCTTGAACGTCAGTACGGCGGAATGCTTGACATAGATACTGATACGGTATCCTCTCTTACCAGCTATTCCCCCGGATATATTGACAAGTCCAACGAGTTGATAGTTGGAATGCAGACAAACCGTCCTCTCAAGAGAGGCGTAAATCCCTTCGGCGGAATGAGAATGGTTCGTCAGGCGTGCGAGGCATACGGATATAAGCTCAGCCGTAAGGTAGAGGAGGAATTTCAGTTCCGCACTACTCACAACGACGGCGTTTTCCGTGCGTACACGGACGAGATGAGAGCGGCACGTAAATGCCACGTTATCACGGGACTGCCCGATGCATACGGCAGAGGACGTATCATAGGTGACTACCGCCGTGTTGCACTGTACGGCATTGACAAGCTTATCGAGGAAAAGAAAAAGGATAAGAAGCAGCTTGAGGCAAAGGATTTCAATACCGAAACTATACGTCTTGACGAGGAGCTTTTCCAACAGATAGCCTTTCTTGGAAAGCTTAAGGAAATTGCGGCTATGTACGGCTTTGATATAAGTCAGCCTGCGTCAAACGCTCGCGAGGCGATACAGTGGACGTACTTTGCTTACCTTGGTGCTATCAAGGAGCAGAACGGTGCGGCTATGTCACTTGGCCGTGTGGCAACCTTCTTTGATATTTACATAGAAAGAGATATAGCAAACGGCAAGCTTACCGAGGAGGGTGCACAGGAGCTGATGGATGATTTCGTTATCAAGCTTCGAATTGCCCGTCATCTTCGTACTCCCGAGTATAACGAGCTGTTCGGTGGAGATCCTATGTGGATAACCGAGGCAGTCGGCGGTATGGGTGAGGACGGAAGAACCCTCGTTACAAAGAGCAGCTTCCGTATCCTGAACACTCTTTACACTCTCGGCCCGTCCCCTGAGCCTAACCTTACTGTACTTTGGTCAACTCAGCTTCCCGATGGCTTTAAGAAATTCTGTGCTAAGGTTTCTGCTGACACAGACTCCATACAGTATGAAAATGACGACGTGATGCGTCCCATCTACGGTGACGATTACGCTATCGCTTGTTGCGTTTCCGCTATGAAGATAGGTAAGCAGATGCAGTTCTTCGGAGCTCGTTGCAATCTTGCAAAGCTGTTGCTTATAGCTATAAACGGTGGTTACGATACCACAAGCGGAATGCATATCGGACCTCAGATGCCCGTTCTTGAGGGTGATAAGCTGGACTTCGATACGGTTATGGAGAGATTTGATATTTACATAGCTTGGCTCAGTCACCTTTACGTTAATACAATGAACGTTATCCACTATATGCACGATAAGTATGCATACGAAAAGACGCAGATGGCACTTCACGATACCGACGTTCACAGATTTATGGCGTTTGGTATTGCAGGACTTTCCGTTGTTGCGGACTCTCTCAGTGCAATAAAATTCGCAAACGTTGCTCCTATCAAGGATAAGGACGGATTTATAGTTGATTTTGACACCGCAGGAGAATTCCCCAAGTTTGGAAACGACGACGACAGAGTAGACCTTATAGCAAAGGAAATGACACATAAGGTAATAACCGAGCTTCGTAAGACGCCTACCTACCGTCACGCAGAGCATACGCTTTCCGTTCTTACCATTACCTCAAACGTAATGTACGGTAAGAACACAGGAGCCACACCCGACGGAAGAAAGGCGGCGGCTCCCTTTGCCCCCGGAGCAAATCCTATGCACAACAGAGAAGAGAACGGTGCACTCGCATCTCTCAATTCGGTTGCAAAGATAAGCTACGACGATTGCCGCGACGGTATTTCCAATACGTTCTCCATCACCCCTGAGGCACTCGGCCGCAACGAGGAGGAGAGAACGACTAACTTGGTGGCTATCCTTGACGGATATTTCGCAAAGAAGGCTCACCATATCAACGTAAACGTAATGAACCGTGAAACGCTGATGAAGGCATATGAGAATCCCGAGGCATATCCTAACCTGACCATTCGTGTATCGGGTTACGCCGTTAACTTCGCAAAGCTTTCCCGCGAACAGCAGAGAGAGGTTATCAGCCGTACATTCCACGAAACCATATGACGGACCGCAATAAAACAGGACGCATCCATTCCATCCAGAGTCTTGGGACTCTGGATGGGCCGGGCGTCCGATTTGTCGTATTTATGCAGGGCTGCAATCTTCGTTGCGGCTGCTGTCACAATCCCGATACTTGGGATATAAAAGAGGGCAAGGATATAACCGCTGCCGAAATCGTGGAGAGGGCGAAGAGATACAAGGAGTATTTCGGAGATAAGGGCGGTGTTACCGTATCGGGCGGAGAGCCTCTTTTATGGGCTGATTTTGTCAGAGAGGTATTCGAGCTTTGTCACAGAGAGGGAATAAATACCTGCCTTGATACCTCGGGAAGTATTATGAACGAGAGTGTGAAAAGCCTTTTGGAGGTCACCGACAGAGTCCTGCTTGACGTAAAATATACCGATGACGAGCTGTATCGCACACACGTCGGTTGTTCTATGGAAGCACCGTTGGAGTTTCTCGGTTACCTTAATCAAAAGGGAATACCTACTACCATTCGTCAGGTCATAATTCCCACACTCAACGATAACGCGGAGAATATTTCCAAGCTCAAGTCTATTGTAAAGTCGCACTCTTGTGTAGACAAGACCGAGCTGTTGCCATTCAAGAAGATATGTGAGGTAAAATATGAAAAGCTGGGAATACCGTTCCCTCACGGTCAACTTCCTCAACCCACACCCGAAAAAATGAGGGAGCTGGAAAAAATGCTTTCCGATTGACAACAAAAAAGCTGAGTTATAACTCAGCTTTTTTATATGAATCAATGTTGAAAATGACAGCACGGACTATATCTTACAGTTAAGACCTATTTGTCAGTAAAGTTTTTGGTGCTACCTTTTTTCAAAAAGGTAGCGAAAACCTGCCGCCAATCTAATATTTTAAAGCTCTTCTACTGAAACAACGCCGTCAAGATGGGCAATTCGTGCCATAAGAGCCTGATGGCTAATCTTTCTGGGAGTTTGAAGGGAAAAGGTGGCACAAGGGTTTTTACCCTCGGAGGTGTTTTTGGTTATTTCAAGATCTACTATGTAGCCTCCGCTTTTCTTTATGGTGTCAATTATATTTCCAAGCGTGTCGCTTTCGGAGTATTCAACGAAAATATTGAATGCACGTGCGTTGGATACCACGAAGTATTCCACTCTTGCAAGAACGAGCTCTGCGAGTATTATTACCAGCGTGGTGATGACTGCTCCCTCGAAGTAACCCGCACCGCAACAAAGTCCCACGATAGCCGCCGTCCAAAGTCCCGCGGCGGTGGTGAGACCCTTGACCTGACGGCGTTTGGTAATGATTATCGTTCCCGCACCGATAAATCCTATTCCCGCAATGACCTGTGCACCAAGACGGGCAGGATCTGTCGTAGCACCAAGGAACATAAGATACTGCCCTGTAAGTGTGGTCATAGATGCACCGAGGCAGATAAGTATATGCGTTCTGAATCCTGCGGGGCGGCGTTTGCGTTCACGCTCGATTCCTATAATTCCGCCGCAGACAACGGCAAGGGCAAGACGAACCGCAACCATGATCCAGTCAAGCTCTGACGTGCGAAGAAAATTCAAACATTCAAGCATTGCAAACACCTCCTTAAAGCTCTTCTATGCTTATAACCGAATCCATCTCGGAGATAGCGGCAATAAGCATGGTGTGGGTAACGTTTTTTGAAAGCTTGAGTGAAAATATGGCGTATGGAAATTTTGAATCCGAGTATTTTGCCTTGGTAATTTCCACGTCAAATATCCTTGTGTCGTAGCTTTTTATTTTTCTTATAATAACCGAAAGATCGTTTATATCTTCAAATTCAACGTATAGATTTATGTTTCTTGAGCGGGAAAGAATAAATCTTTCCAATCTTGAGAGAATGACGACGGTTATGAAAATAAAGGAGCAGCATATTATTGCGGCTGAATAAAAACCCGCACCTATGCAGATACCCATACAGGCAGACGCCCAAAGTCCCGCGGCGGTGGTCATTCCCTTGACCTGCTGACGTCCCGTGACTATTATCGTACCCGCACCCAAAAATCCGATGCCGTTTATTACCTGTGCTCCAAAGCGTGAAACGTCGGTAGAAACGGTAAGCCCGATGCTGTCAGTCCATGCTCCCGACATCATTACGAAAAGATAGTTGCCGAGTATCATAGTCATAGCCGAGCCGATACATACCAGCATATAGGTTCTGAAGCCTGCGGGACGGCGTTTCTTTCCGCGTTCAAGACCGATCACTCCGCCGCAAATAACAGCCAAGCCAACTCTCAACAGCATCTGTGTTATAGATAGAGTATTCATAAATCCTACCTTTCAAAATATTAACTTTACTTATTATACAACATATGCAGATTTTTTGCAACTGTTTCAAGAAAATTTAATAAATAATGGTGCTTTTGAGAAGATATATTGACCGATTTTTGAAAAATTAAAAAAAATTACAAAAAATGTTTGCATTTTGGAAAAAAGTGTGATATAATGGTATTTGTTAACATAGGTGTATTCTGAAACAAAGAATTTACATATAGCGATAATAATCGGAGGTACTTAAATGCTGGATACAAAGATCCTTATAGTAGACGATGACGAAAACATTTGTGAGCTGTTAAAGCTGTATTTTGAAAACGAAGGCTATGGCGTTAAGATCGCACGTGACGGTGCGGAGGGTTTGAGCTTTTTCAAGATATATGAGCCTGACCTTGTTTTGCTTGATATTATGCTTCCCAAGAAGGACGGTTGGCAGGTATGCCGCGAGATAAGAGAGATGTCCTCCAAGCCTATCATTATGATAACGGCAAAGGGAGAGGTGTTTGATAAGGTGCTTGGACTTGAGCTGGGAGCTGACGATTTCGTTGTAAAGCCCTTTGATATGAAGGAGCTGAGTGCAAGAGTTAAATCCGTGCTTCGCCGCTATCAGGCACATACCAATCAGAATGACGAAGAGGTTATCAAATTTGACAACCTTGAAATAAGCCATCAGAAGTATGAGCTGAAGCTTCGCGGAAAGCCTGTTGACGTGCCTCCCAAGGAGCTGGAGCTGCTCTATTTCCTTGCGTCCAACTACAACCGTGTGTTCACGAGAGATCAGCTTTTGGACAAGGTTTGGGGCTTTGACTATCTTGGAGATTCCAGAACGGTAGACGTTCACGTAAAGCGTTTGCGTGAAAAGCTGGAGGGCGTTTCGGACAAGTGGACGCTTAAGACCGTATGGGGCGTTGGATACAAATTTGAACTCCTCGGCTGATAATTGATTTACTGAGCGAGAGCTTGTCACGACAGGCTCTCGCCTTTGATTTTTAAAATTAAACTTAAGGAAAGGAGGAATACGCGGTATGTTCAAAAGTATATTTGCCAAGTACGTGACGGCATTTATGCTGATAGTATTATCCAGCTTTCTTGTAATAATAATTATAATATCCTCGATAATCGTTAATTTTTCAGCCACGCAAAAGGCAGAAATAATGGAAAAATCCGCAATAGCCTCCGCTACCTATATTGAGGGGCTGTTTGAACACTCGGCAACGGCTGCCATCGGTCAGGTAATAAAGACCTCCGAGCAGGAAGCAAGAAAGGTTCTGCGTGCAATATCGGGAAATGCAGAGGACATTACGGTATTGGTGTCTGACAACTCGGGAAAAATAGTGTTGGCAGCAGGAAAAAACGAATCGGAGATAACCAATAATAAGGGAATAACCAAAGCATTGATGGACGAGGTCAACAGTGGCAACGAGATTTCGGGAAGCGAAAGGTTGAACGGTGTTTTTGAAAACGAGCATATGGTTTATGCCGCACCCGTTTACAACGGCGATGGAGACGTGTGCGGAACGGTGTTCGTTTGTGCCGAATCGAGAATGCTTTCCGAGCTTCTTGAGGTTATCGTCAAGGCGGTGGTGGTTTCCATACTGTGGGTGCTTTTGGCGGCACTGATAGCTGTTTACTTTATAACCGAGAAGATAACGGGACCTCTGAAGGAAATAAGCGTGGCAGCAAAGCAATTTGCAAAGGGAAAATTCGACGTTCGAGTCAGGGTGCGTGGCAACGATGAGATAGCAAGACTTGCCGAGGCTATGAACAATATGGCAGAGTCACTCAACAACTACGACAATATGAGAAACTCTTTTATGTCAAACGTATCCCACGATCTTCGTTCGCCTATGACCTCAATATCGGGATTTATTGACGGAATACTCGACGGTGTGATTCCTCCCGAAAAGCAGGAGTATTATTTGCGTATTGTTTCTACCGAGATAAAAAGACTTTCACGTCTTGTCGCGTCGCTTCTTGATCTGTCGCGTATTCAGGCGGGTGACCGTAAGTTTACCATGGCACCCTTTGATGCTTGTGAGATGTGCAGAGAAATAATCATTTCTTTTGAGGACAGAATAAACGAAAAGAAGCTTGAGGTGGACTTTGATTGCTCGGACGACGAGCTTTTCGTAGTCGCGGATAGGGACGCAATATATCAGATAGCATATAATCTGTGCGACAATGCGGTTAAATTTTCCGCTGACGGCGGATTGCTTCGAGTTTCTGTTAAACGCTTGAAAAACAGGAAGGCTTTGATTTCTGTGTACAATGAGGGACAGGGAATTGCAGAGGCAGATCTGCCATACGTATTCGAGCGATTTTATAAAAGCGACAAGAGTCGCGGACTTAACAAAAACGGAGTGGGACTTGGACTTTATATCTCCAAGACTATCGTTGAGGCTCACGGCGAGAGCATTTGGGTCGAAAGCAAGACAGGAAAGAACTGTTGCTTCAGCTTCACTCTTCCTACTGAATAAAATACTGCCCTTTAGGGTATAATCATAACAATGAAATAAGAAAGGTCGTTGTTATGATGCGTAGAAAAGGCTTTGACATTCCCGAAGGTGACGGAGGAATGGAGGATGCCAACGAGCAAGAGCTTGAAAAACTCGTAAAAGAGAACGGAGAGCTTTTTGATAAAGATAATGCGGACAGGAACGGCGATAAAACGCAAGAACTGTCCGCTGTTTTTATTCCAAGGGAGGAAAAAATTGAATTCACGGAAGAACTTACAGAATCTCCCGTGTCCGCAAATGCATTGCCCATAGCCGCCGCTTCGGAAGAAACACACGAAGATGAAGAATCTTTCGACGAAGAAACGGTGTCTGATGAAGATGAGGACGTGGGACAGCCACCGTCAAAGAAAAGTAAGGGCAATGCCAAAAAACGTGGCGGGGGCGTATACTTTGCGGTGATAGCTATATGTCTTTTGCTTTCTCTTGGGTTGCTTGTAATAAACTCAAGAGAAGCCGAGCTACCACAGATTGAGAATACCGAGTCTGATAAAGAGTCCAGCGTGGACGCCTCCGACGATACGGCTTTGCCCTCCTCAATAACGGCAGAGGAAATATATTTGATGCAAAAAAACTCCTCTGTTACCGTTTGCATTTATTTGGAAAACAGCGTGGAATATCTTTCGGGGACGGTGATTTGGAACGACGGCTTCGTTGTGACTGTGTGCGGAGGTATACCTGACGCCAAAAGAGTTGAGATCGTCAGTGCCGACGGAAAAAATCACACAGCAGAGGTTATTGGCTATGATGCTACGGCGGACGTGGCCTTGCTTAAATGTGATGCAGAGGGTCTTACGCCAATAGAAACGCAAGATGAGGAGGTTCTCCGTGTGGGAACGCGGCTTTATGCTATTGGTACAGCGGAGGATGCACGGTTTGGCGGAAGCCTTTTCGAGGGGATTGTTTCCTTTGAAGAGAGAACTGTTGAAATATTTCGGGACGGAGAGAATACACGCCGTGCCGTTACCGTAGGCGTGGGCGGTCTTTCGTGTGATACGCTTCTCGGAAGTCCTGTGTACGACCCATACGGAAGAGCCGTGGCTATGATGTGGGGAGGTACAGACGGCGATATAGGGCTTGTCATTCCTATGGAGAGAGTTTTGGCGGTTGCCGAGTTTTTCAGAAACGGTGAAATTCCAGATAAATCCACCCTTGCCTGTATTGCATACGGAACACCAAGTCTTGGTGTTATAGGGGAAAATTATTCCGACAATGGGACGGTTGGTGTGCTTATAAAGGATTTTTCCTCGCCTGTCAGTGATGCCGCCCTAAAGCTGCGGAGAGATGACGTAATAGTTGCTATAAACGAAGCTCCTGCTATTGATACGCAAACGGTCAAGCAAACGGTGTACGGCTTTCGTTCGGGCGACGTAGTGGAAATACACGTGCTTCGGGATGCACAGCTTTTATCATTTTTCGTAAAGCTGGACTAATAAAAAGGAACTTAATCAAACG
>JAZOUQ010000049.1:0-11620 GCA_045658185.1 Eubacteriales bacterium
ACCGAAGACAATGAAGTATCCGAGGAAGAACAGGACACCTCTCAAGAGCACAACGACGTTTCAGAAAAGCTTGATACACTCTTCCATATAAATACCGATAACAAAGGAGATAACTAAAATGGCAAAAATTATAGACGGAAAGGCTATTTCCGCACAGATAAGAACCGAAATAAAGGAGCAAACGGAAGATTTCGCAAAGAAAAACGGCTTTCGTCCGGGTCTTGCGGTAATAATCGTAGGAGATGACGCAGCCTCTCAGGTTTACGTTAGAAATAAGCGTCGTGCCTGTGAGGAGGTCGGTTTTTATTCAGAGGCTTACGAATTACCTGCGAATACTACACAAGAGGAGCTTAACTCACTTGTTGACAAGCTGAACGCAGACAAAAACATTCACGGAATTCTCTGTCAGCTTCCTCTCCCCAAGCATCTTGACGAAAATCAGGTCATTCTTAGAATAGAACCTTCAAAGGACGTTGGGGCATTTCATCCGTACAACGTAGGAAAGATAATGATAGGCGACTATTCCTTCCTCCCCTGCACTCCCGCAGGCGTCATGGCACTTCTGGAAAGAAGCGGTATAGATGTATGTGGCAAGGAATGTGTTGTCGTAGGACGTTCCAATATAGTTGGAAAGCCTCAGGCTATGCTTCTTCTCCACAAAAGCGGAACTGTTACCGTTTGTCACAGCAAAACCAAGAACTTAGCCGAGGTTTGCCGCCGTGCCGATATTATCGTAGCGGCTATCGGAAAGGCTGACTTCTTTACGGCAGATATGGTGAAGGACGGTGCGGTCGTTATTGACGTTGGAATGAACAGACGCGAGGATGGCAAGCTCACCGGTGACGTAGATTTTGCTTCGGTTGAGCCTAAAGCATCATATATCACCCCCGTCCCCGGCGGTGTTGGCCCTATGACTATTACTATGCTTATGCAAAACACTCTTACAGCAGCTAAAAACTCCGTTAAATAACAAAAAATCACAGCTTGTCACTTTAATACAAGCTGTGATTTTTCTTTTTACTTTTTATTACTGGGCGTAACCAATTCACCGTAAGCTTCACCGCCCTCATCTCCGTCCGTTACAGGAATAGCAAATGTTTCACTCTCAGTAGCAAATTCCGTCAAAGGCTCGCCGTCTTCTCCAAGTATTGTATCACCTGCTTCGTCGGTAACATAAACCACTCGTCGGGTTTGTCCTTCATCATCAGTAATGTACAACTCTCCAGGTTCATCATCGCCACATGCAATAAATGCAACAGCAAGACACAACACAAGTGTAAGTGATATAGCAATCTTCCAAATATTACTCATTATTTATTCCTCCGTTTACTTACAAAAGCGGCTCACAAAGTGAGCCGCTTTAAATTTTGGATTAGTGAATGATGCAACGCTCGGTATCCTTATCAAAGATATGGAGTCTGGACATATCAAAGTTAACCTTGATCTGCTGACCAGCTCTGGACTGAGATCTGGAAGATACTCTTGCGATCATATTCGTTTCACCGATATTGAGGTAGAGGTAAATTTCTGCACCCATAAGCTCGGTAACGTCAACGTTTACATCGATAGAGGTATCGGGATTAGCCTCAACTACCTTTGCGTCGTCAGAAATAGCCTCGGGACGAAGTCCAACTACAACCTCGTTGCCTATGTAATCAGCAAGCTCAGGTGCATTTGCCTTCTCTGCGGGAAGCTTGATTTCAATTCCTTCAAAGTTGAAGTATACACCATCGTCCTTCTTAACCAACTTACCGTTGATGAAGTTCATCTGAGGTGTTCCGATAAATCCTGCAACGAAGATGTTGCAAGGAGAATCGTAAAGATTCTGAGGAGTATCTACCTGCTGGATAAGACCGTCCTTCATAACAACGATTCTAGTAGCCATCGTCATAGCCTCTACCTGGTCGTGGGTAACGTATATAAACGTTGTACCAACGCGGTTGTGGAGCTTTGTAAGCTCGGTTCTCATGGCTGCACGAAGCTTTGCGTCAAGGTTGGAAAGCGGCTCGTCAAGAAGGAATACCTTAGGATTACGAACGATTGCACGACCAAGTGCAACACGCTGCTTCTGACCTCCGGACAAAGCCTTGGGCTTTCTGTCAAGAAGGTGAGTAATATCAAGGATTCTTGCTGCTTCTTCAACACGACGCTTGATCTCTTCCTTGGGAGTTTTATTGAGCTTAAGTCCGAAGGACATATTCTCAAATACGGACATATGAGGATAAAGAGCGTAGTTCTGGAAAACCATCGCGATCTGTCTGTCCTTAGGTGCTACGTCGTTTACCAGCTGGTCGCCGATAAACAGCTCACCCTCGGTGATCTCCTCAAGTCCTGCAATCATACGGAGAGTGGTTGTCTTTCCGCATCCTGAAGGTCCAACGAATACGATGAACTCCTTGTCCTTAACCTCAAGGTTGAAATCCGAAACTGCGGTTACGCCGCCCGGATACTTCTTGTAAATGTGTCTAAGTGATAAGCTTGCCATTTAGAATACTCCTCCTAAAAAACTATGTGAAAATAATTTTTTATAATTTGCTTTTGTACTATAATATTATACCAATTTTTTGACGAAATTTAAAGAGGGTAAATCTCCAAAATTTCCATAAATATATTGTGCAACATACACAAAAAACGTTTTTTTAGCTATTTACAAAGAGCTAAACAGGTATGTCTTTTTAATAAATTAAATTTTTATTTGACGTTTTTCATTGTAAGCGATATTCTCTTCTTTTTTACGTCAACCTCAAGCACCCTTACTTTTACGTTATCTCCAAGCCTTACGACCTCGGAGGGATGCTTTACGTAACGGTCTGAAAGTTGAGAAATATGCACAAGACCGTCCTGATGAACTCCGATATCCACAAACGCACCAAAGTCAATTACGTTTCTTACAACGCCGTCAAGTACCATATCAGGCTTCAGATCCTCAATAGCAAGAACGTCCTCTCTCAGTGAGGGCGGAGTCATATTATCACGAATATCTCTTCCCGGCTTTTCAAGCTCGGAAATAATATCTGCAAGAGTAGGCTCACCTACACCACACTCCTCACATAACTTTTTAATTCCCTTTTCCTTGACCTTGCTTCGAATATCGGTCAATCTTCCTTCGGCAACGTCTTCCTTGGTGTATCCCAATATTTCAAGAAGCTTTCGTGCCGCCGCATATGATTCGGGATGTACTCCTGTATTGTCAAGTATCTCGCCCGAAGCGGGAACACGGAGGAATCCCGCACACTGCTCGAATGCCTTTGCTCCGAGTCTTGGTACTTTAAGTATCTGTGCTCTTGAGGTGAACTCACCGTTTTCCTCACGGTATTTGACGATATTCTTAGCACAGGTTGAATTTATACCTGAAATGTAGGAAAGCAAGGAATATGACGCCGTATTTACATCAACTCCCACTGCATTTACGCAATCTTCAACCACGCCCTGAAGTGCTCCGTCAAGTCTTGCGGGTTTCATATCGTGCTGATACTGTCCAACACCTATGGACTTGGGGTCTATCTTAACCAACTCTGCAAGGGGGTCTTGCAAACGTCTTGCAATAGAAACGGCAGAACGCTGCATAACATCAAAATCAGGGAACTCCTCTGCCGCAAGCTTGGATGCGGAATACACGGATGCTCCCGCCTCACTTATAATAATGTATTTACAGTCGTGCTTTACGTCCTTAAGCGTTTCGGCAATAAATCTCTCGCTCTCTCTTGACGCCGTTCCGTTACCGATGGCGATAACGTCTACCTTATACTTATCCACCATCTTCTTTATTATCTTGGCCGCTTCCTCTGTCTTGAACTTGCTCTTGGTAGTGGGGAAAACAACGGCAGTATCCAACACCTTACCCGTCTTATCAACCACCGCAGTCTTACAGCCGTTGATGTAACCGGGGTCAAAGCCCATTACGGTCTTACCCTTGAGAGGCGTCTGCATAAGCAGAGGCTTGAGGTTATCTGCAAACAGCTTGATAGCACCCTCTCCTGCCACATCAAACAAATCGTTTCTTATCTCACGCTCAATGGACGGAGCAATAAGTCTGTCGTAGCTGTCAATGACCGCCGCCTCAACGTATTTAGCGGCAGGGCTCTTCATATTGGTTATCATCTCTCCGCAGAGATAATTGAGGATAATTCCCTTTTCTACGGTGATGCTCACCTTCAAGAATTCCTCTTTTTCTCCTCTGTTTATAGCAAGAACTCTGTGGGAGGGTATCTTATTTATCTTATCGGAATAATCGTAATACTGTGCGTAAACCGAATCCTCCTCCTTCGCTCCCTTGGTGCTGATAAAGCCCATATCAAAGGTAACCTTACGAACGGTCTTTCTGTATTCTGCATTATCGGATACGCTCTCGGCTATAATGTCACACGCACCGGCAAGTGCCGACTCCGCATCGGCAACTCCCTTTTCCTCGTCAACATACTGTGCCGCCAGCTCCTCAAGGGAAGGCTCGTACTTGTCCTCTTGAGCAAGGATAAGCTCGGAGAGCGGCTCAAGCCCTCTTTCCTTTGCTACCGATGCTCTCGTCTTTCTGTGAGGACGGAAAGGACGGTAAATATCGTCCACCTCGGTAATAGTCTGGGCATTATCAATAGCCGCGGCAATTTCGTCGGTCATCTTACCCATCTCGGTGATAAGATTCTTTACCTCTTCCTTTCTCTTCTCGATATTACGAAGATATGTAAGTCTGTCGTCAAGATCTCTGAGCAGTACGTCGTCAAGACTTCCCGTTTCCTCTTTACGGTAACGTGCAATAAAAGGAATAGTGTTTCCCTCATCTATAAGGGCAACCGTCTTTTCAACCTGTACTTCCTTGATTTTAAATTCTTCTGCTAATTTTTTGATAATGTCCATTGTCTTTCTCCATTTATTGATTTATGTTATGTTCTTCCAATGCTTTTATTTCATCCTCGGAAAGGTATCTCCACTTGCCTCTGTCGAGCTTTGCATCAAGCGTCAGCGGTCCGAATGAAATACGCTCAAGATAGGTTATCTTGTTATCTATCGCCTCAAGCATACGCTTGATTTGGTGATATTTCCCCTCAACAAGAGTAATCAGTCCCTCGTCGCCATTCCCCTCCAACTGTATTTTAGCAGGTTTTGTTTCGTATCCGTCCTCAAGTATCAGTCCATTCTCAAATTTTTGTGCATCCTCTTGTGACACGGAAAATTTCGATTTAAAGCGATAAACCTTTGAAACGTGGCTCTTGGGTGCTAACAGTCTATGAGCAAGGTCGCCGTTGTCAGTCAGCAAAATAAGTCCCAGCGTATTCTTATCAAGTCTTCCGCAAGGGAACATTCCTTTAGTTCTGACATCAGAGGGCAAAAGATCCAAAACAGTTTTATCCTTGCCGTCCTCCGTTGCACTTACCACTCCCTCGGGCTTGTTTAGCATTATATATGTGTATCTTCTATACACGACCTGCTTTCCGCAGTAAACAACAACGTCCTTTTCGGGATCAATGCTCACGTCGGAGGTTGACGGAGTCGCTCCGTTAACCGTAACAGCACCCGCTCTGACCTGTTTTTTTGCAACCGAGCGGCTGCAGCATCCCGTTGCAACCAAATATTTATCAAGACGCACCGTCTGCTCCTTTCCGACTATCCCAAGAACAATGCAATCAACAATACCGTTCCAACAGCACCGATAACACACATTCCCGTTATAAATCCCGTAATAAAATCTTTTTTGTTCATACACACCTCCGATATTTTAGTATTATCGAGGTGCAACAACACTTATTCAAGCGGAAGTCTATCTTTTTTTCTTTTTAATTCTACTTGAGATATAACTATACCAATGAATATCATAGCACAGCCGAAATATCCCAACAAAGCAATATGGTCAATCTTGAATATAACTCCACCTATTGCACTAAACACCGATTCGGTTGAAAATACGATTGCCGCCAACGTAGGCTCACTCTTCTTCTGAGCTATTATCTGCAAGGTATATGCCACGCCCGAGGACATAACTCCACAATAGAGCAACGACCATTTTGCGTCCATTATTGCCGATACGTTCGGTGATTCAAACAGGAACATACATATAATTCCAAGCAATGCACACACGGCAAACTGTCCCCACGAAAAATGAAGGGAGCGTATATTTTTACCAAGACGGTCTATTACCACCACGTGGGCTGTCCACAAGAAAGATCCTATCAGGAGCAAAAGCTCTCCCAGTCCGAATTTCAGTCCCTCTCCCGGGTGATAGCAAAGCAATGCGAGTCCCACCACGGCACATACTGCTCCTATCCACACGTTTATTCCCGTTTTACTCTTAAAGAGAACGTAACACGCGATAGGCACGAATACCGTATAAAGTCCCGTAATAAATCCCGAAAGACCCGCACTTGCGGTTATCTTTATTCCGAACTGCTGAAGTGCCGAAGCACTGAACAGCACAACGCCCGTAACGATCGATGCAATTACAGTTCTCTTTCGCTCCGCATTATCCGTCCGACCTCTCTCAAAGCCAAGCACAACGGGGGCAAGAGCTATAATGCTTATCAAAAATCTGACTCCTATGAAGGTGAATGAATCTATATGCTCCATTCCCTGCACCTGAGTCACAAAGGCAAATCCCCAGATAGCCGCTGTTATCAGACACAGCGTAAGGGGTAAAAATCTTCCCTTCATATGTTAACCGTTTCCTCGCGTTTCTCCATATGTAACAAGAGCCTCGAACATATCCAACTCACGCTCGTAATAATCCTCTTTACTGCTGTTTCCTGCCACGTAAGGCTTCAACAGACATATTACGGTATCCTCGTGCATTTTCTGCATTACCGAATAAGAATTATAAAGCTGGGTATCTCCAAGACGAACTCCATACTCACCGCATGCAGATTCGGGAACATATCCCAAGGCATCTTCAAGACTCTTAAGACGTCCTGCCGATACAAGACTTTCATACAGCCATGGGTCAAGGAAAAGCACAGACGATTCGCCTGTCATTATGTACTTGTTATAAGTATCATATTGGTTTGAATTATAGCTATTATCAACGTACAAGGGTTTTCCGTCCGCACCTGTTTCGGCTCTTTTCTCTTCTACCTGCTCCTTTGAAAGAATCCCGTATGCGTTCAAAGAGATAAGCACCTCTCCGTTGCCGTCAAAATCTCTGGGAGCGATGGCCTCCAAAACTCGGGACACGTTGTTCTGCTCCTCTACCGACAAGGTGTTTCTTCCCGCATAAACTACGACCAGATCCTCCTTCGATTGAGAACACATCTGCAAGGTACACACAATAACCACTATAATAGCGAAAGCAACACCGATAGTCACCCATTTATAGTGATACCAATAGTTATCCAGCCATTTTAGGAATTTCCCCTTCGGAACAGATATTCCTTCGGTGTACTCTTTATCCTGTTTTTTTAACTCTTTCATAAGTTCTCCTTACAAGAAAACTCGGGGGTGTCGCAAGTCTTTGCGGCTATCCCCCGATGTTCGATTACTTAGCTCTCGATACCTCAAGAACCTTAATACTTACCTGACCTGCAATAGTTTTTACTTCTATCTCGTCACCTGCTCTCTTTCCTATAAGAGCCGCTCCGATAACGGACATATTGGATATCTTGTTTTCAAATGCATTGACTTCGTTCGAGCTGACAATATAGTAAGTAACCTCTCGTCCGTTGGTCTGCACCTTTACGCAAGAGCCAAGTCCAACCTTGCCGTCTTCTATCTCGTCATCACTGAGTATCTCGGCATTCTCAAGAAGCTGTTCAAGCTCAACTATCTCTGCTTCTACCTTAGCCTGTTCGTTTCTAGCCTCGTCATATTCCGAGTTCTCGGAAAGGTCACCAAGCTCTCTCGCCGCAACAAGTGCTGCCTTTATCTCCTCACGCTTTGTTGTTCTCAGGTAGTCCAACTTATCCTTTGCTTCCTGATAACCTGTTTTTGTAAGTTTGATCTTTTCTGCCATTGTCTTTATCTCCTTAGGTTAATTATTTAAATTTTTTAACAGCCTCTACCAGCTGATTGTCTGTCTTTGTTCCCATTATCTCGTAAATGTTCATTCCCTTTGCTTCCTCTGAAAGCTCCACCGTACAGTCAGCCTTGGGTACTATTCCTATTCCGTCATAACCCTCACCGTTTGGTGGATAATACATATATACGGTCAACTTCAGTACTCCGCCCAAGCTGATTCTCTCTCCGCTTGACGTGGTTATACTGCTCATATAGGTCTGCACCGTTCCCTTTCCGTAGGTCGTTGTTCCCACGACCTCGCCAAGTCCGTGATCTCGGAAGTTAGCTACGAAAAGCTCCGCTGCACTTGCCGTGCTTTCATTACACAGAACAACTGCGTTTATACCCTTGTATCTTCCTATGTCCTCTTGGGTTATGCCGTACTTTAACGAAACCTCCGCTTTTACGACTTCTTCCATACCTTGTTTATCTCTCATAGAGATTATGGTATCTCCCTCATCAAGGAAATATGAGAGGATCTTAGCAATGGAGTCAAGCTTTCCACCCGGATTATAACGAAGGTCAAAAACAAATTTTTCGCATCCTTGCTTTTTCAACTCCTCAATAGCGTCAACGAGCTGTGTAGGCGTCGTATCGTCGAAACTGAGTATCTTTACAAGTCCTACCCCCTCCGCAACGTCACTGTCCACCTTTCGGCTCATCACCGACGTTTCAGTGAACTTTTCGCGAAGTATTGATATAAACTTGACCTTTTCTTCTTTTACGCTATAATATCCAAAATTCGCTTCTGTTCCCTCAACACCTCTGAGGTCTGCCAAAGCACCGTCATATCCAAGAACGTTTACCGTGCTGTTTTCTTGCTCTGTACCAACTGCGATCACACAGTCGCCTACCACTATTCCTGCTCTCTCGGCAGGAGAATCCTTCATTACGTTGATAATCTTGAGTGTCTTGTATTCTATGTCATTAATAGTAACTGTTGAATTGATTATACTAACACCTATACCCTGACTGACACCCTGCATCTGCTGTTGTATAACAGCAAATTCCTCCTCGGTGTAAAATTCAGCGTATCTATCTCCCGTTGCCTTAACATACGCCTTAAGGATCTGCGTCCGTATGACCTCTTCATCCAATTTCTCAAAGGAATACGCCTCAAATATATCAGCAAGAACACCAAGTGAACTAAAATCACCGAGTTGATTCTCTTGAGAATTTGCGTTTTGCTGTTCGTACTTTATCTTGATGTCAGCCAACTTTACTTTGTACGAAAAAGCACATAACGTATACGTCAGCAGGATCGCCAACACAACGAATATTGCCACAAGGCATATTGCGGTTGACAAGAACACCTTTTTCGGTTCTTTATGCGGATTTTTTTCTTCTATTCCGTCCAAACGGTAAAGCTCTTCACATTCGCAAGGAGTATTATCTTCGTTTTGGGAATTTTCGTCTTTTTTATTGTTTTCTTCTGACATTTGGGTACTCTCTTTCAATAATTTTTCTTTTTTATATTATGTCCACCATAAATGAAGAAAAATCAAATGTCTAAAATTGCGTTCAAAATCGGAATACTCCGTCTATGCGGAGTATTCCGAATAAATCAGATCAATATTTAGCAGGCTTGGAATCAAGGTACTTTCTTACCATAAGAGCTACCTTGAAGGTTATTGCGTGTTCAAACTCACGCAGATCAAGTCCCGTAAGCTTACGTATCTTTTCAAGACGGTACACGAGAGTATTTCTGTGTACGAAAAGCTTTCTTGATGTTTCCGACACGTTCAGATTATTCTCGAAGAAACACTGAATGGTCATAAGAGTTTCACGGTCAAGCGACTCCAGATTTCCCTTTTTGAACACCTCCTGCAAGAACATCTCGCAAAGAGTGGTGGGAAGCTGATATATAAGTCTTCCTATTCCGAGGTTTTCATAGCTTATAATATTCTTCTCGGTTTCAAATACCTTGCCCACCTCAAGTGCTACCTGAGCCTCCTGATATGCCTTTGCAAGATCCTTGATGTTATCAACTATGGTAGATATACCGATTGCTACCTTGGTGTAAAATTCAGTGGAGAGGGTTGCCGCTATGTTATCTGCGATCTCCTCTATCTTCTTCATATCCGTGCCGGGCTTCAATTCCTTAACAAGCACGATATCATGCTCACCTACGCTGATAACGTAGTCCTTGGATTTGTCGGGGAACATATTCTGAAGCATCTCAAAGGGCATCATATCGGTCTTTCCGAAGAACTTAATAAGAAAGACTATTCTCGATTCCTCGGTATTGAAATGAAGCTCCTTGGACTTTATGTATATGTCACTGGGAAGGATATTATCAAGGATTATGTTCTTTATGAAAGAACCCTTATCGTACTTTTCGTCATAAAGTCCCTTAATATTTCCAAGAGATACCGCCAAAAGCTTGGACATCTTTTCTGCCATTTTATCCTCGCCCTCGACGAAAACTATATATTCACTCTTCTGACCGTTTCCCATATAACGGTAGGTGTATCCACCCACGCTCATAAACTCGCTGGAAAATGAAAGCTCCTCACGTACACCCTGACGAATATCGCCCATCTTTCCAAGATCTGAACAGGATATAACCACCCCATTTTCGTCAATAACTCCGATTATTCTATCGAAAGCATCCTTCATCTGGTATATTACGCCTTGAAACAATCTGTTTGACATATTTATTAACCTCTCATTTTTAGCTTTTTTGCCACATTGTGTATACTGCTATATATTTTACACCATTTTTTGTTATTTTTCAATAGCATTTTAAAAATTTGTTATAGTTTTTTACATTTTTTTTGAGAAATAATCGGTAATTAGCCGAAAAATACATATTCAAATAACCGTTTATTGCAATTCAACAGCGTACGACAACGCCGAAAGCACAAATATAGGTGCTGTTTCCGTTCTCAGTATTCTTTTACCTAAGCCTACAAGTAACATCCCTTTCTCTTTTGCCACCTCTACTTCGGAAAGTGAAAATCCCCCTTCGCTTCCTATAATTACGGAAACGGACGGATAACTTCCGTCATTGTTAGGACTCAGCTTGTCGTTTATCACTCTGCCCAAAGGCAAAGTGCCGTCCCCCTCATAGCAAAACAGAACGATGTCACTTTCACATGCACTTTCTATCATTTGAGAAAACGAAAGAGTATCCCCTATTTCAGGAAGAATTCCTCTGCCGCACTGTTTAGCGGCTTCCGACGCAATACGGCGACGACGCTCTGTCTTTCTGTCCTCCGCACCGTCCTTCATTCTCACGACGCATCTTTCACTTTCAAATGGCGTTATACTATACACTCCGCACTCCACGGATTTCTGTATTACCGTATCAAGCTTATCACCTTTAGATAATGCTTGAAACAATCGTATTTTACAGGGAGATTCAGTGTCCGCGTGTGATGTTGCAAGAATTCGAACGGATACTGTCCTATCCTCATCAAATTCACTTACCTCACACTCGTATTGATTTCCTTGCATATCGCATACCGTAAGGCTGTCACCCACAGCCATTCTCAACGATCTTGCAATATGATGGGCATCGTCACCCACGATCTTGATCATTCCATCTTCTATTTGATTTTGTCTTACAAAAAAACGAGGCATATCTGTCCTCCTCACAAATCTTTTAAATATTATATCACTTTTTCTTCCGTTTATCAAGTGG
>JAZOUQ010000050.1:0-28812 GCA_045658185.1 Eubacteriales bacterium
TTGGCCTCTGATGATACTGTCGGTATGTGGATTGGCATTCAAGAACGGACTTTATATCTTCATGCTTCGTCAGTTCTTCAAGGGTGTTCCCGACGAGCTTGAGGAATCAGCGTATATTGACGGTTCGGGTACGATGCGTACTTTCCTTACCATCATTCTTCCTCTTTCCGTGCCGATGATGATAACAGTATTCCTGTTTGCATTCTCTTGGCAGTGGACGGACGATTTCTACACGACGCTGTTCTTTACATCAAACAAAACCATATTGATGCCGAACATAGTAGGAATTCCCGAGTCTTTGAAGACCGAATACGCAGGTCAGAATATGTACTATTCTGCAATCAGAAACACCTGTGGTCTTATGATCATAGCACCTCTGGTCGTAATGTTCTTGTTCTGTCAGAAATACCTTGTTCAGGGTATCGAGCGTTCCGGACTTACAGCAGACTAATAAAACCCAAAGGGCTGAGTTTTTACAACTCAGCCCTTTCTTTTGTGTATAAAAAAAGGCTGAATTTTGCAATTCAGCCTTTTAATTTTATTTGTCGTTTATTACGTTTGACATATTGTACATTCCCGCGGGTTTGCCTGAAAGAAATGCAGCGGCACGAACCGCACCTGCGGCGAATATCTCACGGGACATAGCGGAATGGGAAATGGTTATCATTTCGTTGTTACCCGCAAAGATGACCTGGTGCTCACCAACGATAGTTCCGCCTCGCACGGAATGAATACCTATTTCGTCTGTGCTTCTTTGACGGCGGACAGAATGTCTGTCGTAAACGTACTCTGTTTGTTTTCTCGTTTCTTTTATTGAGTCAGCAAGCATAAGTGCAGTTCCGCTGGGAGCGTCCAACTTTTTGTTGTGATGCTGTTCTATTATTTCAACATCAAATGCAGTTCCAAGCGTTTCGGATGCCTTTTTGCACAGCTCAATAAGAAGATTTATACCGATAGACATATTGCCCGAGAAAAATACAGCAACCCTCTCAGATGCTTTACGCATAACGGCCAACTCTTCTTCGGTGTGTCCCGTAGTGCAGACCACGAGAGGAGTAGAGGTTGAGGTAGCATACTCAACAAGGCTCGGAAGGGTAGTATGGTGGGAAAAATCCACTATAACATCTGCCTTGCCCGAAAAATCTGAAATTGTGGAAAATATAGGGAAATCAGATACCTGAGCGGCGGGATTCACGTCAACTCCCGCAATTATCTTCGTGTCGTCGCGTTCGCGGATCAGCTTGGTAACAGCCTCGCCCATTCTTCCCGAACAGCCGCAAAGAATTATGTTGGTCATATTTAAAATTCCTTTTTGTTTTATGTCAGATAAGTCCGTGAGCCTTCATAATGTTAAGAAGCTTTACCTTGTTGGCATCGTCCATCTCGCAGAGGGGAAGTCGCATTTCAATGTCGCACCAGCCCATCTCTGCCATGGCGGTTTTTACGGGAACGGGGTTGACCTCACAGAACAGAGCGTTTATCAGCTTGAGGTATTTGAGCTGCATCTCAGCGGCACTCTTGAAGTCACCGTTAAGACAGAGCTCGGTCATAAGGTGGGTTTCCTTGGGCATTACGTTTGAAAGCACGGAAATAACACCCTTTCCTCCGAGTGACATAATAGGCACGATCTGATCGTCGTTGCCCGAGTATATGTCGTAGCTGTCACCGCACTCTGCAATAAGCTCGGCAATGGTGCTGAGGTTGCCCGATGCTTCCTTTACCGCAACTATTCTCTCGTGCTTTGCCAATTCCTTGTATACGGGCAGGGAAATGTTACAGCCTGTACGGGAGGGAACATTGTAAAGAATTATGGGCTTATCGGTAGCGTCTGCCGTTTCAAGAAAGCTCTTTATAAGACCCTTGGGAGTAGCCTTGTTGTAGTAGGGAGTGACGAGAAGGAGTGCGTCTGCACCGACCTCACAAGCGTATTTTGAAAGCTCAATACCGTAAGCTGTATCGTTAGAGCCTGTTCCCGCGATCATAGGAACTCTTCCTTCGATCTTCTCAACGGCATATTTCATGATCTGGCAATGCTCGTCGTGGTCAAGCGTAGCAGCCTCACCCGTCGTACCAGCAACTACGATAGCGTCGATACCGTTTGCTATCTGATCGTCAATGAGCTTTCCAAATGAGTCATAGTCTATTTTGCCGTTTTTGAAGGGCGTTATAATAGCGGTTGCCGCACCTGTAAAAATTGAGGGTTTCAGTTTGCTCATAATAAATTCCTTTCGACCGCAAAGCGGATTTTATAAAAAAGTAAATTTTTTGGTAAAAACAAAAAAATCAGTTGAAAACCAACTGAAATTGTAATATAATATAAGTAATACGTACTCATAATACAATAACAGATAGCTCTCCATCAAACGATGACAGTCTGAGGGCTGTGAACCAACAGACCAGCGAACCCCGTTGCCGAACGGGATACCTTCGGCATCATACCCTCGCTGAGTATATCTTATACGGCTTTCGGCAGCCACTGACATACGGCGGTTGTACGACGCACCTCTACCAAATTATATGTTTTACACACATAATGATAACATAACTTTCCCCATCTGTCAATACCTTTTGAAATATTTTTTGCTATCACTGAAAGGATATCCAAATGATAACTAACCAAAGAACCCGCACCGAGCTTAAAACATCAGATTTTTATTACGACCTGCCCGAGGAGCTTATAGCTCAGCACCCTTGTTCTGTCAGAGATGAGTCAAGACTTATGGTCTTGGATAGAGAAAACGGAACGGTTACGCATAAACATTTTTTTGATATAATCGACTATCTTGAGCCTGATGACGTGCTTGTTATAAACGACTCAAAGGTAATTCCCGCAAGACTTTACGGTCACGCAGAGGGACGTCCTGAGGCACTTCTTGAGCTTTTGCTTTTGCGTCAGAGAGAGCTTGATACGTGGGAGTGTCTTGTAAAACCGGGAAAGAGAGCGAGGATAGGCTCACGCTCCGTGTTTGGAGATGGACTTTTAGAGGCAACTGTGGTTGATATAGTGGAAGAGGGCAACAGACTCATTCACTTCGATTACGACAGAGAAAAATATGCGAATATATATGAGATACTTAACGTTGTCGGACTTATGCCTCTGCCACCGTACATTACTGAGCAATTAAAGGAAAACGACAGATACCAGACTGTTTACGCAAGGGAGGAAGGCTCGGCGGCTGCCCCCACGGCGGGACTTCATTTCACCCCCGAGCTGCTTGAAAAGATCAAGGCAAAGGGAGTGGCTATCGCCCCCGTTATGCTTCATGTAGGTCTTGGTACTTTCCGTCCCGTCAAGGCGGACAGAATAGAGGATCACGTTATGCACACCGAGTTTTTCTCGGTATCGAAGGCAAGTGCAGACCTTATTAATGAAAGAAAGGCAAGGGGAGGCAGACTTATCTGCGTAGGAACTACCTCTTGCAGAACGATAGAGAGCGTTGCCGAGGCTGACGGACATATTCCCGCTATGTCGGGCGATACGGGTATATTTATATATCCCGGTTACAAATTCAAGGCTGTTGACGCACTTATTACTAACTTCCATCTCCCAGAAAGCACCCTGCTTATGCTTGTTTCCGCATTGTATGACAAGGAGCATATTATGAATGCATACAAAACGGCGGTGGAGGAGAAGTATCGTTTCTTCTCCTTTGGAGATGCGATGCTGATTGTATAAAATCCGCAAGCGGCTATGTCGCATAATGAACGAGTGAAAGGATAAAACATTGGAAGATAAAATAAGAATATACGCAATCGTAGGACCAACGGCAAGCGGAAAAAGTGCATTGGCTTTAGAAATGGCGGAACGCTGCGGCGGTGAAATCGTTTCCTGCGATTCTATGCAGATATACAAAAGAATGAACATAGGCACGGCAAAGCCCACCGCAGAGGAAATGGCACGAGTGCCTCATCATATGATAGACGTTGCAGAACCAACGGAAAGCTTTTCTTGTGCGGACTTCGTGGATATGGCTGACGGCATCATAAGGGATATTCATAAAAGAGGCAAAAAGCCTATTATATGCGGCGGAACGGGGCTTTATCTTGATTCGCTTATCAGAGGAAGTGATTTCAAGGAAGGAATTACCGATGAGGCGTTAAGAGAATCCTTGATGGAATTTGCACGGGAGAACGGTGCGGAGGCACTTCACCGAGAGCTTGAGCGTATCGACCCTGAAAGTGCGGCAGAAATACACCCCAATAACGTAAAAAGAGTGGCGAGAGCCATAGAGATATACCGTCTTGGCGGTGTAACCAAGACCGAGCTTGACAGAAGTTCAAAGCAAGCCGAAAACCGATTTGACCTCAGGTGCGTGGGACTGTTTTATCCTAACAGAGAAACCCTTTATTCCCGTATAGAGAAAAGAGTTGATATGATGATGGATGAGGGCTTGGAGAGGGAAACGAGAGAGCTGCTTTCCGAGGGGGTCTTTGACAAAAACGCTACCGCGGCACAGGCGATAGGATACAAGGAATTACTTGCCTATATCAAGGGCGAGGAGAGCCTTTCCGTGGCAGTTGACAGATTGAAAACTGCTACGAGAAGATACGCAAAACGACAGATAACGTGGTTTGGTGCAAAGGACTACGTGGACAGAATAGACGTGGACGACGGAACAAGCAAAAAAACATTTGAAGAGATTGTAAATATTGCAGAGAAATACTTTTTTTATTGAGAGATTTATGGTAAAATAATATAAGAATTTGCAAGTAATATTCTCGTGGCTCGAAAGGGTGATCCAATGATAAAGAAATTGAAGGGTGGAATAAAGCAACGCATTGTTGTGGTAATACTCGGTATTGCCGTTTTGGTATATACGGCGTATCATATTTCCAGTCTTTTCGGTGAGGATATTGCTACCATAACGACAGGCGTAAGCACTGAGTCTGTGGTGCTTGATGGAAAGGGATACGTTTTTCGTGACGAAACCGTGCTGTACTCAAAGAATACCGGCGTAGCCGAGTATTTTAAGGAGGACGGGGCTAAGGTTTACGTCGGCGAGGAGCTTGCAAGTATAGGCGAGAGCGGTACGTCCGATTCCAAAAATAAGATCAAAACTCTTGATGAACGAATAAAAATACTTGAGGAAAGCGTCAGTAGTGACTATTCACTGGCAGATCTTCCATATATAAACGACCAAATAGACGACTCTTATTATGCTCTCGCGAAAATGTTAGCTACGGGAGATACGGGGGCTATCGCCCAGCAGGTGGACAAGCTTCTTCTTGATATGAATCGTCGCAGTATAGTAACGGACGGAAAAAACTCTCCCGTGGAGAAGACCTTATCGGATATGAAGGATCTCAGGGAGGGTATGCTTCAGTCGGGAGGTCAAGCGGTCGTAGAATATTCTCCCGAGGGCGGTTATTTCTACTCTTACGTTGACGGATATGAGAGCAATTTTACGTTTGCTAAGGCTGAAAATATGACGGCAGAGCAGTATTACGATATTGCGGACGGAAATTCGGCGGTGGATACGCAGGCGAGAAATATGGCGTATGGAAAGCTGGCGGCGTCCTCTAAATGGAGATTCGTTATGAGGGTGAATGCCGGGCAAGCCGTGTATTTTAAAAACGGTAACGAATATAGCTTTCAGTTCGTGGAAAACGGAAATGTAAAAATACCTATGACGCTTATATCCTCGTCGAAGGATACCGTGAACGGAGGCTTGATACTTGTATTCGAAACCAATAGATTGCCGAACGGATTTATATTTGACAGATGTCAAAGCATAAGCGTGACGGTTGATAGCCACTCGGGAATATATATTCCCAAGGATGCTGTTCATCGCTCGGGGGCAAACTATTACGTGTATATCCTTAAAGGAAGCGTGGTGGAACGAAGATATATTTCCGTTGTATACGAGGGAAAAGACTATTATTTGAGTCGAGCCGACGGAAAGTCATCTGACGGTCTTGATCTTATCGGAACTAACGAGCTGCTTATAATAAAGGGAAATGACCTGTTTGACGGAAGAATCTTGGGGTGATTATGGATTACAGCTATCTTGACAGAAATGTGGCACGGGTAAGGGAAAGTATAGAGGCTGCCCGAGCATCTTCAAGCCACGGTAAGGAAGTATCTATGGTGGCGGCGGTAAAGTACGCCGATATAGATGAAATAAATTATTTGTGTGACCGTCTTGGCGTGACGGATATAGGTGAGAATCGCGTTCAACAGCTGCTTGAGCATTACGAGGGGCTGAATAATAAAGACGTTAAACTTCACTTCATCGGAACACTCCAAACAAATAAGGTTAAATATATCGTTGACAAGGTGTGTATGATACACTCGGTTGACTCCGAAAAGCTTGCCGCAGAGATAGATAAACAGGCAAAAAAACGCGGTGTGGTTATGGATGTGCTGGTGGAGATAAACAGCGGAGAAGAGGAGAGCAAGAGCGGAATTTCCCCTGCCGAGGCAGAGAAGCTTTGCTTGTTCGTGTCCGAACTTACTAACGTAAGGCTTCGCGGATTTATGACTATGGCACCAAGGTGTGAAAACAGACAGGATTATTTGAAGTTTTTTGGTGAAACTTATGATTTAGCTCTTGACATTTGGATGAAAAAATTGCATAATATAGATAAGCCCTTGCTCTCAATGGGAATGAGCGAGAGCTTCGAGGAGGCAATAGTCAGCGGAGCTGATATTGTCAGAATCGGAAGAACTTTGTTTTTAAAATAATAATATATATATGGAGGACAAAAAAATGAACTTTAGTTTCAAGAGAAACAAAAACGTAGCAAATGACATCTATAACGAGGAAAACTTCGGATTTGACGACGATATGATCGATGATGAAGATGAGGTAGCAGCTGATACTCCTGTGGCCGCACCCTCTACTCCTTCCCCCGTAGCCCCCAAAGAGCCTATCGGATTCGGTGCATCTATATCCCTTAAGATAGTAAACCCCAGAAGCTATAAGGAGGCTGCTGAAATTGCTGATTTCCTTATGAACGGAAACGCAATACTTGTAAATATCGACTCCCTTGCAGCTGACCAGATAGTTCGTCTTGTTGACTACCTTGCAGGTGCTACCCACGCTTTGGGCGGCTTTATCACCAAGGTAGGCAAGTCCACCATCGTTGTTGCTCCTAAGAACGTTGACGTGAGCAGCATCGAGGCTATGGTAGGAAAGAACTGATAATACATACGCATCAGAGTTGTTACGCTATGCGTAACAACTCTGAATATTTTGTTCGAGAGGAGGATAGATAGATTTTGCTCGTAGTTGAAGTTATAAAGCAGGTCGTGATAATTTTACTAACGACGGTTCAGTTTGCTATGCTCATAAGAGCAATACTGTCTTGGTTTCCTATTGACAACAGATTTGTTGATTTTCTTCACGCAATAACTGAGCCGTTTATTCGCCCCGTGAGAATGCTTTTTGAAAAAATGAATTGGTTTTCGGGACTGCCGATAGATATATCCTTTTTCGTGACGTATATCCTTATATCGGTGCTTCTTATCTTTTTGCCTTGATGAACGTTACGGAAGATATATCAAGGCTTTACGCAAGGCTTGAAGACCTGTGCGATATGGCAGGCAAAGGAGAGCTTGGCTTAAGTGACTTTTTGTCGCCGCGAGAGCTGCATTATGCGGAGTCGTATCTGGAAAGACGGGGAAGCGTTTTTTTCTCCTTTGGCGGATACGTAGAGGCTGAAAGAAGGAGAATATACGTGCTTCCCGATTATATGTCGGAAATTTCCGATATATCGGAGCTTGGTTCTTACGGTCATAGCGTTGCTATATCTGCTCTTGACGTAAGCTCGGCAGGATATAGAAAATTAAGTCATAGAGATTATCTCGGCTCTGTGTTGGGGTTGGGTGTAGAACGTGCAGTTATTGGAGATATATTGGTAATAGGAGAGGACGGTGCGTCGGCGGTTATTTTTTGTGATGAACCGTTGGCGTCCTTTTTTTGCTCGGAGCTTAACAAGGTTGCAAATGAAAAGGTAAGGTGTCGCAGTCTTGAACTTGATAAGGTGGTCGTTCCCGAAAGAAGAATGGCGACCATAAACGACACGGTGGCGTCCCCAAGAGTTGACTGCGTGGTTGGAGCACTGTGCTCTTTTTCAAGAGAAAAAGCGAGAGCAGCCGTTGTGGCGGGGATAGTGGAGGTCGATTTTGAAATCGAGGAACGCCCTGATCATACGGTAAAAGCACCTTGTATTATTTCGGTGCGAGGCATTGGAAGATTTCGCGTGAATAGCGTAGAAGATAAGACTAAAAAGGGAAGATACCGACTTGTGGCGGAAAAATTCCTCTGAGGCGGAGGTAGATAGTGATTGGTTGGATAATAATTATAGTTGCACTCGTCATCGTAGATCAGGTGACGAAGGTTATGGCAGTTAATCTGATTGGGCCGGGAGGCTCGGTTGAGATAATTCCCAATATATTCAGGTTCACTTACGTTGAAAACAGAGGTGCGGCATTTGGAATGCTTTCCGAAAACCGTTGGGTGTTTATGATATTGTCAACTGTTGCAATCCTTGCACTTATCATATACCTGTGGAAATTCCGTCCCGACAGCACACTTGCTTGTATGGCTATTTCTATGATAATAGCGGGTGGCTTGGGTAATATGCTGGACAGACTTTATCTTGGATACGTAATAGATTTCTTTGATTTTTGTGCCTTCCCCACGCTTTGGATGTGGGTGTTTAATGTGGCTGACGTGTGCGTTTGCGTTGGCGGTGGATTGCTTGTGCTGTGGCTTATTATTTCTATGATAGACGAATGCAAAAAGGAGAGGGCGGAGAAGTCCTCGGATGAAAATAACAAAGCAGAATAAATTATCGGAGGTGGCGAGATGTCTGAATATACGGAAAATCCTGAAGGGACGTTGTGCGTTACCTCCGATATTTCGGATAAAGGAAAAAGAGTTGACGCATTTATCGCGGAAAAGACGGGACTTACCCGTTCAGCCGTTGCGAAGCTTATTGAATGTGGTAACGTGCTTATGGCGGACAAGGAAATCGCGAAGAACTATAAGCTTCGCGGTGGAGAGGCTTTTGAGATAGAGTTGCCTGAGCCTGAGGTGTCAGAGGCTGTGCCGCAAAATATCCCCCTTGACGTGGTGTTTGAGGACGAGCATATTATAGTTGTCAACAAACCCAAGGGAATGGTTGTTCACCCCGCGGCGGGAAATCCCGACGGGACGCTGGTAAACGCCTTGCTATATCATTGTAAGGACAGCCTTTCGGGAATTGGCGGAGTGGTTCGTCCCGGTATCGTGCATCGCATAGACAAGGATACGGGCGGATTGTTGGTGGTGGCAAAGAACGATGCTGCACATCTGTTTTTATCGGAGCTTATCAAGGAGCATAAGGTTGAGCGAATATATTACGCCATAGCCCTCGGTAACTTCAAGGAGGACAGCGGCACGGTGAACGCACCTATCGGAAGACACCCGTCAGACCGTAAAAAAATGGCGGTCATACGCTCGGGAGAGGGAAGAAGCCGCGAGGCGGTTACCCATTGGAGCGTGGTGGAGAGATTTGGTCGCTTTACGCTTATAAGATGTGAGCTTGAAACGGGAAGAACTCACCAGATAAGAGTTCATATGTCAAGCATAGGACACCCCCTTTTGGGAGATGGTGTTTACGGTGGTGACGGAACGGACTTCGGTGCAAAACACAAAAAGCTTATTGACGGACAATGCCTTTTTGCTGCCGAACTGAGGCTTACTCACCCTGCGACGAAGGAGAAGATGATCTTCAAGGTTGACCTGCCCGAGTATTTTGAAAAGCTGGGCGAGGAGCTTAGAAAAACATACGGATAAAAACAAAAACGGGAACGTTTCAAACGTTCCCGTTTTGCTATACGAATAATTAAATTATTTGTACTTTCTCTTGCGAGCAGCTTCAGACTTTTTCTTGCGTTTTACGCTGGGCTTCTCATAGTGTTCTCTCTTGCGAAGCTCGGTAAGGACGCCGGAACGAGCCATTGCACGCTTAAAGCGACGAAGAGCACTGTCGAGAGACTCTCCCTCTTTAACTTTAATCTCTGCCATTTTTCTATTTCCCTCCCTCCGCATATTGCCGAAGTCATTTAGGCAATCAAAATCACGTAATATTATACACTAAAAAATAATATTTGTCAATACTTTTTTGCATTATTTTTCTCAAATACAAATAAGATTTAAGTCCCACGCGGGAACGTAAGGGTATCTTCTTAAATACAGCTTGTAGTCGGGACGAAGCTTTTGTATCTGTAACGGCAGGGCAAAAATGTCCTCGCTGCGGTGGTAAACGGACACCAACAGCCTTGGACGGTGGGAAAGTATCGTATCTGTACTACCGATAATTGCCTCACTCTCACAGCCCTCAACGTCGTATTTTATATAGTCCACCGACTCTCCGTTCAATACGCCGTCAAGAGATAGGGCGGCGACCTCTACGGATTTTCCTTTTGCAAAAAGCCCCGAATTTCTGTTGCCCTCATCTCCAAAAACAAGGGTCGCCTCGCTGTCCCAAGCGGCGGCATTTACCTTGTTGATCTCAAATTCGGTCACCGTGTCGCAGTATTCCGACAGCTTTCTGAAGCTTCTGCGGTCAGGTTCAAACGCCGTTACGGTTGCGAGGTTGGGGGCATACTGATAAAGCTCTCTGACCGTATCCCCGTTGTACGCACCAAGGTCTGCGTATCGTGTGATATTTTCTGCACAGAGCAAAGAGCGATATACCTCGTCCTTGGTGCTTTCGGCATCGAATAAAAAACGAATATCGCCCGTCAGCTTGTAATATATTACGTTTTCATATATTCGTCTTGACTCGTCGTCGGCAAGTAATTCATAAGCCTTGCGAATATCGTATGCATACTTTCTTGCAAAATCCATGCAGAATAGCTCATCACCGCAGACGGGTACATCGGGAGCATACAGCTCACAAACAGAGGCTATACGCTTGAAATTATCCAAAACGTCGGGAAGAGAAGAGGCGAAGGACAGAAGAACTATCATATTCTCCGAGCCGTATTTTTCAACAGCCTCCGAAAAGGAAAGCACCCTTTTACCGTGAAAGCTGTGACCGCGGACAAATCCGTCACTTGCGAAAAAGTCGCACACCTGGATACCGTACTTTTCACAAACGGCAAGTATCTTGTCAGCACCGTTTCCCATACCGTACATAACTATTTTTTTGTCTGTACCCGAAAGATATTGCCACAGATCCTTTTGGGGCGGAATACTTGTGAAATTCATACGCTCTCCTTGACTTTTTCTTCATTTTATGATATAATTTTCTTTGTATAGTATTTTAACATAAAACGGAGGAAAAATCAATATGGATTGCTTGTTTTGTAAAATAATAGCGGGAGAAATTCCATCCAAAAAGGTTTATGAGGACGAGCTTTGCTATTCATTTAAGGATATAAACCCTCAAGCACCTGTGCACGTGCTTATTATTCCTAAACTTCACATTCCGTCAGCCGACGGAGTGAACAAGGAAAATTCCGTTTACGTTTCACACATTTTTGAATGTATTCCGAAGATTGCAGAGGAGCTTGGACTTGGCGACGGCTACCGTGTTATAACCAACTGCGGAGAGAACGGCTGTCAGAGCGTCAAGCATCTTCACTTCCATCTGTTGGGCGGTAAAAAGCTGCCTGAGAATATGGGGTGAGCTATGGGACCGAGAGGTATGCCGCCCGGCGGCATGAAGGATCATTATAACAGAGTAAAGCCACCTAATGGACTGAAAGACGTTCCTCGATTTTTAAAGGACATTTTAGTAGGCTTTTTCTCACGGCTTTTCTACACCTTTAAAATGGTGTGGGATACGGGGCATTGGATACTCTTTGCCATGGTGGGAATATCCGTGTTTACGGGTGTTATGCCGATCGTGGGTTCTCTTATATCAAAGGAGATACTCAACGAGCTTCAGAATATTATTTCGGGTAGAACGGTAGCCGAGGCGATAGGCGAATCTTACGCGGTGGTTTTCTGGGGCTCAATGGTTATGTTCTTGCTGGTGTTTTTCTTTATATACAAGATATTCAATCAGCTGGTACACCGACTGAACATGGCGGTCACGAGAATAGCCGGTGAGAAGGTGGTAAGACACGTTAAACTTCAGATAATGGAAAAGGCAAAGACGGTGGATATGGCAGATTTTGACCGTCCCGAGTTTTATGAGAAGCTGGAGAACGCTAACCGTGAGGCGGGTATGCGTCCGATAAGCATACTGTCCTCTACCTTTGAAGCTATCAGTATGCTCATAACCCTTGTTTCTTATATCGTCATTCTTGCTACGGCACCCGATATGTGGTGGACGGCTATCGTTATGATACTTGTGTCCGTGCCTACTGCCGTAGTCAGCTTTTCGTACAGACGCAAGAACTATATGTATATGCGTTTCCGTTCCAAGGATCGCAGACAGATGAACTACTATTCCGACATCATGGTGAATAAGGATATGGTGAAGGAGATCAGAATGTTCGATCTTGGTGATCGCTTCACCGAAAGATTTGACGAGGTATTTGACGGATACTATAAGGGAATAAGAAAGCTTATAGTAAGAGAAAATATATGGCAGATCGTGGTTGCGATCATATCCTCTGTGGTGAATTGCGTGTTCTTTGCTATGATAGCGTATCAGGTATTCGCGAACAAAATACAGATTGGTGACTATTCCCTGTACACGGGAGCACTTACGTCTATCGCTACCAACGTATCGTCGCTTATCGCTCTGTCAGCTTCCGTTTACGAGGGAACGCTGTTTGTGGATAATATCATATCCTTTATGAAGGTAGAGCCTACGGTAGTACCTGCAAAGGAAGAGCCTGAGAAGATAAGTCACGGCGGTGCACATACGATAGTATTTGAGAACGTCAGCTTCCGTTACCCGGGCACTAGCAGAGATGTGCTTAAAAATATCAATCTTACCATTCGCCCCGGTGAAACTGCGGTGCTTGTGGGACTTAACGGTGCGGGAAAGACTACATTTATCAAGCTGCTCACAAGACTTTATGACCCAACGGAGGGACGCATACTGCTTGACGGCAAGGACTTGAAGGATTATGACGTAAAAGACCTTTACAGTATGTTCGGAATAATATTTCAGGATTTTGGCAAGTATGCGGTCAACGTAAGTGAAAATATTGAGTTTGGCGACGTGTACAGAGAGCATCGCGAGGATGATGTTAAGCAGGCGGCGACGGAGGCTAATGCAGACGAGTTTATAACCAAGCTTTCCGACGGATACAACACTCCCCTTATGCGATACTTTGAGCCTAACGGAATAGAGCTTTCCATAGGTCAGTGGCAAAAGTTGGCTATTGCGAGAGCGTTTTACAGCACGTCCGATATACTCATACTCGACGAGCCCACGGCTTCTCTTGACCCGATAGCCGAGCAGGAGATATTCAACCAGTTCGATAGGCTCAGAGAGGACAAGACGACCATTTTCGTTTCACACAGACTGTCAAGTGCAACTATGGCTACGAAGATAATCGTTCTTGAATACGGAGAGCTTATAGAAGAGGGAACACACAAGGAACTTATGGAGAAAAAGGGTAAATATTACGAGCTGTTCTCCACGCAGGCGGCGAGATATATCGAAAACTCAAATTAAAGTTAAGAAATTTGTTGACAAGGGACAAAAAATCTTATATAATATATAGATAATGATATTTTGTTCAGAGAGGTGTTTATAATGAAGGTTAAAGTAGTTAAGTTTGGCGGAAGCTCGCTTGCGGATGCCGAGCATTTTAAACAGGTAAAAAGTATAATAACAGCCGACAGTGCAAGAAGATACGTTGTTCCTTCTGCACCCGGAAAGAGATATAAGGACGATACAAAGGTTACAGATATGCTCTACCGTTGCTACGAGATGATACGCAATCACGAGGATATAGACGAGTATTTCTCTAAAATCTGCGACAGATATAACGGTATTATAGATGAGCTTGGTATCGACTTCGACATCAGCGGTGAGCTTGAATACGTAAAGCGTTCTATGCAGCACAATTCGGGTCGTGACTATGCGGCGAGCCGAGGCGAGTATCTGAACGGACTTATTCTCGCAAAGTATTTGAAATACGATTTCATTGATGCGGAGAACGTTATCTTCTTTAAGGAAAACGGAACGTTTGACGAGGAAAAGACAAACGAGGCTATGGCTCGTGAGCTTATGCAGCATAAGCAGGCAGTTATTCCCGGATTTTACGGTGTAATGCCTAACGGAACTATCAAGACCTTCTCAAGAGGAGGTTCTGATATTACGGGTTCGATAGTTGCAAGAGCTGCTCAGGCAGACCTTTACGAAAACTGGACTGACGTTTCGGGCTTTATGATGGCTGACCCCAGAATAATAGATGCCCCCGCGTCTATTGAAACTATCACCTACCGTGAGCTTCGTGAGCTTTCTTATATGGGTGCTACCGTTCTTCACGAGGACGCTATTTTCCCCGTAAGATATGCAAAGATACCGATAAACATCAGAAACACCAACGCTCCCGAGGACGACGGAACTATGATAGTTGCCGAGGCGACCGATTACGATTCCGAAAAGGTTATCACGGGTATTGCAGGTAAGAAGGGCTTCTCTGTTATCACCATCGAGAAGGATATGATGAACTCCGAGATAGGCTTTGTTCGTAAGGTTCTTGAGGTTCTTGAGGATAACGAGATATCCTTTGAGCATCTGCCCTCGGGAATTGATAATATGAGTATCGTTCTGTCCAGCTCAACGCTTGACGGCAGAAAAGAGAAAATACTGTCTTCCATAAATCGTATGGTGCGTCCCGACAGTATAGCAGTTGAGGACGGACTTGCACTTATCGCTATCGTAGGACGCGGTATGGTAAAGGCAAAGGGTACGGCGGCAAGAGTATTTGACGCAATTTCCAATGCGGGTGTAAACATTCGTATGATCGACCAGGGATCAAGTGAGATATCTATTATCGTAGGTATCGAGGAACACGATTTCGATAAGGCTCTCAAGGCGATATACAGCGAATTTGTAAAGTGATTTTTTAGATGTAAAAAGGGGTTTTTATGAGTAAGAAAGTAATAATTGCAAGTGACAGTACGTGTGATTTGAGTCCCGAGCTCATAGAACGCTATGGCGTACAAATACTTTCTTTGGGAGTTACTCTGGGAGAAAATAATTATACCGACGGTGTGGATATTACTCCTGATATGATATACGAGCATTACGAGAAGACGGGAGAGCTTCCCAAGACCGCGGCGATAAATATAGCGGAGTTTGAGAGTTTTTACAAGAGATTTATCGACGAGGGCAATGCCGTGGTTATGTTTACCATAGGCTCAGGAATGTCCTCCACGTACAACAACGCCCGTCTTGCGGCCGAAGAGTTTGAAGACGTTTACGTTGTGGATACAAAAAATCTTTCAACAGGAGGAGGACTCTTGGTGCTTTCTGCTTGCGATATGGCGGCAGAGGGAAAGACTGCGGCGGAGATTGCCGAGGCTTGTTCGGCTCTTGTGGACTACGTTGATGCCTCCTTTGTTATCGACAATCTGGAATTTCTCTATAAGGGAGGTCGTTGCTCAGCACTTGCTATGCTGGGAGCTAACGTTCTCCAACTTAAGCCTTGTATAATGGTAAGAAACGGAAAAATGGGTGTGGGTAAGAAGTACAGAGGCAAATTTGATATTGTGCTTAAGACCTACATAAACGATATGATAGGAGATGCTTCCGACATATATACCAAACGAGTGTTCGTTACTCATGCAGGCTGTGACGAGAGCATAGTGAATGCTTGTCTTGAGCAGGTCAAGGCAATGGGTAAGTTTGACGAGGTGTTGCTTACCCGTGCGGGCTGTACAGTATCCTCTCACTGCGGAAGAAACACTCTCGGAGTGCTTTTTATAAAGAAAAACAAGGTTGAGTGATCAAATGATTAAATATGAGGTTGAGTCGCCAAAAGACTTGACCTCATTTTTTTGTACACTGAACGAAAAATCGACGTTAAAATGCCGAAAAATTTAAGTCCAACAAAAAATTATCAAAAATTTTTGTGGAAAAAAAGTATATTAAAAAAAAATTGCGTACATTATAGTATATTGAATTTTTATCAAGATCGAAAGGGGGATATTATGGGTGAAAAAAGCGTAAGAGATTTCTTTTTGGAATATGAAAAGAAAACGCTGTCAGAATTTGCATTTCTTAGCTCCGAAACACGTGGAAGAGATAAGCCGTATGTGCCGTGTGCCATAAGGACGGAGTTTCAAAGGGACAGAGATCGCATACTTCATTGTCAGTCCTTCAGACGGTTGATGAATAAGACTCAGGTGTTTCTTGCTCCTGCGGGAGATCATTACCGTACCCGTATGACACATACCCTTGAGGTGACACAGATAGCAAGGATCATTGCACGCGGATTGCGTCTTAACGAGGATCTCACCGAGGCTGCGGCACTGGGACACGATATAGGTCATACGCCCTTCGGACACGCAGGTGAGTTTGCTATGCAGAAGTGTTTCGACCCTGAATTTACTCACTATAAGCAAAGTGTGAGAGTGGTCGAGATACTTGAGCGAGGCGGAGAGGGACTTAATCTTACCTTTGAGGTAAGGGACGGTATACTTAACCATACGGGCAAGAATATGGCGTCCACTCTTGAAGGCGTTATAGTCAAGTTTGCGGATAGAATAGCATATATCAACCACGATATTGATGATGCCTGCCGTGCGGGGATACTTACCAAGGAGGATATTCCGAGGGAGCTTCGCGAGGTGCTTGGTGACGAGCATTCCAAACGTATAAATACAATGGTGTCCTCCGTTATAAAATACAGCGAGGGAAAGCCTGTAATACAAATGTCACCTGAGGTTCAGGAGGCAACTGATAATCTCAGAGAATTTCTTTTTGAAAGAGTGTATAGAAATCCCAAGGCTAAGTCGGAGGAGAGCAAGGCACAGCAGATGCTTATGCGTTTGTTTGAATATTACGTTACCAATCCCGACAAGCTGCCTAAATTTTATCGCGACAACTGCGATAGGGACGGAGTGGAACGATGTGCGTGTGATTTTATCTCGGGAATGACGGATAGATACGCTATCGAGGCGTATTCGGAGCTGTACATACCTAAGGTTTGGAGAGGGCCGAAGGAATGATACCAAGAGAGATAATTGACGAAATAGTATACAGAAACGACATAGAGAGTGTAATAGGCTCGTACGTTACGCTAAAAAGAGCGGGTTCGAACTATCAAGCACCGTGTCCGTTTCACAGTGAGCGAACCCCGTCGTTTACCGTGTTCACCGCTACGAAAAGCTTTTATTGCTTTGGTTGCGGAGCAGGCGGCGACGTGATAAGCTTTATAATGAGAGCGGAGAATATGGATTATATCGACGCCCTCAAGCATCTTGCGGACAGAGCGGGAATATCCATTCCCGACGACGGACGCGAGGAGGAGCGTGGAGTGTCGAGAAAACGGCTGTACCAGCTCAACCTTGATGCGGCAAGATTTTTCAGAGAGTGCCTTTTTGACCCACAATACGGCAAGGAGGCTATGGCGTATCTTAAGGACGCACGTCAGCTTGACGGCGTGACCATAAAGCATTTTGGACTTGGCTTTGCCCCAAATAGCTTTAACGCACTTACAAAAAAAATGCGGTCGCTCGGGTATACCGACGAGGAGCTTATAGCGGCATTTCTTTGTAAGCGGAGTGAGAAAACGGGCAATTTGTTTGACCTTTACCGCAATAGAGTCATCTTCCCGATAATAGATACGTCGGGTAACGTAGTGGCATTCGGTGGAAGAGTTATGGACGATTCGCTACCAAAATATCTTAACTCCTCGGATACCCCCGTGTTCAAAAAAAGCCGACATCTGTTCGCTTTGAATTACGCAAGAAAGCACTGCACGGAGAGAATGATACTCTGTGAGGGGTATATGGACGTTATTGCACTGCACGCCGCAGGCTTTGAGAATGCGGTGGCAACGCTGGGAACGGCGATAACCTCCGAGCAGGCACGTATTTTTGCCAAATACACCAAAAAGGTAGTTATATGCTACGACTCGGATAAGGCGGGACAGGCTGCGGCTACCAAAGCTATGAGGTTACTTGGTGAGGTGGGACTTGACGTTCGTGTTATAAAGCTGAACGGAGCAAAGGACCCCGACGAATATATCAAGAAATTCGGCAAGGAGAGCTTCGCAAAATGTCTTGACGACAGTAAAACGGGCTTTGAATTCCGAATGGAGAAAATTCTCGGAGAGCATGACATCGGACTTGCTGACGAGAAAATAAAGGCATCAATGGAAATATGTATGCTTATAGCCGACGTAAACAATAACGTGGAGAGAGACGTATATATTCAGCGGGCGGCTTCGGTGCTTGAGGTTTCTGTGGACTCAGTGAGAAATGACGTGGGACGTATAAGAAACAAGAGGAAAAGAGAAGCACAAAAGAAGCAGAGTCAGGACGTTATGCTGTCCATAAAAAATATAGGTGACCGTGTCAATCCCGATGCGGCGACGCATATCGAGGCTAACGACATAGAGGAAAATCTCCTCGGAATGTTACTCATCTTCGACGAGCATAGAAATGCCGTGGCAAAGGGCGAAACGGGACTTGCGGAAGACGATTTCGTTACGGGCTTTGGTCGAAAGGTTTTTGAGGTGCTTATGGAGCTTGAACGCTCGGAGGAGGGATATTCCAGAGCGATGCTTGGACAGTATTTCAATATCGACGAGATAAGCCGCATCGAAAAAATAGAGGTAGAGAGAAGTCGTCTGAGCAGAAATGACAGAGAGGTTCTTGATGCAGCTATAAGTAATCTGAAAAAGCAAAAAGAAAAGGAAAACGACGTAAAGGGACAAGATCTTCTTGCACTGATGCGTCGAAGCCGAGCAGATAAATCGGTGAAAAAGTAATATCAATTATTATAGAAATGAAGGAAGAGAAAAATGCAGGAAAACGAAGTAAAAAATCAGGAAAAAAGTATTAGTATTGACGAGTTGATAGCCAAGACCAAGGAAGGCAAACTCTCAATGGACGAGATCAGCGAGGCGGTAGAGGAGATGGACTTCGAGGACGAGGACAAATTCTACGACGCCATGGAAGATACGGGAATGCCTATGCCGGACGAATCGGAAATGAGCGAGATCGAGTCTGAGGTCGAGGCGTTTGGCACTAGCGAAAATATGGAAAAGATACTGGAGCAGGAGGGTCTTGCGATAGATGACCCTGTGCGTATGTATCTTAAAGAGATCGGACGTGTTCCGTTGCTTACCTCCGACAGAGAACGTGAGCTTGCCGAGATAATGGGCGGCGATTTCGACGACGAAACCAAGGCAAGAGCAAAGAACGAGCTTGTTGAAGCTAACCTCCGTCTTGTTGTAAGTATTGCGAAAAAATACGTAGGCAAGGGAATGTTCTTCCTTGATCTTATTCAGGAAGGAAACCTGGGACTTATGAAGGCTGTAGACAAGTTTGACTACAGCAGAGGATATAAATTCTCTACTTATGCTACTTGGTGGATACGTCAGGCAATTACCAGAGCTATTGCCGATCAGGCGAGAACGATAAGAATTCCCGTTCATATGGTAGAAACCATACACAAGGTTTCAAGATACTCCCGTCAGATGCTTCAGGAGCTTGGAAGAGAGGCAACTGCCGATGAGATAGGCGAAAAGATGGGAATGTCTGCCGAGAAGGTAAGAGAAATAATGAAGATAGCTCAGGACCCCGTGTCCTTGGAAACGCCTATCGGTGAAGAGGAGGACAGCCATCTTGGTGACTTCATTGCAGACGAGGATACTCCCACCCCCTCCGATGCTGCGGCAACTACTATACTCCGAGAGGTTATCGAGAGAGAACTTCATACACTTACCCCCAGAGAGGAGCACGTTATAAAGCTTCGCTTCGGTCTTTACGACGGAAGAACCAGAACCCTTGAGGAGGTAGGAAAGGAATTCGACATCACCCGTGAGCGTATACGTCAGATAGAGGCTAAGGCACTTCGTAAGCTTCGCCATCCCAGCCGTGCAAGACATCTTAGAGGATTCCTTGATTGATGTTGAAAATCGTTATGTTGACTAAAAAACGGTAAGTTTTACTGTCAAACTGTAAAATACGTTGAGCAATATACAACAAATGGCAAGTGCAAATGTGTGCATAGTGACGATTTTGCAAAAAAAGTTGCCGCGAAACGTGTTTTTTTGCAAAAATGAAGCGGTGCAACAACGAAAAAATCACTTGACAATTCGAGCATTTTGGTGTAAAATATTATAGTATATAAATTGGGTCTTTATGGCTTTAGTTTTTCAGGAGGAACAATAATGAAGAAGAAACTTATAAGTCTTGTTCTTGCAATGGTAATGATAGTTGCTTGCTTTGCAGGATGCGGTCAGAAGGATAATGCACAGGCTGCAGCAAGTATAAACGCAGCTGCGTCTGAAAATGCAATGACGCTCGTTATGTATTTGCTTGCAGAGGAAGAAGTGAGCGATGATAGAGCGGCTGCTATTCAAACCGCAGTAAATAAAATTACAAAGTCTAAGTTTAAGACGCAGCTTGAGCTTCGTTTCTTTACAGAGGACGAATATTATGAAAAGCTTGAGGCTGCTTTCGCACAGAGAGCAACAGAGGGAAATGGACAGACTTCCAATAACGAGAGCGGCGAGGATGAAACCGTTGAAAACAAGTGGGGAATCGTTGAGATAAAATACCCCAGCGTTTCTGCAAATCAAGTAGATATATTCTATCTCGGTGACACAAAGAATGTCAGTGGTCAGGATAAGTACAACGAATATGCAGATGCGAAGTTGATTCAGAGACTTGACGAGGAGATCTCGAGTTCTTCAAAGTTGCTCAATTCCTACATAACTCCTTCTATACTTAAGGGTGTGAAGGAAGCAAGCGGTGCAACTTTGGCTATTCCCAATAACTTTGTTATAGGTGAGTACACCTATTTGCTCGTAAACAAGAAGGCTCTCGCAGATCTTTCTTATGATACCGATAAGGGACTTGCTGAATTTACAAGTCTTACCTCTAATACCGTTAAGAATTTCTTGAGCGATGTTCAAAAGTATAAGATCGGTAATACTACAGATTACACGCACGCACTTTACTCTGACATTCCCTCGATAGAGCTTGCTTCCGCAGGTGTGCATTTCTGGGGAATAGATGAGAATGGCAATCTTTCAAGCGGATTTTCCGCTCTTGCAAGCGATATCAATCCCAACGCAGTATACGGTCAGACCAGCTCGTATATGAACGGCGATAATTACGTTATGACCGATGTATTCAATACGGCATTCTACAAGCAGCTGCGTACTATAAAGGAGTATGAAGCGTACGATTTTGCTTCCGAGGCTGCGGCAAGTGCATTTGCAGAAGGAAAGGTAGCGGTAGCTTGTATCAACGGCGGAGCTGATATTCCCGACAAGTATGCAGATGATTACGAAGCAATCGTTGTAGGAAGACCTACACTTAATGAGGAGGATCTCTACAGAAGTATGTTTGCTGTTTCTTCTTATTCGTCAAGCATGCAAAGAAGTATGGAGATAATTACTTACCTCAATACAAACGAGGATTTCCGTAACCTTATCCAGTACGGTATTTGCGATACTGTAACGGATCTGCTTGACAGCAACGGTGAGCAGGTAAAGGGAAGAGATTATAAGCTGGTTGAATCCGATTATATTGATCCTGATACCGGTAAGCCTTTCATGATGGTAGAGAGAATCCCCGACAGCAACGGTAATTTCGGTTACGTTATGAACGTGAACAAAACGGGTAATACCTTTATCGCATATCCTACTGTGGACGATAATCCTTTAATGCTGGGTTACTATAAGAAGCAGAACACCGATGCTATGTTGAACCTTACTATGGGATTCAGACTCAATTATAACGATTATCAGGTAAATATGGAAGCACTTGAGGAGCTGAGAGCTCTTTCTGCTGAAATTCTTGAGAAATTGTTGGCTTGCACTGCTGAAAACTTTGACGCTGTAGTTGACGAAATGAGAGAGTCATTGGCAGAAGGCGGTGACAACAATGAGTGCATAAAAGTGCTTATAGATTTCGAGGAATCTATCAATAATCCCCAATCACTTAAGAGCCTTGCTTTCATTTATAACGAATGGGGTACTTCAAAGAAGATTTGCACTAAGTTCAAGCTCAGCGAATAAAAATATTTAAAATAAAGAGCGACCTGCTGATGAGGTGGGTCGCTCGATTTGTTAAAAGAGGAAGCATGACAAAAAATTACGATTACGTTATATGGGATTTCAACGGCACCTTGCTCGACGACGTGCAGACGGGGATACTTTCCGTTAATAAATTGCTTACCGACAGAGGACTAAAACCGATAGAGAGCGTTGAGCATTATCGAAAAATATTCAGATTTCCGATAATAGATTATTACAAATTGGCGGGCTTTGATTTTGATAAAGAGTCTTATGAAATACTTGCTCCTCAGTGGGTGAAGCTTTATTTGGAATACGTGAAGAAAGCCGGGCTTTTTTCGGACGTTGTAGAAACGTTGTTGATGCTTAAAGAATGTGGCATAAAGCAGATAGTTCTGTCGGCAACCGAAAAGGAAATGCTCGAAGGACAGTTGAGTACGCTTGGCATACGCGAGTATTTTGAGGAAGTGTTGGGGCTTGATAATATTCACGCAGGATCAAAGCTGTCGTTGGCAAACGATTGGAGATCGCGTCACCCGAACGAGAGGGCAATTCTTGTGGGAGATACCGATCACGACGTACAGGCGGCTGATACGTTGAAGGCTGATTGCATTCTTATTGGCAGAGGGCATCAGTCAGGAGAGTATTTGAGTAAGTTGGGAGTGCCGGTGTACAGTACTCTGACCGAGGCATTTGAGAATTTGAAAATATAAAATATATATCAAAAATTTTGGCGTTGCAGCTTATTGCGACGCCGATTTTTTATGTCAAAAAGCATTAAAAAGTATTTCGATTGCTAAAATCAGGCATAATATAGTCATATAAATACCGCAAATGCGAAAAATGACGACAAAAATTAGCACTGTTTACAGATAATTAATAAAAAACTTTGAAAACCCCCTTGACAAATCGGGGTAAAGGTGGTAAATTATATACAGTAGTTAGCACTTAAAACGTTTGAGTGCTAAAAACAAAAAATGGAGGGTGCAAATGGCAAACGATAGGTCGGAGCTTTCCGAAAGAAAAAAGCTGATACTAAAAACCATAGTTGAAGCCCATATCGATGGCGGTGAGCCTGTTGGTTCAAAGTATATTTTGCAAAATACGCTTATGTCCTGCTCCTCCGCTACCATACGAAACGAGATGGCAGAGCTGGAACAGATGGGATATCTTATTCAACCTCACACTTCGGCGGGCAGAGTGCCAAGTGAGGCAGGGTACAGATTTTACGTAGATTCACTCGTTGAGCAGTACGCTCAGGCAACTCACGACGTAGTCAGAGTAAACCAACTGCTGAAGGCAAAAATGTCTGAAATAGATCAGATACTTGATACCGCGTCAAAATTGGCGTCAACTATGACCAATTATACGGGTATTGCGATAAAGCCCAAGGCGTTGTCGGTGACTATGTCCAAATTTGAGATAATCTTCATTGATAAGACTAATTTCGCCATGGTAATGATAACCTCGTCGGGAACGGTAAAAACCAAAAAGGTAAAGACCGAGCAGTATATTTCCGAGGACGCACTTCCAAAACTCTCGGAGCTTATGAATGCGTTGCTTTGCGGAATTAGTGCGGATATGATAACGCTTCCTATTATAATGGAAATGGAAAACGAGATGGGTGCGTCGGCATTCCTTGTAAATCCTGCCGTTAAATGCGTTTGGGAGGTAATGAGCGAGATCGACGGAGGACAGCTCCGCTATTCAGGTCTTAATCACTTGCTAAAATATCCCGAATATTCCGACACGCAACAGCTCGGACAGCTGCTTGGTACGCTTGAAAATCAGGACGAGATACTTGACCTTGTATCGGGAACGGACACAGACGATATAAACGTGCTTATCGGCTCGGAAAGTCCCGTTAAGGTTATGAATAATTCCTCGCTTGTGTTCAAGCCGATCAAGAAGAACGGAAGAACAGTTGGAGTTATCGGAGTTCTTGGACCAAGACGAATGAACTACCGACAGGTGTTGCAGACGCTTGACGAAATCGGTGGCAGTATCTCGGTCATGTTTGACGAGGAAAGACAGTTGAAGGAAGGGAAGGAGTAAAAAATGGACGAAAATATAAACGTGAACGCAGAAAAAGAGGAAGAGATGACCGCTGCGGAGAACGAAACGGTTGCCGAGGAAGCTGTGGCGACCGAGGAAAACGAAGAAAAGCTTTCCTTTGGTGAAAAGAAAAAACTAAAAAAGGCAGAGGAGCAGATAGCAAAGCTTGAGGCAGCGACAGCCGAGGCAAACGATAAATATATGCGACTTTATGCGGAATACGAAAATTTCCGCAAACGCTCCCAAAAGGAAAAGGAGGGACTTTACGCAGATGCGTATATTGACGCACTGACACAGATACTTCCTATTCTTGACAATCTTGAAAGAGCGGCACAGTACGGTGGCGAGGATAATGATAATCCTCTCGCAAAAGGACTTGAGCTGACTCTTAAAAGCTTCGCTGAAACACTTGAAAAAATGGGAGTCAGCGAGATCCCCGCACTCGGAGAGCAGTTCGATCCTAACGTACACAACGCGGTAATGCACGTTGAGGACGAGAATTTGGGAGAGAACGTGGTTGCCGAGGTATTTATGAAGGGCTATATCAGAGGTGATAAGGTGCTTCGTTATTCAATGGTAAAGGTAGCAAATTAAAAAAGCTTTACAATAATTTATAAAAATAAAATACCCATAAGGAGGAAAAGAAAATGGGAAAGATCATAGGAATAGATTTAGGTACAACAAACTCTTGCGTAGCAGTATTTGAGGGTAGCGAGGCAACCGTTATCCCTAATCCCGAAGGAGCGAGAACAACTCCTTCCGTTATAGCATTCACCAAGACAGGTGAGAGAATGATAGGTCAGGTCGCAAAGCGTCAGGCTATCACTAACCCTGATAGAACCATCATCAGTATCAAGCGTGAGATGGGTACTTCTTACAAGAAGGAGATCGACGGAAAGAACTACACTCCTCAGGAGTTTTCCGCAATGGTTCTCCAGAAGCTGAAGGCTGATGCCGAGGCATATCTCGGAACATCCGTAACTCAGGCGGTTATCACCGTTCCCGCATACTTCACCGACGCACAGCGTCAGGCTACCAAGGACGCAGGTAAGATAGCAGGTCTTGAGGTGCTTCGTATAATCAACGAGCCTACCGCGGCAGCTCTTGCCTACGGTATGGATAAAGAAGCAGATCAGAAGATACTCGTATTCGACCTTGGCGGTGGTACGTTCGACGTTTCTATCCTTGAAATATCCGACGGAGTATTTGAGGTTCTTGCAACCAAGGGTAACAACCGTCTTGGCGGTGACGACTTTGACCAGAGAATCATTGATTGGATGGTAAAGAAGTTCCAGGCTGAAAACGGCGTTGATCTTCGCAATGATAAGATGGTAATGCAAAGACTTAAGGAAGCGGCAGAGAAGGCAAAGATCGAGCTTTCGGGTATGACCAGCACGAATATCAACCTTCCCTTTATCACCGCAACCGCAGCAGGACCTCTTCACTTTGACGCAACACTCACCAGAGCAGAGTTCGACAGACTTACCGCTGACCTGGTTGAGAACACAATGGGCCCCACGAGAGATGCTATCCGTGATGCAGGTATCTCCGTAAACGAGATCGATAAGGTTCTTCTCGTTGGTGGTTCTACAAGAATTCCTGCGGTTCAGGACGCAGTTAAGAAGTTTATCGGCAAGGATCCCTTCAAGGGAATCAACCCCGACGAGTGCGTAGCTATGGGTGCTGCAATTCAGGGCGGTGTCCTTGGCGGTGACGTAAAGGATCTTTTGCTTCTCGACGTTACTCCTCTGTCCCTCGGTATCGAAACTCTCGGAGGAGTATTTAACAAGATAATTGAGAGAAATACCACAATTCCCGTAAAGAAGAGTCAGGTATACTCAACCGCGGCTGACGGACAGACCTCTGTTCAGATCCATGTTCTTCAGGGTGAGCGTGAGATGGCGGCTTACAACACCACTCTCGGTGAGTTCATACTCGACGGTATTCCCGCAGCTCCCCGCGGAGTTCCTCAGATAGAGGTTACCTTTGACATCGACGCTAACGGTATCGTTAACGTAAGTGCGAAGGATCTTGGCACGGGTAAGGAACAGCACGTTACCATTCAGTCCTCCACCAATATGTCTAAGGAAGATATAGAGAAGGCTGTTAAGGATGCTGAGAAGTTTGCCGAGGAGGATAGAAAGGCAAAGGATGCGGTAGATACCAAGAACCGTGCCGACTCTCTCGTATTCCAGGCTGAAAAGACCCTTGGTGAGATCGGAGATAAGCTTCCCGAGGCTGACAAGGAAGAGGTCAAGAACGCAATAGAAAAGCTTAAGACCACAATTCAGGGTGGAGATGTTGAAGCGATCAAGGCTGATACCGAGGCACTTGAAAAAGCGTTCTACACCCTTTCCGAGAAGCTTTACAAGCAGACAGGTGCACAGGGTGCAGGTCCTGATATGGGCGGTGCAGATATGGGCGGAAACGCAGGCAGCGACGGAACTTACTACAACGCTGACTACGAGGATAAGACCGACAACTGATAAGATATTGGGCGGAAAGGCGTATTTTACGCCTTTCCGCATAGGTCGTTAAGAAGAGGGCAATATGGCAGATAAAAAAGACTATTACGAGGTGCTCGGACTTTCCAAGGGTGCGTCCGAGGCGGAAATAAAAAAGGCATACCGAACGATGGCAAAGAAGTACCATCCCGATATGAACCCCGACAATAAAGAGGCAGAGGCTAAGTTCAAGGAAGTGAACGAGGCGTATGCGGTGCTTTCCGACGCGGACAAGAAGGCACAGTACGACCAATTCGGTCACGCAGCCTTTGACCAGACGGCAGGCGGCGGTTACGGCGGCGGATTTGGCGGATTTGGTGTCTTTGGAGATATTGGAGATATCTTTGGCAGCTTTTTCGGAGGTGGATTTGGTGGCTCGTCCGCAAGACGTCAGAACGCACCTATGAGAGGCGAGGACGTTGGAGCGAGAGTTACCGTTACCTTTGAGGAGGCGGCGTTTGGCGTTAAGAAGGATATTTCCTACAACAGAGTGCAGAAATGTCCCGACTGTTCGGGAAGCGGTGCGGCAAAGGGAACAAGCCCCGAAACCTGTTCTGCCTGTGGCGGACAGGGACAACGACGCGTTACACAGCGACTTGGCGGTATGGCGTTCCAGACCACCGCAACCTGTGACAAGTGCCGCGGAACGGGTAAGATAATCAAAACCCCTTGCTCGAACTGTCGCGGAACGGGTTATATAAAGGTTACGAAGAAGCTGAGCGTGAATATTCCCGCAGGTATTGACGACGGAGAGCGTATTGCACTTCGCGGTCAGGGCTGTGACGGACGTAACGGCGGTCCTACGGGAGATCTTATAATAACGGTAAACGTTAAAAGACACAGCGTGTTTGAACGTGACGGATACGATATTTACTGTGAGATACCGATCACCGTTGCCGAGGCAACATTGGGGGCTGAGATCGACGTTCCTACGCTTGAAGGAAACGTTAAGTATACCATTCCCGAGGGAACGCAGCCGGGGGCTAGATTTACACTTCGTCAGAAGGGAATTCCTTACGTTAACAACGCGAGCCGAAAGGGAGATCTTATATTCACCGTAAACGTGGAGATACCAAAGAGCTTGAACGAAAAGCAAAAGGAGCATATGAGAGCCTTTGCTGATGCCTGCGGAGAGGCTAATTACTCAAAGAAGAGCGGATTTTTCAAGCGTATTTTTGACAAGAAATAAGGAGCTGTTATGGATAAGGATTACGTTTGTGAGGATTGGGGTACAGAGAGTAACTGGACACAGTTTAAGGTGACAGTACCGCTTGAGCAGCTTGACGATACAAGTGCGGTCATGAGTATGGTATCCAACTATTTGCAGATAGAGGATTACAGCGATATAGACCTTAAAACCTGCTACGGCGATCTTATTGACGAGAGCATACTCAATGCGGATAAAACGGTGGCGTCGGTCAGCGTTTATTTGCCCGAGGACGGCTCTGCCGCTGATACGGTAAGCTTTTTGAAGGAACGCTTTGCAACCCTCGGCATTGACGCAAAGCTCACTATAAGCGGCGTTTGTGAGGAGGATTGGGCAAATTCGTGGAAGGCGTACTATAAGCCGATCGAAATTGGAGAGAAGATAGTTATCGTTCCCGCTTGGGAAAAATACACCGCTCCCGAGGGGAAGCTGGTTGTGAGAATGGATCCCGGTATGGCTTTCGGTACGGGAAGCCACGAAACTACTCGTCTTGTTATCGGTCTGCTTGAGAAGTATATCAAGGAAGGACAGCGAGTGCTTGACGTAGGTTGCGGAAGCGGAATTTTGGCTATTTGTGCCGCAAAGCTGGGTGCTAAGGAGTGCCGTGCTTACGACATTGATCCCGTTGCCGTTAAGGTGGCAAGAGAGAACGTAAAGGATTCGGGCCTTACCAACGTGACGTGTGACACCTCCGACCTTTTGCGTGGAGTGGATAAGACGGGCGGTACTTACGACGTTATCTGTGCTAATATAGTGGCAGATATAATTATAAGAATGACACCCGACGTTGGTGAGCTGATGGGAGATAATTCGGTTATTCTTGCATCGGGAATCATCTGCGAGAGAGCGGACGACGTTATTTCTTGCTTTGAGAAGCACGGTCTTAAAATAGTAGAGCGTGCCGAGGAAAACGGCTGGTGTGCCCTCGTTGTGGG
>JAZOUQ010000051.1:0-6304 GCA_045658185.1 Eubacteriales bacterium
TTTTCGCTACCTTTTTGAAAAAAGGTAGCACCAAAAACTTTACTGACTAAAATGGCTTGGATTAAAGGCATAGTCTGTTCTGTCATTTGAAGAATTGCTCCCGCTAATTTTTGGGGGCCACTACCCAAAAAATTCCACAAGGTTAGAAATTCGTAAAGGACTCCTCATACACCGCGTTGCGGTCCCCCTTCTCCAGTGGGAGAAGATGGCACCGTTAGGTGACGGATGAGGTGTTAAAGAAAAAATACACGGCGACAATCAATGTTCGCACATACAATAATAGGCTCCCTTGTGTAAAGGGAGCTCCTGCGGAGCAGGTGAGGGATTGTTGTTTGCGTAAATCTATTTTTACAATCCCTCCGTCACTTGCTTTGCTCGTGCCACCTCCCTTTGCACAAAGGAGGCTCACGAAGAATGTGCGAACAATGTTCGTACCAATCTTGTCGGTAGGGGAGGGGCTTGCTCCTCCCGCAACGCACAAAATACACGGCGACAATCTATGTTCGCACAAACAAGAGGCTCCCTCCGGGAGGGAGCTGTCACCGTGAGGTGACTGAGGGAGAATGCGTGACAATAAAACAACATCAAATTTCATTCTCTCGCACTCTCCTTCCGTCACTCACTTCGCTCGTGCCACCTTCCTCTCGGAGGAAGGCTATGTAACTATGTTCGCACGTCATTTTAAACTCTCAATTTTCAACTTTCCATTTTCCCCAAACCCCTTGAAAAAGAGAAAAATGTATGTTATAATAATTAATTGTGATAAAAAGCAAAAGGAGAAATTCAATGCTTGAAATAAAACTTCAAATATCGGAAAAAATCGTTGAGAAATTAAAGACCCTCAACTCCGAAATTACGATTGATGCCGCAGAGGTGGCTTCAATGCTGGAATACCCCCCCGACACAAAGATGGGTGATTTGGCTCTGCCTTGCTTCAAGATGAGCAAGACACTCCGAATGGCACCCGTAAAGATCGCGGCAACCGTAGCCGAGGGCTTTGAACAGACTTACGTGGCAAGAGCCGAGGCGGTGAACGGATACCTGAATATCTTCCTTAACGGACAGGCTGTGTCCCAAAAGGTGGTGGGCGAGGTACTCTCAAAGAAAGAAAAATACGGAGCACCCGATATGGGCAAGGGCAAGACGGTAGTTCTTGACTACTCCTCACCCAACGTGGCAAAGCCTTTCCATATAGGACATCTGGGAACGACGGTCATCGGTCACGCACTCAAAAAGCTCCACGAGTTCGCAGGGTATAAGTGCGTCGGCATAAACTACCTTGGCGACTGGGGAACACAGTTCGGTAAGCTTATCGTGGCATACCGCAAATGGGGCAACCGCGAAGCTATCGAGCAGGGTGGAGTTGACGCCTTGGTCGAGCTTTACGTCAAGATAAATAACGCCATCGCAGAGGACGCCACACTGGGTGACGAGGCAAGAGCCGAGTTTAAGAAGCTTGAGCAGAACGACCCCGAGAACATAGAGCTTTGGAAGTGGTTCGTAGAGATAAGCCTTGCGGAGTACCAAAAGACCTACGCACAGCTTGGCATTGAATTTGATAGCTATAAGGGTGAGTCCTTCTACACCGACAAAATGCCCGCACAGGTAGAGAAGCTTCGCGATATGGGGCTTATGAAGATAGACGACGGAGCGTCCATCGTTGACCTTGAAGAGTACGGAATGCCTCCCTGCCTGATACTTAAGCGAGATGGCTCAACACTGTACCCCACCCGTGATATTGCGGCGGCGGTGTACAGAAAGCAGACCTACGACTTCGATAAGGCGATATACGTAACCTCCGCGGGACAGAGTCTGCACTTTGCACAGTGGTTCAAGGTGGTAGTGCTTATGGGCTACGATTGGCACGACAAGCTGGTACACGTTCCTTACGGAACTGTTAGTATCAACGGCGAGAAGCTGGCAACGAGAACGGGTAACGTAATACTTCTCCGTGACCTTTTCGCAACCGCGATAGAAAAGATATCGGGTATTATGAACGAGAAGAATCCTAACCTTGAAAACAAGGAAAAGATAGCCGAGGAGATAGGCGTTGGAGCGGTGGTGTTCTACTACCTTTCCAATAACCGTATCAGAGATATAAACTTCGTTATGGAGGACGCACTCAACTTCGACGGCAACACAGGACCTTACGTTCAGTACACCTACGCACGAACCTGCTCGGTGCTTTCAAAGTCGGAGGATTACGACAGAGAAGGGGCACTCAAGATAACGGCAGAGGAGGAAACCGAGCTTGTCAAGGCACTTTCCCGTTTCGAGGAAAACGTGACCGACGCAATAGCTACCTACGAGCCGTCGGTTATCACAAGATACATTCTTGACGTGGCGGGTGCGTACAATAGATTTTACCACAACTGCACCATTCTCGGAGCTGAGGACGTACAGGTAAAGAACACCCGACTTGCCCTCACCGAGGCAACCAAGACGGTGCTTGGCAACGCATTCGAGCTTATCTGCCTTGCGAAGACGCAGAAGGTGTAAAAAGTTGAAAATTGAAAGTGGAAAATTGAAAATAATGTAACTTCAATCTAACATTAGAGAGGAAATAAAAAATGTCAGGACACAGTAAATGGGCTAATATCAAGCACAAGAAGGAAAAGACCGACGCACAGAGAGCGAAGGTATTCACAAAGATAGGCAAGGAGCTTACCATAGCGGTAAAGGAAGGCGGCGGCGACCCCGCGTCCAACTCCAAGCTCCGTGACCTTATACTTAAGGCAAAGGCAAACAACGTGCCTAACGACAACATCGAGCGTACCATCAAGAAGGCACTTGGAAGCACGGGCGAGAACTACGAGGAGGTAGTTTACGAGGGCTACGGCCCTGCGGGAATTGCCGTGATAGTTGAGGCGACCACCGACAACAGAAACAGAACGGCGGGCAACGTTCGTGCGTACTTCTCCAAGTACCACGGAAATATGGGACAGACGGGCTGTGTGTCCTATCTGTTCAGCGACAAGGGCGTTATCGTCATCTCCAACGAGGACAGCAACGTGGACGAGGACAAGCTGATGGAAACCGCACTTGAGGCGGGAGCAGAGGACTTTGCCGCAGAGGGCGAGGTATTCGAGATATACACCGAGCCTGACGACCTCTGGGCGGTAAAGGAGAGCCTTGAGGGAGCGGGATATGAGATACTTTCCGCAGAAAAGACCAAGATAGCGTCCAACTACGTAACCCTTGATAGCGAGGAGGACGTTAAGTTTATGGGACTTCTTATCGAGAAGCTCGAGGACGATGACGACGTTATGAACGTCTACCACAACTGGGAAAACTGCGACTGATTCTCGCTATGAGCAGAGGCAGACGACTTATATCAAATACGGTAATATTAGGAGCAGGCACCTTTGCATCAAAGGTGCTTGTCTTCCTACTTATGCCGCTTTATACCAGTATTCTTTCCGCCTCGCAGTTTGGCGTGGCGGATATACTCACCCAGACCGCCAACCTGCTTATCCCCTTGGCGGCGGTGGGAATATGCGACGGACTTTTCCGCTTCACCCTTGATACGGGAGAGGAGAACGGGGGAGAGAGAAGGAGCATATTCACCGCGGCGACCCTTGTGGTGCTTGGCGGCGGAGCTGTGACACTTGCACTTATACAGGTGCTGCGGGTGTTTGACGTTTTCGACGGATATATACTTCTCGTCGCGGCTTACGTCTTGTGTGCAAATCTCCACTCGGTGGCTGCGAACTTTATCCGAGCCATAGGCAAGACGGGACTTTTTGCCGTGCAGGGAATAGTCAATACGGCACTCACCGTAATCTTTAATATTCTGTTCCTCGTGGTGTTCAAAATGGGAACGACGGGCTACGTTCTGTCGGTAGTTCTTGCTGACCTGTGCATCACAGTGGGGCTGTTCTTCGTGGCAAGGCTTTACAGATACCTGTCACTTGATTCCTTTAACAAGAACACACTCAAGTCAATGCTCAAATACAGCGTCCCCTACATTCCTACCACCATAATGTGGCTGGTGACCTCGGCGAGCGACCGATATATAGTCACGGCGTACCGAGGTGCGGCGGAGAACGGACTTTACGCGGCGGCATACAAGCTGCCCACTCTGCTCATACTTGTGTGCGGTGTGTTTATTGAAGCTTGGCAGTTTTCGGTAGTCAAGGACGCGGACGAAAAAACTCGCTCCGACTTTTTCTCGACGGTGTGGCGAAACTATATGGGCATCATATTTATGGGTGCGTCGGTGATAATCGCAGGGTCGAAGATACTGACGAAAATGCTACTGGCAGACAGCTATTACGCCTCCTGGCAGTACGTTCCCGTGCTGTGCATAGCCATGGTGTTCTCGGCATTTGTGTCCTTTATGGGAAGCGTGTACTTTCTTGAAAAGAAAAGCGTGATGTCGATGGTGACCTCCCTTGCGGGAGCGGGAATAAACGTGGTGCTGAACTTTGTGATGATACCCGAAAGAGGAGCGATGGGAGCGGCAGTCGCAACACTTATCAGCTACCTTGCGGTGTTCCTCATAAGAGCCTACGACACGAGATATTACGTCAAATTCAATATGAGGACGGCAAGGCTTATCATCAATACGGTGCTTGTTCTGGCACAGACGGTGGTGATGGTCAGCGGAGTTGCGTATTGGAAATACCTGCAGATAGGTTTTATTGCGGCAATACTTGCGATAAACGGCAGAGAGATAGTATTTGCCGTGGTAGAGCTTGGCAAAAAAATGTTAAAAAAGGGTAAAAAAATTTAAAAAAAGTATTGCAAAATAAAATGTTTTGTGATATAATATATACCGTTGTGCGTAAAGCACGAAAAAAAAGAGTGGTCCGCTGCGAGGCTCTGCATGAACACTCGGATATTTTAAGGAGGACTGAAAGATGAATCTTATTCAGGCTTTTACAAACGAGCAGTTGAAGACCGAAGTACCGGTAATCAACGTTGGTGACACTATCCGTGTTCACAACAAGATCAAGGAAGGATCTCGTGAGAGAATCCAGTTGTTCGAGGGAACCGTTATCGCAAAGCACGGCGGCGGAATTTCCGAGACCTTCACCGTAAGACGTGTATCTTATGGTTGTGGAGTAGAGAAGACCTTCCCCATCCACTCTCCCAACGTAGAGAAGGTGGACATCATTCGTCAGGGTAAAGTTAGAAGAGCGAAGCTCTACTATCTCCGTGACAGAGTTGGTAAAGCATCTAAGGTTAAGGAAAAGATCTAACCTTGACCAAAAAATAAAAGACGTCGCATCGCGGCGTCTTTTATTTTTGGAAGTTAGTTTGTGGCAGGATTTTTCGCTACTTTTTTGAAAAAAAGTAGCACAAAAAACTTTACTGACGAAGAATGGCTTGTCTGTAAGGCGTAGTCTGTGCTGTCATTTGCAGCACTGCTCCCGCTAATTTTTGGGTACCGCCACCCCAAAAATTCCACAAAGATAGATTTACGTTAAAAATGGGTCGTCAAGATGACGACCGCAAACACACAAAATAATATTGAAAAAAATCCCCCCGTTTTACACGGGGGGATTTATCATTAGAATTCAATTATACTTTCGTCCCACATAGCGGGTGCTTCGTAACCCATAAGGTTGACCATAGTAGCCGCTACGTTGGAAAGACCGAAGTTGCCCTCGTCCTTCTTGAGCTTGTATCTGTGAGATGTCACGTTGTCGTAGATAATGCAGGGAACAGGATTGAGGGTGTGGCTGGTCTTTGCCTTGAACTTACCGTTCTTGTCAGCCTTGGGAGCACCCGTCTTCTTGTCCATCTCATACATTTCGTCAGCGTTACCGTGGTCAGCGGTGATAAGAGCCACGCCGCCAACCTTGTCAAGAGCCGTAAGGATTCTTGCAAGCTGAAGGTCAAGAGCCTCCATAGAGCATCTTGTAGCCAGGAGAGAGCCGGTGTGACCGACCATATCGCCGTTGGGGAAGTTAACGCGGAGATACTTGTATTCGCCACTCTCGATGCACTCGATAAGCTTGTCGGTGATCTCAGCACACTTCATCCAAGGACGCTGCTCGAAGGGAACTACGTCGGAGGGGATCTCAATATAGGTTTCAAGCTCGTCGGAGAACTTGCCCGAACGGTTTCCGTTCCAGAAATAGGTAACGTGACCGTACTTCTGGGTTTCGGAGATAGCAAGCATCTTCACACCCGTGAGAGTGAGATACTCGCTCATAGTGTTGGTAATTTCGGGGGGAGAAACCAGATACTTGTTGGGAATATGGAGGTCGCCGTCGTACTCAAGCATACCTGCGTAAACTACCTTGGGAACGCGAACTCTGTCGAACTTGTCGAACTCGCCCTCGGGAGCGTCGAA
>JAZOUQ010000052.1:0-2595 GCA_045658185.1 Eubacteriales bacterium
CAGGGGCAATGAGAAATATGCTAACAACGGAACGTGGACTTATGACATGCTCAGCGAAAGCGGAAAGTGGTACTACGACAACGTAATGAACGCAACGGGCTTTATCAAGGCAGCAGACTTTGATTATAAGTACGATTACGCGTCTGCTACCCCCGTTAACCCCGCTCCCCCCGCTAATTAATTTTTAATACAAAGATCCGAGGCGGAGTCTTAATTGACTCCGCCTCGTTTTTTGTACAACGAAAACCCCGCCATAGTGGCGGGGTTCTATGTAGGCTATGCCGATGAGTAGAGAGCAAATAAAAAACAGCGCAGAAAGTTTTTATGTCAAAGGCTCCCTTGTGCAAAGGGAGCTGTCAGCGAAGCTGACTGAGAGGGATTGTTTAGCGAAAAATTTTGTTTTACAATCCCTCCGTCACGGAAAGCCGTGCCACCTCCCTTTACACAAGGGAGGCTGGGGGTAGTCCCGCTCAAGCGGGTTTACGTAATAATTGCATGGCTGGCAGGCCAATCTAAAACGCACTTGTGCGTAGCCAGTAGTATTAGGGCTATGCCCGAAACTGAAATACCACCCGCTATGCGGGTGGATTTTTATTATTCAGCAGACACGTACAAATTTTGATTTGTCGGGGAATTAACCTCTCAGTCAGCTCACGCTGACAGCTCTCCTAAAAGGAGAGCCTTTTTAAGCATACTGCAAACATATCAAAAGCCTCGCCCTTTGGGAGAGGTGGCACCGTTAGGTGACGGAGAGGGCTTGACAAATCCCAATTTATACAAACAAAGAGCCGAGTCGATTTAATGACTCAGCTCTTTTTATGTCAATACAATTTATACTGAAGTCGGAGATTATCCGCGATCATCGCGATAAATTCCGAGTTGGTAGGTTTTCCTCGGTTGTTTTGAATGGTGTAGCCGAAGTAAGAATTGAGTGTATCAACGTCACCCCTATCCCACGCGACTTCAATTGCGTGGCGGATAGCACGTTCAACGCGAGAGGTGGTGGTCTGATATTTCTTGGCTACGCTGGGGTAGAGGATTTTTGTAACGCTGTTTATTATGTCCGAATCCTTGACGGTCAAGAGAATTGCGGTGCGAAGATACTGATACCCCTTTATGTGGGCGGGGACGCCTATCTGATGTATGATTTTCGTTACCTGCGTTTCAATGTCAGGGGTGGAGTTGTCCTTGTCGGTTGACGTACCTGTCATACGGCTTTTGGACAGCGATTCAATGTGAGAGCATAGACTTTCCGTGTTATACGGCTTCAGCAGGCAAAGGTCAGCTCCCGCAGAGGCTGCCTCTATAAATACGCTTTGATTGGATACCATAGACACTATTATAAATGCAGGGGCTTTGTCAGTCCCGAAATTGAGGCTTCTGCAATTTCGAAGAACCCCTATGCCGTCAAGCTTTGACAGCCATACATCTACTATTGCTATGTCGGGGTGGAATCTGTCTATTTTGATGAGAGCCTCCTCTCCGTTGGCGGCAAGTTCAATATTTGCGTATCCTAAACGTTTGAGTTCTACCATAAGTGCCTGTCTTTGTGCCGAATTTTCGTCAGCAATCAGTATTTTGGTTGTGTTTTCCATTTTTATCCTCCATTTATTTGTTTCAACATCCATATTTTACCATATTTTGGTAAATAATGCAAGAGATTTACAAATATTTCCATTTCCAAAATTTACCAAATATTTATGGTGAAAAATGGAAATTTTGTACAAAGAGGGGAAAATAGAGTAAACGGTAGCGTTGGATTTATATGGGAGTATAATGACGGAACATACAAGATTTATGCTGATATGTGTGTTGTACGTTACGGACCGTCGAGGACGCCGTTTTGCGGGAGCAATTCTTTAAATGACAGAAGGGACTTCGCACTTACAGCCAAGTCCCTTTTAGTCCATAAAGTTTTTGGTGCTACTTTTTTCAAAAAGGTAGCGAAAAATCGGTCGCAAAGCTAACCTCTATTCACGCTGTCAATAAATCTGAGGAAAGCAGCCTTGCCCTCGTCGGTTCGTTTGTAGACGCCTGCGTCCTCGAGAACTCTCTCAAACACAGCACCTATTTCTTCCTTGAGGATAGCCTCGGTATTTTCCTTGGTAAAGGTGTATTTATCCTTAATGCCATCAAACCAAGCCTTATGCTTGGCGATCTCCTCGTTTTCGGCAAAGTCCTTGCCCTCTGCGATATATTCGCACATAAGCTCTATTTCGTCACGAAGTCTTGCGGGGAGAACTGCCAGACCCATTACCTCGATAAGACCGATATTTTCCTTTTTTATATGATGCACGTCTGCGTGAGGATGGTACACTCCCAGAGGATGCTCCTCGGTGGTTATATTGTTACGAAGCACCAAGTCTATCTCAAATTTTCCGTCCTTCATACGGGCAATGGGGGTTATGGTATTGTGAGGCTCACCGTTCGTTTGGGCAAATATAAACGCGTCCCCGTCGGTATAAGCTCTCCAAGAGGCAAGTATTTTGTCGGAAAGCTCCACGATACGCTCCTTTTGTTCGGAACGCAATCTTATTACAGACATAGGCCACGCCACAAGTCCCGCTTCCACGTCCTCATAGTTCTTAAAGGTAA
>JAZOUQ010000053.1:0-14003 GCA_045658185.1 Eubacteriales bacterium
ATAATGCTCGTCCGTATACCCTTGTTCAAGAGCCGCCAACGCAACGCCGATTTTATAAGTAGAACCGGGGGCATAAACGCCTTGCAATGCTCTGTTAAGCAGAGGTGTATCCTCGTTTTCCAAAAGCGACGCATAATAATCTGCATCGGAGAACTGTGTAAGGTCATAAGTAGGATAGGAGGCTATGGCAAGAACCGCACCCGTTTGGGTGTCAACTGCGGTTATAGCACCACCTCTTGACGTATCTGTAAGGGCGGCACTTTCAGCCAAGCCACGCTCTGCGGCGATCTGTAAATCTATATCTATGGTAAGCCAAACGTCGTTTCCGCTTACAGGCTCGACCTCGTAGTACTTGTCCACTACGTTGCCGTCGTCATCGTATTTTATTACCATCTTGCCGTCCTGACCGTGAAGAATGGACTCAAACGCCGCTTCACAGCCCGATATTCCCACGTAAGCATCCAATGGATAGCCAAGCTCGGTGTAATATTCCGCATTTTCAGCTGTTATCTTTCCAAGCCTTCCCAAGATATGGGAAGCAACACCGGGATATTCGTATACTCTTGAGGACACCGTTTTAAAGGTCGCACCCATAGTACCCGATTCCTGAATGTAGGTGACAAGCTCCACGGACACGTTTTTGGCAATAGTATACGACTGATACTGACCGAAGTCTATGCGTTCCATTTCGTACCACAAACGCATAAGTTTCGTGATCTCATCGGTGGAGTATAGCTTTTCGTCCAGCTTATATTTTTTCTTGAGGTATTTCGTTAGATCCTCAGCCTCGGCATCGCTGTCAAGTCCTGCTCGCGTTAGCACACGCTGAAGGTAATAATACTCGGTAGACGAGGTGTTTCCTATTACGGAGGAATACTGCAGATCGGGATAAGCTCCGTTAAAAGGGAAGTAGTCCTCGCTTATATTCGCCTCGCTGTCAACTGTGTGAATCGCATCGAGTATATACAACAGCTCGCTGTTTATCTCGGCGTAGGTGTTTGGCATAGCACCGTATTCGTACAGTAGGTCATAGGTGGTGGAGTTGCCCACCAAAAGCTTTCCGTTGCAGTCGTATATCTCTCCCCGAAGTCCCGTCACGGTGATAACGCGTGTGTTTTTTGCGTCGGGATCGTACTCGGTCTGCGGTCCTTTTATAAGGACTGTGGAAAGCACGATTATAAAAGCGACGCAGATAACGGAAAAGACAATCGCAACTACCGCGTATCTTCGTCCAATGTTAGGTTGTCTTGACACTTTTCACTCCTTATGCAATAGAGGTAAGCAAGGTAAAGGCAAAAACAGCTATTGCCGCCGCAACGCCCGCATTTAACATAACGCAAGCCGCTCCCTTCTTTTCGGGAGGAGGAAGGATTCCTGCTTGAAGTCTGAAGCTGTTACGCTTTTTGATCATTATTACGATTCCCGCGATCACAGCACCGTAGACTATCACTTCATACCATAAAAGCCCGATAAGTCCAAATACATTGGAAGAATTTATCACGAAGTCACCGCTAAGCATAGCATTAAGATCTACGTATTGAAGAATAAAAGAAATAGCGAAGCTGCCAAGGAAGTTTACTATCATATGGAACACTATCGTATATACGAGTTTTCCCGTTCTCACGTATATGAAAGAGAAAAAGCAACCGATCACAAAGGCGTAAAAAATCTGATAGAAGTTTCCGTGTGAAAGGGCAAAAAATGCAGAGGGGAGGACGATAGCGTATACCTCACCGAGCATAAGAAGCTTACGGCAAAGAAATGCACGGAAGAATATTTCCTCAAGAATAGGGGCTAATACGCAAACGAAAACGAATGTGGCCCACAAAGGCATAGAATTTACAGATTCCTCAACGGGATTTTCGATAACAGAGCCGCGAAGAGAGGTGAAGAAGCTTATAAATATGTTACTTACATAGCTTCCTGCCATCATAAGCGTCATACACACACATACACCGCCAAGCAGCTCCTTGAAGCTCCACTTGTCGTCAATGGGCAATACCGTTGGAAGAGGACGAATTATAATATAAGCTATTGGGAAAGCAATCGCGTACATTGAAACTATAGGCAATATCTGCCAGAACAGATAGTTGAAATATACGTCGGGTAAAAAACGGTAGATAAGTGTGACAAAAATGCTTTGAACGTTTATATTTATCAGAGTAAACGCAAAAGCAAACCAACCAAATCTTGAAAAGTAGCTTTTCGCGTCTTCCTCTGTAAGACGTCCTGTTACAATGTCGGGAACAAATTTTATTTTTTTCATAAGGATCTCCTTATCTGTTAGGCTTACCGTCCAGAAGTATCGGATACATACAAAGTCCGATTATAAAATAAACGGGAAGGCAAAAAACGTAAGTGCATAGCATTTCGGGTAAAGCTATCTTAAAAAACACTCCAAGCGGGGCAAGACCCGAAGCCGAAACGCACATATTTATGTAGGTAAATACACCGCCCATCAGAACGGTGGGGATCATAACTATGAGAAACGATACGAAGCGAGGCATCATTTTTTCTGATATTTTGCCTATAACGACTACGCTGATAAGAAAAAATACAGGAGAAAACGAGGGTGGAACTGCACCGAGGGCATCAATAAAATAACCTCCCGCAATACCGTATACCGCCGCTGATTTTTTATTATCTATCATAGTTATAGCACAAAGTGAGCCGAGCATAAGGTTTGGAACTGCACCGAATGGCTTTATTCGTGCAAAGAATGAACATTGAAGTATGCCAAGAAGAAAGGCTACCGCACCGAATATTATTATTCGACGCATGACCAGTCTTTTTTCACCTGCGTTGGAGATATTTCGCATCATTCTGCGTTACCTCCCGAGGCTTCGATATAGCCGTTGTAGCCTCGTATTATCATAACGTCGGATATATCCTCAAGAGCAGTAAAATCAACAGAGGGCTGTATCACTGCCTTAAGACGGCGGGTAGTTTGATCAGCCTCTACCGACACGATCTTTCCAATAAGCAGACCGTTAGGATAAATACTTCCCGTGCCGCTGGTGTAAACTCTGTCGCCAACCTTTATATCGGCGTCGGGGTCGTAGGTGATAAGGCATTTTCCCTCAATTCTTAATTCGGGAGAACCCTCCACAGTACCTATAACTCCCGTTCTGTCGGTATAAGCACCTATTTTACTTGAGCTTTCGGTTACACACTGTATTTTACACCAATCAAGTCCAACCTCGCTTATATGTCCGACAACACCCGAGGAAATGATAACGGGCATATTTTTCTTTACTCCGTGAACCGTTCCTTTGTTCAATGTGAGTATGCTTGAATAATTTCCCGCTTCGTAGGATATAACGTCTGCATCGGTCAGCACGAACTCGGGGTGCTTGTTGCGAAGGTCAAGAAACTCCTTGAGCCATTTGTTTTCCTCACGCAAAACGCTGTTGTCCGCTATTTCATTTTCAAGGGATTCTACTGTTGCACGAAGCTCCGCGTTTTCCTTTTCAAGCTGATCATAGCTTGAAAATACGGAGATAAATCCGTCGGTGGCATCCGCAAGTCTGGAGCCGCACCATTCGAAGGGCTTGGCAACAGTTTTTAATCCGCTTCTCAATATATCCACCTGACCGAAAGCGGCAAGAATGGCGGGAACAAGCGTTATAACTACGGCGACGATCACGCAAACGATAAAAAATCTTGATTTGGTAAACTTCATTTTAACTCACTCTCTTGCTTTTTTTCTTTTTCCTTGCGAGGAGGAAGAGGGTAGGGAACGTTAAAAAATATGACGGCATCCGAAAGCCCTGTGTGAATCTCTATGTTACGCCACTGTGCTTCAGTGCCCTCAAAATGTATTTCGGGGAGAGAATCTTCCTCGCCGAAAATACTCTCTCCAATGTATGTTATGCTGACGGGCAGATAAATAACCCGAACACCGTCGTTTTTTTCACTGTCAAACGCTCTGTCTGCGATTTTTGATACTGTTGCAAATTCAAATTTTCGAGGAATAACAAATTCCTCGCCGTAACAAGCCACGGCTTTGTTTACGGTAACTCTTCCGTTTTCGTGAGAAGTACTGATGCCAAGCTGTTTGATAGCTTCGCTTTTTGAACATAGTACGTATACCACACACGAGAATATAGCTAAAGCTATACCCCAAAGCACATTCTCAAAAAGGGCTATTACAAGTGCTGTGACAACCGACACTCCCACGATAGAGAGTAGAAGAACGTAATAATCGCTATATTTTTTATATCTTGCGATAAATCTGTCGGTGGAGGAAAGTGTTTCGTCTTCCACGACAGCAAGGGGTTTCTTTTTCATTCCACCGAGTCCTTTCAAGTAATCAACGTCCTCTGTACTGAAGCAGAGAACCGAAGCTTTCTTCGCTTTCCATTATTCTCAAAATACCGTTACATACGGTGAAATGCGGTTTTTTTGCTCTGGTAACGCGAATGCCCAGACGCTCCTGCAGAAACAGGGGGAGACCCTTAACACAGCAACCGCCACCGCTAAGCGTTATACCGTGGTCATAGATGTCGGCGGAAAGCTCGGGAGGGGTGAGGCGAAGGGTATGTTCAATAGCCTCGGCTATCTCGTTGAGAGGCTCTTTTAGTGCCTCTCTTATTTCTCCTCCGCTGACGGTTATCACAGAGCCCATTTTGCTCAGACGGTTTATGCCCGCAACGGTATACGTTCTGTCGTCAAATTTCGGGTGTGCAGATCCACATTCTATTTTGAGAGCTTCTGCTGTGGGTATGCCTATAAGGGTGTTTTTGGTTTGCTCTATGTAATCAACAATGGCACGGTCAAAGCAATCTCCCGCAATCTTTATGGAGTCTGCACGTACTATACCAAGCTGACTTATAACGGCTGTTTCCGTAGATCCTGCACCTATATCCACTATCATACTGCCCTTAGCCGAGCCTACTCTGAGTCCTGCACCGATAGCGGCAGCGAGAGGCTCGTCAACCAAAGCTACGAATCGAGCACCTGCGTTGCATATAGCCGCCTCAAGCGCATCCTTTTCCACGGCAGTTGCCTTATAAGGAGAGCTTACTACCATTATGGGACGGGAGAATATAGAGAATGCCTGAACCTGTTCAAGGTATCCGCGAACCATTTTTGTAGCGGCTGCACTGTCGGCGATAACACCGTCCTTGAGAGGTCTGTAAGCAGATATTCCCGTGGGAGTTTTTCCAAGCATACTCTTGGCATTCTTACCTATAGCAACAAGCTCGTCGTCGTGGTTGCTTATAGCTACTACAGACGGCTCGTACAACACGATATTTCCGTGAGTGCAGACAAGTGTGTTTGATGTACCTAAGTCCATTCCGTACTTTTTTGCCATTCGTATGCTCCTTTCTCCCAAAATGGGTAATTTTATAATTTATATTTCATCGGGATAACAGCCGATGTGTCGGTAGAAAAGCTCCCACAAAAGGTTTGTTGGAAGTCCGACTACGCCGAAATAACAACCGCGGATTCCTTTTATCCACCTTGAGAAGCTACCCTGTATACCGTAGCCCCCCGCTTTGTCAAACGGGTCGCCCGAGTCGATATATTTTTCTATCTCTTGATCGGGGATTTTTGATACATCTACCTCAGTTACGCTGCAATCGGTGTAGGTCTTTCCGTTAAATGTAATTGCGATGCCGGTAGCAACTATATGAGTTTTTTCGGACAGCAGACTGAGCATTTGCCAAGCCTCGTCCTTATTGCGTGGTTTTCCAAGCACCTTTCCGTCACAGGCCACCACAGTATCTGCCGATATTATTATTGCTCCATCGTTCTCGCCTCGGGATCTCAATAGCTCGTAAACGGCTTGTCCTTTTTTACGGGCGAGCTCTACCGTAAGCTCCACGGGATCGGAAATATCACAGCTTTCGTCCGTATCCGCGGTTACTACGGTGAACCTTGCTCCCATGCTCTCGAGAATTTCTTTTCTTCTAGGTGATGCAGAGGCAAGAATTATGTGTTTTTTCGTATTTGTACCCGACATTTTTTGCTCCATTTGCTGATTTTGGCACTAAAATACCATTATCCATTATAATTATAGCACAAACAAAAAAATTTTTCAAGATAATATTATAAATAATATTATATTTGCATTATGTCAGCCCTTTCATTCAAGAAAGGGCTGACATAATGGTAGCATCAGCTATGCTTTTCCTTTTTTATGCCAAACATTTTTTTTAGCAATGGGGATATTACAGTTGGTGGATGAACTAAGATTATTTTCATAAAACACCTCCGAAATTATCTTCGTTTTCCAAGTAAAAGTATACCTGCGACGACCACTATCACAGCCTCAACAAAGGCAAGAAAGTAGCCGGGCAGTAAAAAAGAAAGGAGTATTCCCGCACCAAAGCATACGGCACAAGTGCCGATAAGCACTCTTATATTCGTTTTACACATATCAATGCCTCCAATGTTTCCGTCTGATAGATTATATGCTGTATCTATGGGGAAGGTGATTTTTTCGAAAAAGAAATATTTGCGTATAAACGTCCATACACTGTATCGAGGTGTTTTTATGAATGGTTTTTGTGGAGCTTTTAATCTATCTCGCGACTCTGTGAATTTTTCTGTTCTCAGACGTATTCGTAATTCGCAGGGGGACGGATGTGCTTTTGTTAATAAGGAATTCGGTATATTGTGTGACGGCGTGTTGCTTGATGTGGAAGCAGAACAGCTTCAGCCCACAACGGTGAGATACAACAATGCACTCTATACCTCTGCCATAATTATGGATAAGGCGGCGGTGGAACTTGAGGCAAGTACATCTTCTGCATTGTTGGAGGGCTACCTTGAGGAGGGCGAAAGATATTTCAGTCGCCTTGATTTTGCGTATGCCTTGGTGATGTACGACGGTCGTTGTGGAGAGCTTATGCTTAGAAAAGGATATAGAGGTGACAAGCCTCTTTTTTATACGTTGCGTGACAGTACGCTGTATTTTTCGACCTCTCTGCAATCTATACTGAAACTGTACGGCGGTTGCGTGAAGGTTAATAAAAAAGCACTTGACCGTTTTATATTTGACGCGGCTCCAATGCGACCGCAAAATTTATTTTACAATATATCCTTCTTGGGTGTGGGAGAAATGCTTATATGCTCTTCGTTTGGCTACGACGTGGTAAGCAAGGATTGTACTGTGGGACTTGTAAGAGGAAATATTCAAAGAGTATTGCCGTACGTGGCGTATACCAAGGCGGTTGATATGGATAAGATATTGACGGACGCCTTGTTCGTATTTGGATATCCTCAATTTGATTGCTATATGCCCTTGCTTATGAGAGCTGTTAATATAACCGACAAAGGAATGGTATATGGACTTGACGATCCGTTATATGACCAATATCCAGCCTACTCCGTTTACCGTGCGGAACACCTTGGAATGGCCTACGGAGTGGATATTTACCCTATGTCGGGTGAAAAAAGCAGGCTGTCGGGTCGGGAATTGAGAGCTATGGACAAGGCGATTGACAAGCTGCTTTATGAAAATCAAGATGAAGTAGAAAGGCTTTTCGAGAGTGATCAGATAGAATCGGTGAAAAACGAAAAAAATATCCCCTTGCGTATTCGTCGCAAGGGGATGATATACCAGAGTGTCATATGGCAGAAGCATTTTAACGTTGTTTTTGATTAGTCGTTGCTTTCGATTATGAAAGCCTCTCCTTTTCTTATAGAGATCAAGGCACAGTTGCCAAGGATCTCATTGGAAACGGACAGCGATTGATCTGCACGGAGAAGAGTAGCGTTTTCCAGAGGATATTTGCAACCCTCAATGCTTACACCCTTCAACTTTTCGGAGAGTGCTATTATGGAAAGATACTTAAAACCGCTCCTCGGAATAAGAGTGCTTGTTGAGTTTATGTATCTCACACGGTTGTATCCGTCGGTTGCGTGGGCGTGTATTCTCGCTTTGTAAAGCTCGGGAAGTACGGAGAGATTGGAGAGCGTGTGGTCAAGTCGCCCACTTAGTCCACCTATGAGAACTATCTCGTCCCCGCCTCTCTTCAACGCTTCTGTTATTGCCATTTGCGTATCGGTAAAATCCTTTTCGGAGGGTACTTTGATTATTTCAACGTTATCGGGAAGCTTTTCCGTATACGAATCAAAATCTCCCAGCAAAAGATTTGGTTTTTCACCCAATTCAAGGGCGTTTTTGTATCCTGAGTCGGCGGCAATAACAAAGTCGTCCGATTTCGGATGCTCGGTAATATTGGACGGATCTATTTTTCCGCCCGTATAAATAAATACTTTCATTCGTTCAGTCCCATTTTTTTCTTGTTTTCAGTATATCGTAAAGCTCTACGTAGCTTTGATGACGAGAGAGAGGAATCGCTCCGTCCTTGACCGCCTTTATTATAGCACAGCCTTGCTCCTTGGTGTGGGAGCATTTTGTGAATTTACATTCGCCTATAAAGGGAGCAAACTCACGCATATTGTTTACAAGATCCTCTTTTTCAAAAAAGTCGAAGCGTTTAAAATCCAGCATGGAAAAGCCGGGGGTATCGGCTATGTAGCCGCAATCGGGAGAGTCTGAAAGGGGGAACAGCTCCACCTCTCTTGTGGTGTGACGTCCTCTCTCTATTTTACGGCTTATCTCAGAGGTTGAAAGCTCAAGACTTGGGAAAAGTCTATTGAGGAGAGTTGACTTACCTATACCCGACGCACCTGCAAATGCGGCTGTTTTCTGAGGGAGCTTTTTCTCGATAAATTGGTCTATCGGCTCAATATCAAGGTTCTCTGCGGCAGAGAGTGAGAAACACTCAAAGCCGCTTTTTTTATAAATATCAGTCAGTTCCCGTGCCTTTTCGGGGTCAAGCTCTCTCTTGGTAATAACGATCACGGGCTCTATTTTATTATGCTCTGCTATGGATATAAGCTTATCGACCGTTGAGAGTATTGGCGAGGGACTTGCTACTGCCATGGTTACAAACAGAAAGTCAAGATTTGCCATTGGTGGACGGATAAGGGCGTTTTGACGGTCAACTATACTGTCGATAACAAAATGTCCCTCATTCTCGCTGTCCACGTTTCCGTCGTTTGCAAGAAGAACAAAATCTCCCGGGAGAGGGGTCATACCGTTATGCCTGAAAGCACCTCTTGCACGGCAACGAACGGTCTTCCCAAAAAGAGAATCGTCGCCATCCAGCACACGAACAGAATAAAGTCCGCCTACTCCTTTGATTATTTTTCCTTTTAACGTATTTTCCATAGTTTACCTTTCTTATTGAGATACGCTCACGTCCACCGACGTTATTGAAGCGGTTATGGGCGTTCCTGCCGCAACGGATTGAGTTATTATCGTTCCCACGGGAGCACCGCTTGTGACAGACGTTATGCTTCCCAATACCAATCCCACCTCGGAGAGCTTTGCGGAAGCTTCTTCGGGTGTAAGTCCGTAAAGGTCGGGAACTGTTTTTCGCTCTGTTATTTGTCCAAGACTGACCGTGATATTTACGGAACTTCCTTTTTCGATAGATGTGAAGGGAGAGTATTGCTGTGAAATTATCTTACCCATTCCCACCGAGGAGGTATTATAGGTTACGTTGCCTAAGACAAGTCCGCGGGATTCAAGCAAAGCTTTTGCTTGTGCTTCGCTCAGTCCGTAAAGATCGGGGACGCTTACAGTTACCGTTTTTTTACCTTGGCTTATCTTAATAGTTAAAACTTCTCCGTCGTAGAGAAATGCACCGTGCGGGGGAGAGCTTTCTATTATTTTTCCTTCCTCAACGGTGTCGGAATAAACATATTCAGGATGGACACATATTCCTTTGTTATAAAGTGAAAGCAGGGTAAGTCTGCTGTCAGCCCCCGATAGATCCTCCACCGTATAGTAACCTTTTCCCGCACTTACGGTTACCGAAATTATACACGGTTTTTTCTCGTCGTATATCTTTCTCGTGACACCCGCCGTAGGTCGCTGTGACATTATAACACCCGCAGAAACCTCCGAGCTGTTTTCGTATGTGACGAGCAGTTCAAAATCTCCGTTGTTAAGGGCTTGAGCGTTTTTGAATTGCTCACCCACAAGCATCGGAACGGTCACGGGGGTATAGCTTTTCAAATACGGAAGAAACAGTCTGCCAATGATTGCCACGGCACAAACAATCGCTACGGCGACAGACGAAATTAAAACACCTGAGAAAAAAGCAAGTCGAAGCTTTTGGGGGCGTTTTTGTGACAGACGGCTTTTTACCCTTAAGACAATAGCGGCTATCCGAATTTTCGTTGTCTTGACCGCTTTTCGAATGAACTTGTAAGTTCTCGCGAGTGGCGAGGTCTTTTTTATTTTTGCCTCAGGAAGTTCTCCAAGTTCGAACAGAGCGTTCAAGTCTATTTTTACGGTTTCACGCTCGGATATAATGGGTGGAAGCACGGCAAGTGTATATTTTGGGGTTCTTTTTGCTGTCAGCCTTTTGGTTATAGGCTTTGCTTTTACGAAATATATTGATTTTATGCGATACTTCATCTTTATTCTCCGTATAGATTATGTATCGCACGAATGCTTATTTCTGTATGTTTTCCTGCTCTCGTCGAAGCTGACCGCAGGACGCGTTTATGTCAGAACCCAAACGACGGCGTACGGTTGCTCGTACACCCTTCTTCTCAAGGGTTGCGGCAAATTGCTCCACCGTCTTTTTCTCCGAGGCGGAAAAACCCGTTTCTGTTACGGGATTGACGGGTATAAGATTTACGTGTATGGGCATAGTATCATTTTTAGAACGGAGATGTCGATTGAGCAGGTCCGCAAGAGCTATTGCCGCCTCACGCGAATCGTTCTTACCAGCTATGAGTGTGTACTCAAAGGATATACGCCTTCCCGTGACTGCATAGTAATTCTTACACGCAGTCAAAAGCTTTTCTATATTCCACTTTTTATTTACGGGCATTATACTGTTTCTCGTTTGGTCATCTGAGGCGTGAAGCGATATGGACAGAGTGATAGGAAAATTCTCTTTTGCCAGACGGTCTATCTTGTCTGCAAGACCGCAGGTGGACAGAGAAATATGGCGATAGCCGATATTCAGTCCGTCCTCGCAGCCCACCAGCTTGAGAAAGCGAATCACGTTATCATAGTTGTCAAGCGGCTCGCCAATACCCATCATTACCACGTTGGATATTCGCTCCCCCGTGTCGTTTTGTGCTACGATTATCTGTCCGAGAAGCTCGGAGGGGAGAAGGTCGCGGACCTTTCCACCTATGGTGGAAGCACAGAACGCACAGCCCATACGACAGCCTACCTGAGAGGATATACATATGGTGTTTCCGTGTTTGTACTTCATTACAACGCTTTCCACGGAATTTCCGTCAGACAGACCGAAAAGGTATTTTACTGTTCCGTCAATGGCGGATACCAGTTTTTTTCTGATGGTCGGAAGAGAATAGAATGAACTTTCATCAATCTTTTGTTTAAGCACTTTGCCTATGTTTGTTATATCCTTTGGATGCGTTCCCTTATGGAGTGGAACAAAGAGCTGTTTTGCTCTGTATTTCGGCTCTCCGAGAGAAAGAACGTATTGTTCCATCTCCTCGGGAAGAAGGGATAAAAGGTCGGTTTTGTTTGATATTTGCTCCATATTATTTCCTTGTCATTTTAGCGATAAAAAATCCGTCGGTGGGATATTCGTCGGGGAGAAGTGTGACGTATCCTTTTTTGGCGTCAAGCTGTCCCACGGAAAAGGGAGTGAGAGAAAAATCTGTGTGTGCAGAGAGAAATCTTTCTACGTTTTTTTCGTTCTCCTCGGGGAATACGGTACAGGTGGAATACACCAATATGCCACCTGATTTTACATAGTTGCAGGCATTGCTCAGTATAGCCAACTGAATATCGGGCAAGCCGTCGGAAACGGCGGGGTCTTTGTATCTGAGCTCGGGCTTTTTTGAAAGCACTCCAAAGCCTGAGCAAGGAACGTCACAAAGAACTCTGTCGGCTTTGCCTATAAATTCGTCAAGCTGACACCGTCCGTCCTGCTCCTTGACGCTAATATTGTTCAACCCCAGCCGCTCTGCTCCGCTTACTATCAGCGACAGTTTTTTTGCGTGCAGGTCAAAGCAGTGAACGTCACCTGTGTTTTTCATATTTATTGCCGCTCCAAAGCTCTTTGAACCCGGACAGGCACAGATGTCAAGCATTGTCATTCCTTCTTTTGCATCAAGTGCTTCAACGCATATCTGCGATGCCTCGTCCTGAACGAAGAACAAGCCCGTATCAAAACCGAACAGCTCTCTAACAGCCCCCTTTACACGAAGTCCGTGTGGGGAAAGCTCCGTGGGCGTAGCACCGTCGATTTTTTCAGCAAGAGAATTTCGGTCACATTTAAGAGTGTTCACTCTTAAAGTTGTAGGCGGAGGACAGCCGATAGATTTGAGGAGCGACTCGGTTTTGTCCTTTCCGAATATATCGAGAAATCTTCTGCACAGCGGCTCTCCAACGGAGTATTTTACACTCAAATATTTTACCGTATCGCTATTTTCATCGGGAAAAGACATTTGAGGCGTTCTCGTATGAGCACGAAGTATTCCGTTGACAAAGCCCGAGGTTTTTCTCGGACACAGAGAAACCGTTTCGTTAATAGCCGCGTGAGCGGGTATCTTGTCGGTAAACATAAGCTGATAAAGTCCTATGCGAAGAGCATTCAGAGTGTGGTTGTCTATCTGCTCGACGGGACGGCTTGACAGCTGTGATATTCTGTAATCAAGCGTTATTTTTCTCTCTGTTACTCCGTAAAAGAGCATAGCGGCAAGTCGCTTGTCCGCAGGGGAGAGAAGTGACGCTTCAAGTGCTTTATCAAGAGCGATATTTGAATACTGCTCCGATTTTTGAGCCTTTATGAGAAGGTCAAGCGTTAATGCACGGGGATTAGTTTTTATATCCATAATTTATCTTCTTCGGTTGTTTGAAAGAATTATAAGTCGGAGTAGTGTGAGCAGAGAGGTGAGAAGTGCCGCTACGTATGTCATAGCCGCGGCAGACAGCACCTTTCTTGCGTATTTGGGCTCGTCGTCAACAAGAATGCCCATGCCCTCAAGGGTAGCCATAGCTCTTGATGATGCGTTGAATTCAACGGGAAGCGTTACGAGCTGAAACAGAGCAACTGCGGAATAAAGAATGATGCCGAAAAACATAAGGGAGCTTGACGCCATAATAAGTCCGATGAAGAACAGAGGCATTGCTAACATAGAACCATATTTGGTTGCGGGAATTATAGCTGCTCTGATCTTTATTGGAGCGTAGTCCTGTGCGTACTGTATAGCGTGTCCTACCTCGTGTGCCGCAACACCAACGGCGGCAATATTCGAGCGGTCATATACGCTCTCGGACAGTCTTATCACGTTCTGTCTTGGGTCAAAGTGATCGGTAAGATGTCCACGCACTCGCTCAATACGGACGTAGTGTAATCCGTTTGCGTCAAGTATACGTCTTGCCGCCTGATAGCCCGTTACCCCTCGTCTTGTAAAAGTCAGGGAATATTTTTTGAAGGTGGAGGACACCTTCATCTGTGCCCATATTGAAATAAAGAGGGCAGGGAGAATGAGAAGTATAGTGGGGTCAAAATAAAAGCCGAATGGCATAAGGTTTACCTCCGAATATCGGTTTATTTTAGAATATCTCCTATGCTGACCTTTCTTCCTCTTATAAAGTCGTTTGCATTCATACGGGATTTTCCCTCGGGAAGCACCTTGGTTATCTTAATACAGCCTTTACCACAGGCAACGACTATTCCGTCGTCAAGGGATATTACCTGACCTGCCACGGCATTATCGCTGTTGTACTCGCCAAGACGTGCCTCAACTACCTTTAGCATTTTGCCGTCGGGCGTGTGGGTAAAGGCGAGAGGAATAGGAGAAAGTCCTCGTATTTGGTTGTGTATAGTCTGTGCATCAAGTGAAAAATCAATAACGCAATCCTCTTTGGTTATTTTTGCCGCATAGGTTGCATCACAGTCATTTTGAGGAATACGCTTTGCAGTGCCATTCTCAAGTGCATCAAGAGTTTTGAGTATCAGTGACGCACCGCATTCGCC
>JAZOUQ010000054.1:0-4482 GCA_045658185.1 Eubacteriales bacterium
AATGAAAAACACCGCAAAAAAACTTATTGCACTCGTTCTGACACTTATTATGGTGCTGTCTATCGGTACAGTAGCAGCCTTTGCTGAGAACACTCCCGCCACTACGGACGCTTCTCAGATTGCAAACCCCAACGATCCTAAAATCGAGCCTAACGCAGATTTTGCTCCTGTTGGCGAAGAAAACGGCAAGAAGGTCTGGGAGATCCACACCGCGGCTGATTTCCTCGAATTTCTCAATGAAAGCAACCGTACCTCAAGAAGCTCTTATTCCAACTCTATCGTAAGGCTTTGTGCTGACATCGACCTCAACCCCTCTTGGGATGCAAAGACCAAGACCACACCTCAGAACTACCTCACCCAGCCCCTCTTCTATATGAAGTGTACCTTTGACGGTCAGGGACACACAATAAGAGGTCTGTGTATCATCGCCGAGGACGGCGAGAAGGCTACGATGATAACCCTCTCCAGCGGTGGCACGACCTTCCAGAATCTTAAAATTGAAAACACCTATTTCAGTGCAAGAGCAACTGTTAAGGACGGAAAGCTCTCTGGCGGTTCGAACGCAGGTATACTTACCGCCGCAAAGTACAGTGCTACCTTTAAGAACGTTTACCTTGACGCTATATGCGAGGCTCAGAACGGTAGAGCAGGTGGCTTCGTAGGTGCGTTCAACGCTACAGCGGCAGCCGATTCTCCCTCTATCACCATCACAGACTGCGTATTCGCAGGTGAGGTTTACGCTACTGCGTATGCAGGCGGATTTGTTGGTGGCAATGACAGACCCTCCGGCAACAAGGGTAAAGGAATGTACACCGTAAAAATGACCGACTGTGCTAACTACGGTAAGGTTATTTCTACAACCCCCAACACCGCAGGCGGATTTGTTGGTATTCTTGCTAACCAAGGTATATTTACTCGCTGTTACAACGCAGGTGAGGTGGAAACTGCATTCTTTAACATAGCTAAGAGTACTTCTGAAAACGTAGACGGAGCAGAAGTTACCGCAGAGCTTATCGACTGCTACTATGCAGCTGCTAACAGCACAGCTGCTACCACTGCTACCCCTGATAACGTTACTACTCTTACATATAAGTACGATGATGCTGATGCAACCGCAGCAAAAACCGCAACCGTTGCTGAGCTCGTTAATCTTGACGCGTTTAAAAAGGCCGATAAATTCGCAGGCTGGACGAACTCGAACAACATTGCATGCTCTGTCAAGCTTAAGTGCATCATAACCGATCACTCTTACGTCGATACCGTTGTTCCTCCCGTAGGATGCGGTCAGCAGGGTTACACCGAGCATGTTTGCTCTGTTTGTGGATACACCATGAAGGATACCTTCACTCAGGCATCTTCTCACAACTACGTTGAAACGGTAATTGCTCCTACTTGTACCGAAAAGGGATATACCGAGCATAAATGCTCCGTATGTAACGATACTTACAAAGACACCGAGGTCAATGCTAAGGGACATACCGAGGGTGATTGGATAGTTGACAGAGAGCCTACCACCGAGCAAGCCGGTATGAAACACCAGGAATGCTCTGTATGTAACACGTTTTTGAAGACCGAAATTCTTCCTAAAATCGACGCTGCTGACACCGAGACCAACACTCCCGAAACCACTGAGGCTCCCACCACCGAGGCTCCTGCCAAGAGTGGTTGCGGAAGCTCCATCACAATCGGCGGCATGGTTCTTATGACAACAGTTCTCTCTCTCGGTGTTGCAACCGTTTCCAAGAAGAGAAAGTAATATTTATAAGCATTAACGAAAGCCACGCATCGTGCGTGGCTTTCCTATTAAAAAAGATAACCGAGTCGAAATCGACTCGGTTATCTTTTTATATCTCAAATTACTTTGCAGCGTTAAGTCTTGCCTCAAGTGCAGCAAGCTCGTCATACATAGTCTGGGGAACTCTTGCTCCAACCTGAGCGTAGAATTCCTTGATGTTCTCAACGTCGCTGAGCCAAGACTCAACGTCAACGGTGAGAAGATCCTTGATGGTATCAAGATCAACACCCTCAAGTCCCTCAATGTTGATATCCTCTGCGTTAGGAACGTAACCGATAGGAGTAATGTTAGCTCCAACCTTACCCTCGCCACGGTCAAGGATCCAGAGAAGAACTCTCATGTTGTCACCGAATCCGGGCCAGATGAAGTTACCGTTATCATCGGTACGGAACCAGTTAACGTGGAATATCTTGGGAGCGTTGGGGATCATAGTACCCATCTTGAGCCAGTGTGCCCAGTAATCACCCATATCGTAGCCTACGAAGGGACGCATTGCCATAGGATCGCGACGAACTACACCGACAGCACCTGCTGCAGCTGCAGTAGTCTCGGAAGCCATGATAGAACCAACGAACGCACCGTTCTGCCAGCTTGTGGACTGGTATACCAGAGGAGCGGTCTTTGCACGGCGTCCACCGAATACGATAGCGGAGATAGGAACTCCTGCGGGATTGTTGAACTCACCGGAGAGGCAAGGACAGTTGGTAGCCATAGCTGTGAAACGGCTATTGGGGTGAGCACCGCAGGTAGACTTGTCAGCCTTGTTGTACTTGGTGCAATCCCATACGTTACCCTTCCAGTCAATTGCGTTCGTGGGAGGATTCTTGTTGAGGCCTTGCCACCAAACGGTGTTGTTGTCAAGGTTGTGTACCACGTTGGTGAAGATGGTATCCTTCATAGTGGTGTAGAGAGCGTTGGGGTTGGAGTTGAGGTTAGTTCCGGGAGCAACACCGAAGAATCCGTTCTCGGGGTTAACTGCCCAAAGTCTTCCGTCCTCACCAACACGGAGCCAAGCGATATCGTCGCCTACGCACCATACCTTATAGCCCTTGTTCTTAAGAAATTCGGGCGGAATAAGCATTGCGAGGTTGGTCTTTCCGCATGCAGAGGGGAATGCAGCACAGATATACTTGGTGTCGCCGTTAGGATACTCAACACCGAGAATGAGCATATGCTCTGCCATCCAGCCCTCCTTGCGTCCAAGGTAGGATGCAATACGGAGTGCAAAGCACTTCTTACCGAGAAGCACGTTTCCGCCGTAACCGGAGTTAACAGACCAGATAGTGTTGTCCTCGGGGAAGTGACAGATATATCTGTTCTCCTCGTCGATGTCAGCTCTTGCGTGAAGACCCTTAATAAAGTCACCGCTCTCGCCGAGAGCCTCAAGAACGTTAGTTCCCACGCGAGTCATGATAAGCATGTTAAGAACAACGTAGATAGAGTCGGTAAGCTCAATACCGTACTTTGCGAAAGGAGAACCTACGATACTCATAGAGTAAGGAATAACGTACATGGTTCTGCCCTTCATAGAGCCCTTATAAAGCTTGGAAAGCTTTTCGTAGCACTCCTTGGGGTCCATCCAGTTGTTGATGTTACCTGCGTCCTCTTTCTTGGAGGTACAGATAAAGGTTCTGCCCTCAACACGTGCAACGTCATTTACAGCCGTTCTGTGGAGGTAGCAGTTGGGGAGAAGCTCTTCATTGAGCTTAATCATCTCTCCGGTGGAACAAGCCTCTGCTCTGAGTACCTCAGCCTGAGCCTCGGAACCGTCGATCCAGACGATCTTGTCGGGCTGTGTCATAGCAGCCATCTCGTTGATCCAATCAAGAACATACTTGTTGTTGGTCATTTTTTGTCTCCTCTGTATTTATAATTTTATTATTGACTAACTTATATATTGCGTAGCAAAATATACTTCGTTACCCAGTATATTCTAATATAAAATGCCACATTTTTCAAGTAACTATTCAAAATAGTTACACTTTGTTAACATTTTAACCTTCACTATAAATAATTTTACATAAATAAAAGCAGGAAAATACTTTACATTGATAAAAAACTGTGATATACTATAAAATGATAAAATTTATATTTTTTTAAGGAGATCGACAATGAAAACAGATATTGAAATCGCAAAAGAAGCCGTGATGCTTCCAATAGCAAAAATCGCAGAAAAATTCGGTGTAACCGACGACGAGCTTGAGCTGTACGGTAAGTACAAGGCAAAGATCAACGACGATTTTCTCAAGAGAATGGAAAGCCGTCCCAACGGTAAGCTGGTTCTCGTGACCGCTATCAACCCCACTCCCGCAGGTGAAGGAAAAACCACCACCTCGGTAGGTCTTGGTATGGCTATGAACAAACTTGGAAAGAACACCGTTATCGCACTTCGCGAGCCCTCTCTCGGCCCTGTGTTCGGTGTTAAGGGCGGTGCCGCTGGCGGCGGATACTCTCAGGTAGTTCCTATGGAGGACATCAACCTTCACTTTACGGGTGACTTCCACGCCATCACAGCCGCAAACAATCTGCTCTGTGCTATGATAGATAACCATCTCCAGCAGGGCAACGAGCTTGGTATCGACCAGAGAAGAATAGTTTTCACCCGTGTTACCGATACAAACGACCGTGCACTCAGAAACGTAACGGTAGGACTTGGCAGCCGTGTTGACGGTATCCCAAGACAGGAT
>JAZOUQ010000055.1:0-11586 GCA_045658185.1 Eubacteriales bacterium
CGGACAGCAAAGAGGTGGACAGAAGCCCCAGTTCGGTCAAGGTCAGAGAAACGACCGTTTCGGCGGTAATCAGGGCTTTGACAAGGACGAAAGACAGCAGAGAGCACCTAAGGAAAAGTTCAAGCCTCAGCCTATCGTTCGCAGTCAGACCGCAAAGGGTGACGAAGCTCCCAAGCAGAGAGGTGCTACCCGCGTAGTCGATATGAGAGCAGGGTCGGTAGATCTTTCCAAGTACGACGAAAGACTTGACAATTTCGTTCCCGATTCCGTTGCCGACGTAAGAGGCGGTAACCAGAGAGTTAAAAAGCAAGCTCCCGCTAATATGAAGCAGGGAATGGGCGGCAAGAACGGAAAGGATAAGTTCAACAAGGGCAAGAAGTCTACACAGCCCGTTACCAAAGCACCTACCAGCGTGACCCTTCCCGAGGAGATAATGGTCAGCGACCTTGCCTCCAGACTTAAGGTCACTGCGGCAGAGATAGTTAAGCGACTTATGATGCTCGGTATGATGGTTACCGTTAACCAGACGGTTGACTACGATACTGCGGCTATCGTTGCTGACGAGATGGGAATTGCCGCTACCAAGGAGGTAGTAGTTACCATTGAGGAAAGACTCTTCGATGAGGAGGAGGATTCCGAGGAAAATCTTGTGGGCAGAGCTCCCGTCGTTTGCGTAATGGGACACGTTGACCACGGTAAGACCTCTATACTTGACGCAATACGTAACACCAACGTTACCACGGGTGAGGCAGGCGGTATTACTCAGCACATCGGTGCTTACAGAGTAAAGGCACAGGGACACGATATAACCTTCCTTGACACCCCCGGTCACGAGGCGTTCACCGCAATGAGAGCAAGAGGAGCTCAGGCGACGGATATTGCTATCCTCGTTGTTGCGGCTGACGACGGAATAATGCCCCAGACTATTGAGGCGATAAACCATGCTAAGGCGGCAGGCATTGATATAATAGTTGCTATCAATAAGATGGATAAGCCTACGGCTAATCCCGATGCGGTAAAGCAGGAGCTTACCAAGTACGATCTCGTTCCCGAGGAATGGGGAGGCGACGTTATCTGCGTTCCCGTTTCCGCACTTACGGGATTTGGTATCTCCGACCTTCTCGACAACGTACTTCTCGTTGCGGAGGTCAAGGAGCTTAAGGCTAACCCCAAGCGTAGAGCAAAGGGTATCGTAATCGAGTCCAAGCTTGATAAGGGTCGCGGACCTGTGGCTACCGTGCTTGTACAGAACGGTACGCTCCGCAGCGGAGATATCGTTATTGCGGGAACTGCGGTAGGACACGTAAGAGCAATGACCGACCATAACGGCAGAACCTTAAAGGAAGCAGGTCCTTCCGTTCCCGTTGAGATAATCGGTCTTGCAGAAGTTCCTTCCTCGGGCGACGAATTTAACGTAGTCGCTGACGAGAGAATGGCAAGAGAGCTTGCTGACCAGAGAAAGGAAAAGGCAAAGGAAGAGGTGTTCAAGGCGAACGCAAGAGCAAACCTCAACGACCTTTTCGCACAGATATCCGAGGGTGTTCAGCAGCTTAACATTATCGTAAAGGCAGACGTTGGCGGTTCTGCGGAGGCAGTAAAGCAGTCCCTTGAAAAGATATCCAACGAAGAGGTCAAGGTATGCGTTATTCACGCAGCGGCAGGCGGTATCCGTGAGGGTGACGTTATGCTGGCGGCAGCGTCCAACGCAATAATCGTCGGATTTAACGTCCGTCCCGATAAGGCGGCTATCGACAGTGCCGAAAGACAAAACGTCGAGATTCGTACCTACCGCGTAATTTACGACTGTATCAATGAGATAACCGACGCTATGAAGGGTATGCTTGCTCCCGAGTTCAAGGAGGTTCTCCTCGGACACGCAGAGGTAAGACAGACCATTCACGTACCCGGCGTGGGAACTATTGCAGGTTCTTACGTTCAGGACGGTAAGGTGGCTCGTTCCGCTATGATCCGTGTAGTACGTGACGGCGTTGTTATCTTTGAGGATAAGATATCCTCGCTCAAGCGTTTCAAGGACGATGCCAAGGAAGTGGCTCAGGGCTACGAGTGCGGTATCGGTCTTGACAGATTTAACGACATTAAGGTCGGCGACATTCTCGAAGCATATATTATGGAAGAGGTCGCAAGATAAACAAAAAACAGGTCATCGAATTTGGTCGATGACCTGTTTTTTTACGCAAATGTAACCTTGTGGAATTTTTGGGGTGGTGGCACCAGATTCCACCTTCACTTCGCTCGGTGCTTTTTCCACCGGTGTCATACTGAGCGTAGCCGAAATCCGAGCATAGCGAGGATCAAACGGTGCGTAGCAACGTTTGGTATCTCGGTGGAAAAAGTTCGACTCCGCTACGCTTCGCTCAGAATGACCCGCGGGAGCAATTCTATAAATGATAGCACAGACTATACCCTTAAGTTAAGCTCTTTTTGTCAGTAAAGTTTTTGGTTCTACCTTTTTTCAAAAAGGTAGCGAAAATCCTGCTGTAAACTAACTTTATCCCAGCTTCTTGCTCTTTGCGGCAAATTCGGAGGGGGTAAGACCGACGGTGGATTTGAATACCTTACAGAAGTAGGAGGAATTTGCGAAGCCGACGGAGGTCGCTATCTCCTCAATAGAGCCTGAACAGTTTACCAACAGCTCTTTTGCCTTTTCTATTCTGTAATTCTGTATGTACTTGGCGGGGGCAATACCGAATACGGAGAGAAATATTGAGCGATAGTAGGTTTCTCCCATTCCCGACATAGCTGCAAGGTCGGGGGTGTAAAGATCCTCCTTGCGGTAGTTTGCCTCGATAAACTTGACGGAACGGTGTATCATACCGTATTTACCCGCAAGGGAATAGGTGTAGGAGTGAGCGGTGGAGAGAAGTGTAACGAGGGCATAAAGCTCGGAAAGACACTTGGAGTGGTAGGCGGGACCCTTGAGCTTCCAATAATGAACTATGCTTTTTACGGTTGCGGCAACGTCCTTGTCACCGCCCGTGAAAAACTCGCAAATGTCGGCATCCTTGATGTTGAGGGCGTCGAACTCAATTATTACGCACTCTCCCGCACGCTCCACGCACATAGAGTATTCCGTGCCTGCGGGAATGAAAAGAATATTCTCGCTGTCTGCCGTGTATTTTTTGCCGTCGGATACGTATTCGCTCTCTCCCTTTTTCTTTACGAGCAGAACGGAATGAGTGCTGACGGCACTGCCCTGCGTTTCGATTGGCAGAGTGTAGCTGTACACGTCGCATATCTGAGAAACAATAAGATTTGAAATGTCGAATTTTTTCATATCGTCCACCTTTATATAAAATATCGTCACAAATTATTTTTTATATTTATAAATAAATTATATCACATTTGGTGATTTATGTCAATATATGTCAAAAATTTTTATTGTTAAAAAATACAAGACCGCCGTCCTTACGCTGACAGCGGTCTTGTATTGTCAAAGGAAGCTTTTTGTTCGCTCAACAGCGTCTTCCTGAAAGGTAACTATCTCCTTGGCGAGAGAGAGTGCGGACTCCCGACAGTTGGAATTTTCATATTCTCTCACAAGCCGTATTGTGTCGGTGATGCCCATTGTAGTCCCCTCGATAACCATCTGTGCGATACGGTGGTCGGAGGAGTCCATAAGCGTATTCATTTCCAATCCCAACTTGGCAGTTAGTGAAGATATGATGCTTTTATCGGGCTTCTGTCCCATGGAGGACTTGTACTCCGATTCTATCTTTGAGGAAAATTCTCCGTAGCTACTCAACTGTGACGTAAGCTCGGAGGAAAGCTCACTGCTTTTGACCTTAGAGATCATTTGTGTCAGCGATTCCGTTTCCGTGTTTACGTTTTTGTACAGCCCCTCAAGAAGCTCTCCCGTGCAGTTTCTTTGCTTGACCTTGCCTTTTTCGTTCATAAAATACCTCCCGTACTTTTTTAGTTTATTGTTTCCGACTTTTTGATAAATATTCAAAAAAGCTGTTGCAAATCTGCAACTTGGTGTGGTATAATTATAGAGCAAATTTTATACGGTAAGAGGTAAATTATGATAGATAAGGAAATTGCGGAGATACGCCGCAGATATAGATCGGATAAGAGCAATATAAGCCGTGTCAGAGGCTGTTACGTCAGCGAGGACAAGCAGATAATTTCGGAATTTGACCAGAGTCTTGGTCTTATGTCGGAGGACGACGCGGACGCAATGCTCCGAGTGTTGAAGAAGACCCTTTCGGGCGTTACGGGCAGAAATCTTCTTGATATTGACTTTTCCACACAGCAGGTGGCACAGAGTGAGGAGCATAAGCTTCTTATGGACTTGAAGCGGTCACAGCTTACCGACGAGGAAGCCGTGCATACGCTGTACGGAAAGATAATAGAAACTCTTGACATTGATTCGGGCTACCTGATATTACTCGCCTACGACAGCTACGACGTGTTTAAAAAGACCGCCGACGGCGAGAACGAAAAGGAATCCTCAAGCGTGTTCAACTATTTTATATGCAGCGTTTGTCCCGTGAAAACGGGTAAGGCGACGTTCAGCTACTATCTGCCGGGAAAATGCTTCCGCACGGTTGCGGCTGATACGGTGATAGGAGCACCCGAGCTTGGATTTATGTTCCCTGCGTTCGACGGCAGAGAAACCAATATATACGGTGCGTTGTACTATACGAGAAAGCTTGATAACAGCCACGAGGATACGGTTGACGCACTGTTCAAATCGGAACTGCCTATGCCTGCGACAGCTCAGAAGGAAACCTTCGGAGAGATACTTGAGGAAACGGTGGCGGACGAGTGCAATATGAGGGTGGTTCGCACGGTACATTCGCAGATATGTGCAATGCTTGAGGAGCATAAGGAGCAAAAGTGCGAGGAAGCTCCAACGCTTACCAAGGACGACGTGGAGGAAATGCTCCGATACAGCGGAGTTGCGGAGGAGAAGGTAGAGAAATTCTCCGAAAAATTTGACGAGAGCTTCGGCAAGGATACCGTCCTTAACCCCAAGAACATAGCCGACGCCAAGACCCTCAGCGTAAAGACCGACGAGATAAACATAAAGATCTCCGCAGGACATAGCGACGTGGTCGAAACGAGAATAATCGATGGGGTCAAATACATACTTATAAGAGCAGACGGGGCAGTTCAGGTCAACGGGGTAAATATACACATATAAAGATGTTGTATTTTAGAGAAAAATACAAATTTTTGAAAACGCCCGTTTTAGTGTTGACACGCCTTTTGACGGGTGATATAATTAAGCTACGGAACATATACTTTTGGAGGTACTTATGAAAAAGATTTTAGCATTGTTATTAGTTCTTACACTTACGTTTTTGTCCGTTGCACTTGTTGGTTGCGACAAGGAAACCATAGATAATGACACGGATAGCGGTGAGGTAAGCACCACCGACACAGAGGAAACCACAAAGCCTGAGGAAACCACCGCATCTGTTGAGAAAAAGGAATTTTCCAACGACGCAAAGGAGATATTCAAGACACTTCAGAGCTTTGTTACAGATGATATTAACTATTTCCATATGGATTTTGAGATGACGGATACAGGTCACTTTATCTATACCGTTGCCGAAAACGGCAAATACGTTTCTGCGACACAGGAAGGTCAGGTCACCGAAATGTATCTGATAAACAACGTGGGATACGTTAAAAACCCCGAAATGAACGGATTTATTGCCACTAGTGATTCCGATATGGTGGCAACTATAAACACCTCGTTTGAATTTGTGGAGATGTTCAAAACGTTTTGCTTTACGGACGAAGTAGAGAGCGATGTCATTGATTCAAGCACTGCTGTTGTGAGTGATTCCGAGCTTGGCGGTATAAAGATCACTTTTACCGACAAGGACGATCCTAACAGTGTCTTCATCATAGAAACCGATTCCAAGGTTTACGAGATAGTAGAGGACGGCGAGGTCATCGGCTCGGAGATAACCAAAATAAGAGTAACGGTCAGCGGAATAGAGGACGGACAGACCATGCGTCTTGACTGCTTGTACACTCAAATAAACGGCAATATTACGCTCAAATCTCCCATTTAAATAAAAAAATAAAAAAATTTGAAAAAACTCTTGCAAAACGGGAGATAATGTGATATAATACTTCTGTTTGTTAACCGATGTCAAAGAACATCGCAATAAAAGAAACGAGGTAAATGAAAAATGAAGTCAGGAATCCATCCTAATTACGAAGAGTGCGTAATTCGCTGTGCTTGCGGCGAGACCGTAACCACCAAGTCCACCAATGGCGGTGAGATGAGAGTAGAAATCTGCTCCAAGTGTCACCCCTTCTTCACTGGTAAGCAGAAGTTTGTTGACGCAGGCGGACGTGTTGATAAGTTCAAGAAGAGACTTCAGAGCGTTGGTAAGTAATTGCTCGATAAGTCTTAAAATAAAGGCAGGCATACCTCTCGGTATCCTGCCTTTGTTTTTTCTCGGAAAGGAGATTTTATGGCAGAAACGGAAAAAAATATAAATGATAAAGCCGTGCTTGTGGGGCTTGTGCTTGGCAACGACACACAGGAGAGCGTTGACAAAAGCCTTGACGAGCTGGAAAGACTTCTCGAAACGGCGGGTGGACAGTGCGTCGCAAGGCTGACGCAGAACAAGGATCACCCCGACGTACGCACGGTGCTGGGAAGCGGAAAGGCATCGGAACTTGCATACATCTGTGCTTGTAACGACGTGACGCTTGTGGTTTTCGACTGCGAAATGTCGCCCTCGCAGATAAGAAATCTTGAGGACATTGTGGGCGACGGAGTTCGCGTTATAGACCGTTCGATGCTCATACTTGATATTTTTGCTCTCCACGCGGTCACGGGAGAGGGAAAGCTTCAGGTTGAGTTGGCACAGCTCAAATACACCGCTCCCCGCTTGGTGGGACACGGAAACGAGCTGTCAAGGCTTGGAGGTGGAATAGGAACGAGAGGACCTGGTGAGTCCAAGCTTGAAACCGACCGCCGTCATATGCAGAGGCGAATACACGCTCTTGAGGCACAGATAGCGGAAATGGATAAGAACCGTAAGACTATGAGAGCGTCCAGAGAGAAGAGCGGTATTACCGAGGTGGCGATAGTTGGATATACCAATGCGGGAAAATCCACGCTTCTCAACCGACTTACCGACGCGGGAATACTTGCGGAGGATAAGCTTTTCGCAACCCTTGACCCTACCACCAGAAAATTCACTTTACCCTCGGGAGAGTCGGTGTTGCTGACGGATACTGTAGGATTTATAAACAAATTGCCTCACCACCTGATACGTGCGTTCCGCTCAACGCTTGAGGAGGCGTGTCTTGCAGACATTCTTATGATAATCATTGACGCATCGGACGAAAACGCAGCCGAGCAATTAAAGGTAACCGAGAGTTTGCTCTGCGACCTTGGTGCTACGGACAAGCCTACTCTGTACGTTTTCAATAAATGCGACAGAGGAATTGCAAGTCTTGGAAAACTTGGCAGAGAGGCGGCGGATAACGTGGTGTATATTTCCGCACTTACGGGACAGGGCTGTGAGCAGATGGTTGCAAAGCTTGAGGCTATGGTGCTGATGGATACCCGAAGGGTGACCTATTTTATCCCCAACAGCGATGGCGGTGCGTTGAATACCCTTTATAAGTACGCAACGGTGGAGGACGTGCAGTACGGTGCGGACGGAATGACCGTGGTTGCCCTTGCCGACAGCCGAGCAAGAGGAATGATGCGTAAATACGCACTTGACGATATTGTAGAAAACGAAGAAGAATAAACACAAGAGCCGAGCCCTTTAATTGACTCGGCTCTTATTATATAAATTGGGATTTATCGGGGATATATAAATTAGCCTCCCTCCGAGAGGGAGGGGGACCACGGTGGGGTTCCCCGAAGCGAGCGAAGCCGAGCTTTGGGGGTTCGCACTGGTGGTGGAAGGAGTCTGCGAAACAATGAGATTTTATATTATTTTATTGTTACGCACTCTCCCTCAGTCACCTCACGGTGACAGCTCCCTCCCGGAGGGAGCCTCTAAATCGTGCAACTGTAATTCATCGACAAATCAAAATTTGAATATTTTTCACGGATTTTTTAATCTATGAAAAAGAAATTTTTTATACACTATTGTAATTAAATGTCATTTATGATAAAATAATCAGGTAAAAACGCGAAAGAAAGGGGAACAACGTGTCACAGTTGAGCGAAAATTTTACTACACTTGCAACCGAGGCACACGTGGAGTTTGAAGAAAAGCGGTCGCTGTTTATCGGTCACGCGTTGCGAACAGACACCGAGCAGGAAGCACAGGAATACATCAAAAAAATAAAAAAACAGTATAACGACGCAACGCACAACGTGTCGGCGTATACTATAAATAAAGGAATAATTGCAAGATATTCTGACGACGGAGAACCGCAGGGGACTTCGGGAATGCCCACTCTTGACGCTATAAGAAAAAGCGGGGTGGATAATGCTTGTGTAGTGATAACAAGATATTTCGGAGGAACACTGCTTGGTGCGGGCGGTCTTGTAAGAGCTTATTCTCATACAGCGTCACTTGCTCTTGAGGCGGCGGGAATAGTCACATATGAGCCGTATTCCGAATTTTTGCTTACCTGTGGATATTCGGAGTATCAGAAGTATATCGCATACTTTACCGACAAGAAGATACTTATTGATGATACTGTCTTTGATGCTGACGTTACCGTGCGTTTTGCTCTGAAAAGACGAGATGCGGATGCGGTTGTAAAAAAGATAGTAGAGATGAGCAATGCACGAGATGTTCCTCGGTGTGTTGGAGAAAGATATGATTACAGATAACAACAAGAGAACAAGAGTATATTCGCTTGTTCTTGCGATGAGTCTTTTGTTTTCGTCATTGCTTGTCGGTTGCAACACAGATAAAATCTCCTCATTTGACGCAGTTGGCGAAATGCTAGAAACTGTCGATACGGAGAAGGTGCTTGAATGCGAGGTCATTTATCCCAAGGGAAGCTCTGCGGCTGTGGTAATGGCGGCAAGGGAACTTGCCGAACTTTTGGAAGCACAAACGGAAATGTCCGTTACTGCTCATCAGTACGATAAAAAGTACGATCCCGAAAAGCTTTACGTGGTGATCGGTAAAGTTGCTGATGATGTTACCCAGTATTGGTACGACGGAATGAGAGAGGACGACTACGTTTGCCGAGTTTATAAAAACACCGTTGCGATCGGTGGAATAACCGACAGTGCAACGCTTACCGCCATTCAACGCTTTACAGACGAAATATTGCCTGCGTCAGAATACGGATATATAGCGGAGGAGGGCGTTTTGTTTGAATTTATCGGTAGCGATAAATTCTTGCTGAACGGCTGTGCACTTGGAGAATATGAGATCGTCTATGTGGACGATTCCTTGATAAGCCTTGCAGTGAAGCTTAAAGAAGGCATAGAGGAAAAGACAAAATGCTCCTTGAACGTTTTTCGGCGTAATCCTTCCAATTCCAAAAAGGAAATAATCGTCAGAGTAAACAATGATATTGAAGCAATGAAATATCGTATATACGGATATGACGACGATATTTTTGTTGAAGCTGACAGTATCTATGGGGTATCGTTGGCGATAGATAGGGTTTTGGAGCGTATATCCGAGGTGGTAGGAGAAGAAACCAAGGAGATACAGATTTTAGATGAGGAGCTGTTTTCTTACATTAATTATGGAATAACGGTAGCGTCTTACCGAATTGAGAAGAATGTTCGGATAAGCAATAAAGAGTTGATTTCCGTTTCTTCTGCTGTTAAGCAGAGCGGGGCGGACGTGATTACCGTCAGCGTACCAACCGGAAATCTTTGGAACGCTCTTAATATGTATCTTTATGATACTTACGACCATCGTTTGCTTGATTGCAATGACGGAAGTGTTGTGGCAGTCTTGAGCAGACCGGATATGACCGTGATTGATGAGGCTGTACTGAAAACAGAGAAAGGCTCTTTGGCAACGGAGATAACCCTGATCTGCTCAAACAAGAAATACCGTGTTTTGTCGCTGTATCTTCCTGAGGAGGACTATGCGGAAAAGAACCTGGAGATTATCAATGCGTTCTACGGAAACTCGGAGGAGCAGTCGATTTGCATCATTACGACCGCACAAAATTACGTGATGTCAAAGGATATTCCCAACACGGATAGCTATTTGTGCGTACTCGAGGAAACAGTGAATTCAGGAACGGCAAAATATGAAACGCGTGTATTGATCTCGCCGAATTTGGATTGCTATGATAAGGAATCCATTGGAGATAACGAAGGGCGATTGGTTGGTACTGCCGTAAGTGTTAGAAACGGAATCAAGTAAATTCATATTATCTTAAAGATATTGAAGGTTTCATATCGGGCGATATCGTCAAATGCGTCGCAAAGAAGTACGCAGCTTTGACGTATCGCCCATTCGTTTTGGCTTTGACAGGCGATCTGCAAGGTCAAAAGTCCCTCTGAAACGCGGTCCACCTCCCTCAAACTTGTGCTAAGACGAAATATCGATTGATTTTCAGACCATTCAAGCGTAAGCTTTTCCAACTTTTTCTCTCTGCCTTCGCTGTTTTGTGAGATATCCGTCACAAGCTCGGACATTTCCGCGATTCTTGAATTGACAAAAAACACGTTTATTACAGAGCCGAGAATTGCCATAGCCAAAAGTAATATTGAAATAATTACCGCCTTCATTTTGTATCCTCCTTATATATAATACGCTCCTCTCCTACGTCATTTACCAGCATGAGATACACGTCGGAAACGGTCTTTCCCTGCAATCGAAATTTTCTTTCTAACTGCTTTTTTGATAAGCCTACCAAGGACAGTCCGTAGGAGTTGGGACAGCCGTTGTCTACGACGATATGATATATTCCGCTGTTGGCGGTCTTTATGTTGAGCTGTTTGCAGGTGGGAGGGAGTGCGTCGGGATATGGAATTACGGTTATCTTTCCGCTTTTTTCAAGTATTGCGTAAGATACGTCCCGTATGTCGATATATCCGTTCTGCCTAAGCTCCGTCATAAGCTCGTCGTTGGATATTCTTGATTCAAACATCGCTCGGCGGTTTAACTTGCCGTGGCAGATCAGCGTTGCGGGACGTGCCGTTATCAGATTTTTGAATTTGGGGAATTTTACCGTTATAGCGGCTGTAAGCACCTCAAAGGATACCAAAACGGCTATGGGGATCACTGCGTGTGAGAGCGGGAGCGTGTTGTCGGTTATGGGGAGAGATGCAATTTCGGAAATAAGAAGAGTTGTCACGAGATCCGCAACCTCCAATTCGCCTATCTGCCTCTTACCCATAAGACGCATTGCACACATTAAAACGACGTAGACTATAACTGTTCGTAAAAGTATTGTAGCCATTTAACACCTCGGAAGGGAAATATACGGTTAGTATTTGTTAATTTCTACAAATCAATACAAAAAATAAAAAAAATCGAAAAAACCGCTTGACAAAGTATCAAAAAAGAGGTATAATATGCGAGTCGTCTTGAGAGAGGCGGCTACCACAAAAGAGCTTTGAAAAAAACTTTTAAAAAAAATAAAAAAAGTGCTTGACAAAGCGAAAGAGATGTGGTATAATAGTCAGGCTGTCGCGAA
>JAZOUQ010000056.1:0-8220 GCA_045658185.1 Eubacteriales bacterium
CGCCCAGAGAATACAAGCGGCACACGCCTTGTCATCAAAGCTCTTTCCGATAAGCTTTCCACCAAGCAGCTCTCCGTAAACGGGAGCAAAGCCCACGGGTGTTCCAACCCGGATAAGCTCCTTGGCTCTTTTTTCGGAAAGACCCGTATCAACGGTTACCTCGTCAGCGGCAGGAAGCTCGTCGCTCTTGCGAAGATGAGGAGGTGTTGAGGTGATAACTCCTCTCAATGTTTCTTTCCCGTATATCATAACGTCAGCCGCTTGAAGTATTGATGGGTCGATACCGCCCATAGGGGCGACTCTTAAAAATCCGTTCTCACAAACTTCGGTTACTATAAGACCTATCTCGTCAAAATGTGCGTCAAGTATTACCTTGGGGGCGTTATCTCTGCCACATTTTTTGACGAATAGGTGATTACCTACTCCGTCAACCGTGGGGGCGTCAAGCATACCTTGGGTAAGTCGGGTCAGCTCTGCCGTTCCGCGACTCTCAAAGCCCGATACCGACGGCACGGAGCAAAGATCGAATATGAATTTTTTCAGTCCTTCTGTGTTCATTGTTAACTCCAATATTTTTTATCAAGGCTTCTGTATTGTATAGCCTCGCCTATATGTGCACCGCCGATAACCTCCGAGCGGTCCATATCTGCTACGGTACGGGCAACTCGAAGTATTCTGTCGTAGCCTCGTGCCGACATACCAAGGCGGTCGTACGCCGATTTGATAAGTGCTTGAGCCGATTGGTCAAGGATACAGTATTTGCGTATCTGTGCCGAGCCTATCTGTGCGTTGCAGAAGATATTCTTCTCCTCAGCCATACGCTCTGCGGCGAATTTTCTTGCCGCTACAACTCTTGCTCTTATTTCCTCAGACGTTTCTGTTGCCGCAGACGGAGCAGAAAGCTCGTCGTATGAGAGAGAGGGAAGCTCTATTTGTATATCGATTCTGTCAAGCATAGGGCCGCTTATCTTGGATATGTACCGCTTTACGTCATTTGGCGAGCAGGTACATTTTTGAGTGGGATGTCCGAAATATCCGCATCGACAAGGGTTCATTGCCGCAACCAGCATAAAGGAGCAGGGATAGGTCACGCGTCCGTTTGCACGGGTAATGGTGATACGTCTGTCCTCAAGTGGCTGACGAAGTGAGTCGGTGACCGTTTTGGGAAATTCGGGAAGCTCGTCAAGGAACAGCACTCCGTTGTGGGCAAGAGATACCTCTCCGGGTAAAGGATTTATTCCGCCGCCAACAAGACTTACCGCACTCATCGTATGATGGGGAGAACGGAAGCAACGTCTTTTTATAAGCGATACTCCCTCGGGAAGAGTTCCTGCAACGGAGTGTATTTTAGTGCTTTCAATAGCCTCCTCAAAGGTGAGGGGAGGGAGAATGGTTGGAAGTCGTTTTGCAAGCATAGACTTTCCCGTGCCGGGAGGGCCGATAAGCAGTATATTGTGACCGCCCGCCGCTGCTATCTCCATAGCTCTCTTGGCAAGGCTCTGTCCCTTTACGTCGGACATATCGATACCGTCGTTAGTAGCTTTGCCGTCCTCAAGAGAGGTCACGTCACCGCTGACGGGTGTCATAAGCTCCGTGCCGTTGAGATGAGCGATAAGCTGTTTCATATTTTTTACGGAATAAACGGAAATGCCTTCAACCGCCGCCGCTTCGCGGGCGTTACATTCGGGAGCGTAAAACTCCGTCATTCCCGCATTTCTTGCCGCTACGCACATACAGAGAGCACCTCTGACGCCTCTCAGCTCACCCGAGAGAGAAAGCTCACCGACGAAGCACTTGTTCGAGAAATTTGTGTTGTATTGAATAACACCCGCACAGTGTAAAATACCCGTAAGCATAGCCACGTCAAAGGCAGAGCCTTCCTTTCGGCGGTCTGCGGGTGCAAGATTGAGGGTCAATTCAAGAGCAGGAAACTTAAAACCGCTGTTTTCACATGCGGTGCGAACACGCTCCTTTGCTTCCTTTACCGCAAGGTCAGGAAGCCCCACAAGCTCAAAATCGGGAATTCTTGACTGTGCGTTACATTCTACCGTAACGATATATCCGTCAATACCGAAAAGTCCGGCACTATAAACTGTCGAAAGCATAACGTCCTCCGTTTAAATACAATTCTACAAATACTATTTTACCACATTTATCCTCATTTTACAAGGAGATTTACAATTTAATAAGGTGTTTTTATTACAAAATAGTTATTTCCTTATGTTGACAAAGAAATAAAAGTATGGTATAATGTTTGGAATAATTGAGAGAAGAGGATATTTTATGGACTTTATGCTTGTTTTTAATAGTTTGCTTCTCGGTATAGGACTTGCTATGGATGCGTTTTCCGTATCTCTTGCAAACGGACTTAACGAGCCTTGTATGCGAACGAGAAAAATGTGCGGAGTCGCTGGAATATTTGCGATATTCCAAGGACTTATGCCTATGCTGGGTTGGATATGCGTACACACCGTAGTCAAATATTTTACGTGGTTTGAAAAGCTTATTCCGTGGATCGCCTTGGTTCTGCTTTGCTTTATCGGCGGAAAGATGCTGATAGAGGGTATCAAGTGTAAATGCGAAACGCCTGAATGTTCTGCGGGTGTTGGAATTGCCGCGTTGATGCTTCAGGGAGTAGCCACATCTATTGACGCATTGTCGGTTGGCTTTACCATAGCCGAGCATAATCTTCTGGAAGCTGTTTTGTCTGCACTTATAATTTCTGTGGTTACGTTTATTATCTGCTTCTGTGGCTTGTTTATAGGAAAGAAGGCAGGTACTTGCCTTGCTGGTAAAGCGGGAATACTTGGCGGAGCTATACTCATATTTATAGGCCTTGAAATATTTATCACAGGTATTTTTTAAAGCAAAAAAGACTGATTTTTTAATCAGTCTTTTTTTTGTTTTTATATTGCTTATAATTGTGATTTTTATAGTGAAAAATCTTCTCAAAAATCCGTTTTATAGCGAGAGTAATAGTTAAACAAGCCACCCAAAAAGGAGAGAACGGACCTGCCCAGAATATTGCTGCCACGGTTGCTACCGCCAGAGCCCATTGCCAACCAAAAATAAGATAGAGCAAAAAACCGCCCCATGTTGGAAGTTGAAGTACCGTAGCCACTATCAACAAAAGAAGAATAGTTTGCCAGTTTTTACATTCCCGTATGATCCACATTATAAAGCGAATAAGCTTTCGTTTGAGCCTACGCAACCACTTCTTTATTTTTTCCATTATTCCTCCGGCTCAAAACCAAGTAATATATTATGATAATAATACCATAAACGCAATATTTTGTCAATTGTTTTATAAAACAAAAATTTGTTTTATTCTTCTTCCGTAAGATCAAGCTCCATAACTGCGTATTCAAAGGGATAGGAGTCGTCACGAGCTACCTTTGCAACCACAAATCCGTTGCTTTTGTAAAATGACTTGAGTTTTTTGTTTTCGTTTATCATAAGAAGAGTAATCTTTTTTCCTCCGTAAAGCGTGGCTCTATCTCTGCAGTGAGATACAAGAGCTCTGCCAAGACCCAGTTTCTGGTATTCGGGAAGCACAGCGAACCGACGGAAGGCATATGTCCCGTCCCCCATCTTTTCAAGCTGAACGTATCCCGCTACTTTTCCGTCAACACAAGCCGCATACATATGTACTCCTCTGTCCTTAGCTGCCTTGAGCTCGTCAAGCGTTACGTAAGCACCGCTTGAGGGATAGGTTTCCTTGGTGTAACCGAATACTTTTGCCATATCCCCGAAGGCAGAGTGCAAAGCTTCAAGACATTGCTCAAGCTGATCGTATTCTACGGAATGTATTTCATATTCTATCATAAATTTACCTCAATTTGAGAAAAGCTCAGTTGACAGATATCTGTCCCCCGTGTCAGGGAGAAGTACAACAATGGTCTTTCCTTTGTTTTCGGGACGCTTCGCAACCTCTACGCCTGCGGAAAGTGCCGCACCGGAGGAAATTCCAACCAATATGCCCTCATTCGTTCCAACCATTCTTGCCATTTCCATAGCATTGTCATCTTCAACGGTGAGTACCTCGTCGTAAACCGCCGTGTTCAGTACGGAGGGAATGAAATTTGCACCTATTCCTTGTATTTTGTGAGCACCGTATCTTCTTTCCGACAAAAGAGGAGAGGAGGCGGGTTCAACTGCTACTATCTTTACCTCGGGATTTTTGGATTTCAAATATTCTCCAACTCCCGTGATAGTTCCGCCCGTACCTACTCCTGCCACAAAAATATCCACACCTCCGTCGGTGTCCTCCCAAATTTCGGGTCCCGTTGTGTCAAAGTGAGCACGAGCGTTTTCGGGATTGTTGAACTGATCGGGAATAAAGGCGTTGGGAATGGAGTGTGAAAGCTCCTCTGCTTTTTCTATTGCACCCTTCATGCCAAGACTTCCGTCGGTGAGAACAAGCTCAGCACCGTAAGCCTTCATTATCTTTCTGCGTTCCTCGGACATAGTGTCGGGCATAACGATCATAACCTTGTAGCCCTTTGTAGCCGCTACCGAGCAAAGACCGATTCCCGTATTTCCCGAGGTAGGTTCAATAATAACCGAGCCGTCTACAAGCTGTCCTGACCTTTCTGCGGCGTTTATCATAGCAAGGGCGGCTCTGTCCTTAACCGATCCTGCGGGATTGAAATATTCAAGCTTCGCTACGAGTGAAGCGTTGAGATCGAGAAGTGATTCTATGTTTTTTAAGCGGAGCAAAGGAGTTTTTCCTATAAGCTCACTTGCTGAATTGTGGATTTTTGACATTCTTTTGCCTTTCTCCGGGTCGGGTTGCTTGATGCCAAGAACCGCCCAGTCCTTTATTGTGGGATAAAGTCTGAAATACAGAGCTTCGAACTCCGAAAATGAAAGAAGATCTATACGTTTACGATCAACCATTCGCTTTATTGCCCTGAAAGCGGAGGTGCGTTTAACGTCTGATGAGATAGCGGAGAAATTGAAGGATTCCTCAATCTCATAGTTGTTCATAGCCAATCTTATATTCAAACGGTTTTCGGAATTGATCGAAAGAGCCAGCGTTGCCATCATAAACGTAACCGATGAAAAAACAGGAAAGTCAAATTGACCGTTGACCTCTAAAGCGTCAAGACACACCGTACTTATCGGTATGTCAACGAAACGTGATATGGCAGTGATCCTTTCCTTGAGAAGAGAGGTCACGTCGCCTCGCATATCGAAGGTTGACTCGGGAGATGTAAGACCTCCGAAAACGTCATTTATTCGTTTACGAATGATTTCTGCTAAAGGAAGATATTTTGCAGATATAGCGGACATACGGGAGGGCTTATCCATAGTGCCGATACCGAAAACGGCATCCCATTTCATATGTCTGTAAATGCTCCTCAGACGGTCGCCACCGAAGGCGGGGAAGAGAAGAATACCGAAGCCCGTTGAAGGGACGAGATGCGGAAGAGCGAGAGCAATTCCGCGACTGGTGGAAACAAACATAGGAACTTGGGTATAGGATTTAAGATGAGAAACAAGCTGATATATATTTTCGGGCGACATAATGTCGTAAAGGCTGTCGCCAAAGGGGATACGTTTTTTGTAATTTTGCATTTTATGTGCAACAATGGTATTGCAATCGGTTATGTCAAAAACGCAGTATTCATAAAGGAATTGCAAATCTGTATTGTTGTTCAATGTCATATTGTATCCTTCCAAGAAAAAATGTATGTATTATGTAATAGATTTTACCACAAAAAATTTACAAATTCAAGAATAAAAGGTGAATAATACGGAAAAAACGCAGAAAAAAAGGAAAAAGCTGAAAAGTTTTGAGGAGTGAAATAAAAAAGGGGGTTGACAAAGTGAACAAAGTGTGATATAATACCTAGGCAACCAACAGAAGGCTGTACGCCGGTGTGGCGGAACAGGCAGACGCCCGGGACTTAAAATCCCGTGATACGAAAGTATCGTACCGGTTCGACCCCGGTCACCGGCACCACAACGGTAAAACTTAATATCGCGGAGTAGAGCAGCTTGGTAGCTCGTCGGGCTCATAACCCGGAGGTCGTGAGGTTCAAATCCCACCTCCGCAACCAAACAAAGCCTTGATACACTTAGTATCAAGGCTCCTTTTTTGCATTCCTCCACCCCGATTTAGACGGAATTATACCAATCTTTTTTGTCGGTTGCTTGTCGGTAGTTACCGTAGCTTTGCATAATATATCAGATGTGCAAGAACAAAGTGCATGCACTTTGTTTTGGATATGGAAAATAAACATCATTTCTCTACGAGTGATATTTTTGAAGATTGTGTCTTAGGATTGTTATTGTTAATATAATAAGCAAGAATGTTCATTCTATTTTCAACTCTGTGCAAAGAGTGACCTCCCTTTGTCAACAGTGCAACATACCTTAATTCTTCGATAACTTCGTTTGAACAACCTGCATATTCCTCGTCAACAACTTTTGCTTTTGCGGAAAAGAATGCCGCAAGCTTATCATCCAATTCTTTTAAATTATTAAGTTTTTTTTCTGTATTTTGTTTAAAATCAACAACACCCAATCCCGCCAATAACAAAAGAAATTTTAGATATCTTTTCCTTGTGTTTTGCAAATTTCCCCCACGATTTTTGGAAATTGCATTTATTTGATCTACTAAAGTAAGTGTTCTTGATAAACCAGTTGTTGGTGTTTGAGCTGTTGATGCATAATTTTGTATCACTTTATCAGTTGTACCAAAAGAAATTTTAGAATCAAACAATCCGATTATACTATAAAAAACCTTATCAAACTCTGCTCTATCATCAGAGAACCCAATAACATCTAAAAAACGATTTTTATTATCAATTTTTTCAAGAAATGTTTCAAGATTTGTCGCTGGCATAGAGTTTATTATTTCTCCAGCTCTCAATCTTTCCTGGTTCTGTAGAAATCTAAAATATTCGCGTATTTGCTCTTCAGAAGAGTCGGCTATGTATGTCATAGCTATATTGTAGGAATTTATATTGCCTTGAATAATATCTGGAAGATCTGAAAATTTTAATTTAGGATTCCCCTTTCTAGTTGCCTTTTTTGCTAATTTTTCAACTATTTCATCTGTAACATTAGCATTTTTATAATAATCGATTATAACGTGGATTATTTTTTTTGACCAAGAACTTTTAATGGTATAATCATTAGTTACAAAGTCTCGTATAGTTGTTAATCTCTGTTGTCCATCAACAACTTCTGATTTTGCACCTTTTTCATTAGGAGTAGATAAAATTCTTACGCTGATATTTCCTGTTGGATACCCTTTAATAATACTATAAATAAGTTTATCTTTGAAATCATCTTTCCATATAAATCCTCTTTGATACGGAGGACGTAAATCTAATCCTCCAAAATTAACCGTTTTTATACTATTCAACACAGAGGTTATAGGAATTGTCGCATTGGAAAAGCTCATTATTTCTGACATATTGTGCCTCCTTATATTTATTTATGAACATTATAGCACAGCTATGTCGATATGTCAATAGATTCTATTGACTTTTTTACAATTTTTTAAAAAATGGAGAAAATCAATCGTAGAATGTTGCCGCCTTAAGCGACGCTGCTGTTTTGAGTTGTGTTAATAAAAAATATTAAAATCGCGAGTTCAACTAAAAAACATTGCGAATATATATAAACACATATAAATATAAAAAGTAATAGATCCATTATGTATGACTGCACATTAAGCCAGCATATGTCAAAAGGTAATAGCTTATTTTTATCGAAAACACACCACTCTCAAATATATATCCTTTCCTAAAATATTTTTGGAGGGAAATTATGGACAAACATAAGGAAAATAGGATTTTACTTGTCCGCGACAAAGTGTTAGAATATCATGGGGAGGTGGATACTGTGAAAAAAGAAATTGACCTATACAATGACATTTATAAAGAAATTTCCGAAATTGTAGGTCTTGATAATACATTAAAGATATACTTGCGATTCAAGGGACAGCAAATTACCTTCCCTGTCAGGCTCTATAATCCACATCTTATTCAACAAAATGTAATCAAAGAGTATGACGGTACTAACATAGCAGAATTGGCTCAAAAGTACGACTACTCAGAAAAAACTATAAGAAGGATGATAAAGGACTCGCTTGAGGAAGACAAAGAGGAATATAACGGATGAGTTTTAAAACGCCAATAAAGCTCTCCTTGTACGATTGTAATAATGGAGAGAATATAGTAATAATCGGGGTTGGAGAAGTTG
>JAZOUQ010000057.1:0-4197 GCA_045658185.1 Eubacteriales bacterium
GGTATTGACAAAGGGGCGGATATGGTGTATAATGTTCCCATAACAGACGTAAACAAGGAGATTATTATGGCAACAGCGAAGAAAAAAATAGAGATGATACCCCGCGACAGCGATAAGGACGCAAAGCAAAAGGCTCTGAAAACGGCTATCGCACAGCTGGAAAAGGATTTTGGACAGGGTACTATTATGAAGCTGGGACAGAACTCCGCAATGGAGGTTCAGGCTGTCAGCACAGGCTCTATATCCCTTGACCTTGCCTTGGGTATCGGCGGTGTTCCGAGAGGAAGAATAATCGAGATATTCGGCCCTGAATCCTCGGGTAAGACTACCGTTGCTCTCCATATAGTTGCCGAGGTGCAGAAGGCGGGAGGGGAAGCGGCGTTTATCGACGCGGAACACGCTCTCGACCCCGTTTACGCCAAGGCTCTTGGCGTTGATATTGATAATCTGCTGGTTTCACAGCCCGACTGCGGCGAGGACGCACTTGACATTACCGAGGCTCTCGTTCGCTCGGGTGCTATCGACGTGGTAGTCGTTGACTCGGTTGCGGCTCTCGTTCCCCGTCAGGAGATAGAGGGAGATATGGGTCAGGCTATGGTTGGCGTTCAGGCAAGACTTATGTCGCAGGCTATGAGAAAGCTGTCTGCCGTTATCTCCAAGAGCAACGCCGTGGTTGTATTCATAAATCAGCTTCGCGAAAAGGTTGGCGTTATGTACGGCAACCCCGAAACCACGCCCGGCGGTCGTGCATTGAAATTCTATGCGTCGGTAAGAATCGACGTCAGAAAACAGGATCAGCTCAAGAACGGAAGCGAGATAATCGGTAACCACGTTCGCTGTAAGATAGTTAAAAACAAGGTAGCTCCCCCCTTCAAGCCCGCGGCGTACGATATACTTTACGGCAAGGGTATCTCACGTTCAGGTGAGATAATTGATTACTGCATCGACCTTGGAATAATAAAGAAGAGCGGCTCTTGGTTCTCTTACGAGGGAGAACGCATAGGTCAGGGCAAGGACAACGTGCGAAAGCTTATCGAGGCGAACCCCGATATGCTTGCCGAGCTTGATGCCAAAATACGCAGTATGAAGGATCAGATCGCGGACAAGGAAGAGGAATTTGAGCTTGACGACGAGGACGATTTCGACATTCAGACTATGGATGACGGAGATCTCTGATAAATGATTGAAATAAGCGTTACCTCGATATCCTCAAGAGGTGCGGGAGAGGAAACGGACGTTACCTTTCTTATAGAGAACGGCGAGGGCAACAGCGAAAGAGCCACGTTTACCCTTTCCTCCCGCCAATATCTTGCTCTCGGTGTGAGCCGAGGGGAGGCGGACACGCAGACCTTTGATGACGTATCCTATGCCTCGCAGGTGTGGGCGGCAACAAAAAAAGGTGTGGTTATTCTCGGATACGGGGCGGTGTCGCCTCGCGGAATGAAAACCAAGCTTATCTCCAAGGGATTTGACAAGACGGTGGCGGAGGACGCGGCGAGAGAGCTTGTCGCCATGGGGTTGATAAAGCCTTTTGACGACGCCTCGGAAATAGCGAGAAGATGTGCGTCCAAGCTTTGGGGAAAAAAGCGTATCATCTCCGAGCTTTACGCAAAGGGTTTTTCTTCAGACGCGGTGAATGCCGCCTTATGCTCACTTGAGGACGAAGAGGTGGATTTTGTGCAAAATTGCTCACGGCTGATAGGGAAGAGGTACGGTGAGATACCCGCCGACCCGTCGGGACGAAAAAAGATGTTCGCCGCCCTGTGCAGATACGGCTACTCCTCGGGCGAGATAAAGCAAGCGATAGACCTATATAAAGGATAAACAAAAGGGGCTGGGGCATTAAATTGACCCAGCTCTTCGGTTTAAAAATTGGGATTTAACGGGGAGTTATATACGCCACCGAGATTCCGAGGCAGAGCCTCGCCCTACGGGTTCGACTACGCTTACGCTTCGCTCAGAATGACACGGTGGGGTGAGTTTTCGTCAAGAACAAAACCTCGTCCGCACCGAAGGAGCTGAGTCGATTAATAACTCAGCTCCTTTTCTATATAAATTGGGATTTATCGAGCCCTCTCAGTCGCCTCACGGCGACAGCTCCCCCAACGGGGGAGCCTTTGGATTTGTTTGCGGTGTGCTTGAAAAGGCTCTCCTTTTAGGAGAGCTGTCAGCGTGAGCTGACTGAGAGGTCAACTCCCCGACAAATCAAAATATGTAGCATAGCAAAGGGACTGAGTCATTAACGTTGCCCCAGTCCCTTTTGCTTATTCACTTTCCTTAACGTATTCGGAAATATCTATCTTTTTCAATTCCTGCTCGGGAATTCTGCCCTTTGTCTTTTCGTAGTACGCTACGTTGTTACGCACCATAAATGCAAACTGTGCCGTAGGCGAACGCTTTTCAGCCGCCGCTACGAACAGAAACTTCCTCAGCAGCTCCTCGGATATTTTCATATCCACGCTACAATTCTGCTTCATAAGTCCTCCGAATTACTTCTTCTTGACGTTCTTATTATTATTCTTATTATTCTTGTTGTTCTTATTGTTTTTCTCGGAATTTTTCTTGTTGGAGATTGCCATAAAGACTACCAGACCGACTATTGCAAGTATGACCACGCCCATAAATACGAGAGCGATGATATTACCCGTCTTACTCTTAGGCTCTTCTGTGACGGGAGCTTCGGTTTCTGTCTGCTCGTCCTCCTCGACAGCCTCGGTTTGCTCGACTATCTTGGTATAAACGACGGTTATCTCCTTGTCCTCGCCAAGGTTACCCTTTACGACTGCCACGTCGGGCTGGTATCCCTCGATGGCAGGAGAGGCCTTTTCGTAGAACTCGTTCTTTACCATTTCCTCAACGTAAGGCTCAGCCGCCTGAGAACCGTCCTCGTATACGTAGTTTATCGTCAGAACCTTTTTGCCGCCGATGGTCTTTGAGAATTCCGAGATGCCACTCACGGAGCAGTCCTCAAAGGCGGTGGGGTCTATTATCGTTCCTTTGTTTGCTTCGTACATAGTCAGCTTTTCGAGGGACGTACAGCCCTTGAACGTCCAAGCCTCAAGCATATCAAGAGTTGCGTCTATGTCAACGGTCTTAAGTGAAGAACAGTGAGCGAAGGCTCTCGTCCCGATGGTATGGACATTCGCGGGAACGGTTATCGCCTCAAGCTTGATACAGCTCTCAAAACAGCTCTCGCCGATGGAGGTAAGTCCCGCGGGGAGCTGACCGTCTATGTTGGTAAGAGATGCACAGTAAGCGAAGGCGTAGTTGCCAAGCACCGTTACGCTGTCGGGAATATCTATCTCCTTAAGCGACTTCATATTGTAAAACGCGTAGTTTCCGATCTCGGTTATCTCGGCCGTGTCGAATACTATCTTTTCAACGCTGTGACGCACGTTGATCCAATCTGCTTTTGCCGCGGTGCTGAAGCTTATCGCACCTGAGCCTTTAATGGTGAGCGTCTTGTCTTTTGCGTTGTAATCCCACGAAACACCTGCAAAGCTGCCGGTTGCACTTTGGGCGTCCTCCACCTTTGCCGCACTGTTTCCGCAGGAAGCAAAGCAAAATACCGAGGCACAAACGAGAACGAGTGCGAGTGCCGCCTTAAAAAAAGTCTTTTTCATTATCAATTACCTTTCCTTTGTGTATTGCTAAACGAAATATCCTTATGATTATAGCACATATTTGCGTTTTTTTCAACCGTTTTTCGGATATTCCTCAAAAATCAAAGTCCGAGAAGCTGGAGTATCTCCGATTTTGAGCAAAGACCTGTCTTAACAGCCTTAACACCGCCGTCCTTCATAGCCACCAGAGTGGGTATGACCGACACGTCAAACGCCTGTGCCACGTCGGGGGCAACGTCAACGTTTACCTTGCATATCTTAAGGTCATCTCTTTCCTCTGCCAACTCGTCGAGAGTAGGGGCGAGCATTTTACAAGGGCCGCACCAATCCGCGTAAAAATCAATAAGCACGGGCAGATTGCTCCCTAGCACCTCGTCAACAAAATTTTCCGCATTAACGTAAACTATCTTCATAACTTTTCTCCTTTTTCTTCCTTGAATTTATAATACAGCAGACAGTGGCAATATCCCTCGAAATCGGGGTCTGCCATCTGCTCTCTGAATTCCTTACATATACATTTGGTGTCCTCGCTACGCTGGAGTCTGCAAGGGCAGTAGCCTCCCTTTGCTTTCAG
>JAZOUQ010000058.1:0-11127 GCA_045658185.1 Eubacteriales bacterium
ACTCCTTGGCTCACAGAACGACATGGCTACGATCCGACTTCCGAAGGCGTTGCTATCATGCGCCTTGAGAACGTAGGCGTTTCCATCACAGGAAACTCCACAAACCCCACCAGATTCCAGCACCCCGTTGCAGGAACATACAAGAAGTGGTGCATCGAGAACGGCAAGAAGTACTTCTCCGTTGCCTCCGGCGGCGGAACGGGCCGTACTCTCCACCCCGATAACATGGCTGCAGGCCCCGCTTCCTACGGTATGACCGATACTATGGGTAGAATGCACGGCGACGCACAGTTCGCAGGCTCTTCCTCCGTTCCCGCTCACGTAGAGATGATGGGACTTATCGGCGCAGGTAACAACCCCATGGTTGGTATGACCGTTGCTGTTGCAGTTGCTATCGAAGAGGCAAGCAAGTAATTTGATCTTTTAAAACAGGGGAAAGCTCTTCAAGGGTTTTTCCCTGTTTTTCAAAATGTAATTAAGGAGGTCTTATCATGTCTTATCAAATGGCAGGACATTCCAAGCTATGCGCGACTTGCAATTACTGGCTCGGCCCGCGTCAGATCAATTGGAGCGCAAGTCATGTTGTGCTTGAAGAGCAAAGTATAAAGGGCAAATGCTGGTGTCAGGGCGGTCCTCACATGCGTGCTGATAGACTCAGCAATTTTTGCGCTTGCTCGCGCTATGAAAAGTGGAGCGTGCTAAAATAACATTGTAAGCTCTTATCGCAAAAAATGAACAATAAAAAAGTTGGACACATCATTTGGAGCATTCTCCTGTGATGTGTCCTTTTTTATAAAATAGGCGGTTATTAACACAAAAAAGCTCAGGTCAAAGACCTGAGCTTTTGTTTTTCTTATAACTTATTCAGCGTCCTGTTGTATAGGCTTGTCAGCCTTTTTAACAAGTATCAGCCCTTTGCAGCGTTCTTCTTCTTGAATACGAAGAAATATACCGCAACGCCTGCACCTGCAACTACAACTACAACAGCGATGAGTATCCACAACCAAGTAAGGTTAGCCTCGGGCTCTTCCGCAACCTTAACGGGAACAGACTCGGGAGCTTCAAGGATCTCTCCGCAAACCGAGCACTTCTTTCCTTCGGTAGAACCTTCCTCGGTGAAGGTAGGCTCAACAGCGGGGATTATCTCCTCCTTGTGTCCGAGAGCTGCGATCTCTTCCTGAGCAGCGAATATCTCGCCACAAACGGAACATTTCTCGCCCTTGGTAAGTCCCTTTTCGGTACAAGTGGGAGCAACTGCCTTAGCCGTTTCTATGTAGTTAAGACAATTGTGAAGCGATTCGGGGTTGCCAACCAGCTCGATAGCAGGTCCGCCAAACTTCTCGCCGTAATAGATGCCCTTAGAAGCATCCATTCCGCTTATCTGATCTTCAATTATTCTAACAGCATTCTTGGGAGCGATCTCCTTTACAGCCTCAAACTGGAGAACCATAACAGAGCCTGTCTTGGTGATTGCATCGCCAAGGTCTACGTGCTGGAATTTTATAAGTCCGGCAACGTCGGTATCTATCATAGGATAGGTAGCGGTTTCAGAGCTTCTCTGGAAAACCTCTCCGTTGGTAACGCCTACCAGCTTAACGGTTTCTACGTCGTACTCAACCTCGATCTTAATAAGGTTAAGACCGGGATTTGAATCGATTGTTATATTAACATCAAATTTGTCACCGTTGTTAAGGACGGTGGGGGTGGCATCAGCCACCCCTACCGTAACTTTGAACGGGGTTTCTTCTGCTGCACTGACTGCAAGCACCGAAGAGCAGAGAATGAGTATAACAATCAAACATGATACTAATATACGTTTCATCTCTTCACCTCGTTAAATTGTAAACTGATTACGCCTCTACAGCAGGGCGAGTAACAATTTCAACAAGTTCACCGTAGCTCAGCTCATTGCCGAGGTACTGTGCAAGGAAGATGTAGTCGTCAACGTCAACGTCGCCGTCCATATCAAGGTCAGCCTCAGCTACGAGCTTGCCGTCCTCGATACCCTTAGAAGCGATAAGCTTGAAGAGTGCAACGTGGTCAAGACCGGTTATCCAGTTATCGGAAGAGATAGCACCGAGCTTCCATATCTCGATGGAATCCTTGTTAACCTTAACTCTGTGATCCTCAAGCAAGCATTCGAGCTCACGTCCCTCGTTGTCAACACCGGGGTTAGCAACGGTTGCGTCTGCTGCGAAGTTGGTGAAGTCGGTGGTCAAGTACTTCTTGTCTGCGTTAACGCCGAGCTCATCCTCGCCGTCAAGAGTAGCAACCTTGAAGGTCAAGGTAGCGAGAAGCATCTTGCCGTTGATGGTGGAGTTGGTGATATCATCGTTGAATGCATAGATGGTAACAAGACCGTTCTTGCCGGTGATGATAGCCTGATCGAAGATATCTGCACCCTCTGCTCCTACGAAGGTAAGAACGTTAGGATCGTAATTGAATGTAGCCTGGATGTTAGTAGCAACCTTGTCGAGAGCCTCAGCGTAGATCTTAACCTCAACCATACCGCCGTTTACAACCTTGGACTCAGTAGCGTTCTTGTTAGCACTGTTGTAATCGAAGGAGAACCAGATGTAATAGGGGTCCTCGATGTCTACCTTCTTGGACCAGTCACACCACTTACAGGTGTAAAGGGTGTAGCCTTCGGAGGTAGCCTGCATAGGAACAACCTTCTTGGTGAAGTACTGAAGAGCCAATGCCTCCTGCTCGGGAGTCATATCGTCGATAGGAAGAACCTTCAAATTAGTTCCGGTTCCGTGAGTGATGGAGGTGTGGTTTACGTTCTGAGCAACGGTATTCTCAACGATGTCGCCCTTACACCAACCACAGGTGTAAACGATAGTTCCGGCGGTCTGACACTTGGTGTTGTCTTCCTTAATGGTAAGAGCGTGAGCAGCGTCAGCAGCCTTGTGGTTGTTAGGATTCTTAGTGCCTGCTTCTACAGACTGGTTGAAGAGCTTGTAGCAGAGAGAACACTGATCAGCAGTGTACTTATCCTCTACGCAGTTACCAACACCGCTGGTAGCAACCAGGTTGTGGGAAAGCTCGATTACCTTATCTGCGTCGTCGCAGTTAGCGTTTACGCAAACTCTATCGGTGATAGCTGCGTTTACAGCATCGGTACAATCGTGAGAAATAGTCTCACCCGCAGCGTTCTGGTGGCCGGTAGCCTTGAGAACGACCTTGGGGAAAATCATAACCCAACACTTACCGCCGCCCCTCTTAGCAGCACCCTTACAGTTGATGAACTCTTTAAAGCCGTCTGTTTCACAGGTTGCGTCCTCCCACTCTCTGAACTGCTGAGTATGACCCTTTACAGAGATAGCGTCAGCCTCAACGTGTCCACACTGGTCACACTCCCATACGTCGTAGCCGTACTCGGTACAGTATGCAGGATCCAAGTGCTTTATAACAGTGGTGGTTCTTGCAGCAAGGTGAGCTTCTTTGGTGTATGCACCAACGAGAGCCTCGTTGGTCTCGATCTTAGTGGTAAGAGTCACGTCTGCAAACTTAACGTTGCAGAGCTTGCAGAGGTAGTAAGCAACGTGACCGTCAGCGGTACAGGTTGCAGCCTTAGCCCCAACGAACTCAACATCGTGAGCACCGATGCCCATTTCAACGGGCTTGGTTGCGGTACAACCGTCAAGTGCACACTTGTACGTTCTGATTGTCTTTCCAAGACAGTTTTCAGCAATATCATCATTGTAGATGGTGCTGTTTTCGAAGTCGTGAGCAAACTCGGTTTCCTGCTTAGCAGTCTGACCGCCGCAGTGCTCACAAGTCCAGTAGTACCAAGCGTAAACGCCGGTTACACAGTTTTCAGCACTCTTCAGTCCAGCCTTGGTGTTATAGTTGTGACCGTTGATAGTATCTTTGATCTCTGTGGTTTCATACTCATAGGAGCAGCAAGAACAGAGCTTGTAGAGAGTAAGAGCTGTACAGATAGCATCTTCCTTTTCAGCAGCGATGGTGGTTTCTATCCAAATAGCATTGCCATCGGTATCAAGTCCTGCCTTGTACCACTTAGCCTCACCGGTGTGACCCTGGGGCTTAGCGATAACGAGATCTGCAGCGGGATATACTTCCTCACAGCTCTTGTCGTAGTACTTCTGATCACAGTCAGGGCAGTATACGTGCTGCTTGGTACCCTCGTCCTTACAGGTAGCTTCAACGCGGTCTACAACATATGCGTTCTTGTGTGCAAGAGCCTTGGAAGCGATGGTAGCAAGTGCGTTCAAGCCAGCTTCGTCAGAGAAGTTCTTGTTACAAGCGGAGCAGTTGTAGTGAGCTACGTTACCGTCAGCATAGCAGGTAACGGTAGCGGGAACGTAGGTAAGAGTTCCAACGTGAGCCTGAACCTCAACGGTCTCGTCTACGATCTTGTAAACCTTGTTACAAAGAGGATTGGTACAAACCCAAACCTTGTAAGCGTGCTCGCCACAGGTAGCGTCAACGTAGGTTATAGTACCCCAGGTGTGAGCGAAATCGTCAGCACTCTCGGTACCGTCGGGCATAAGGAGATGATCGGTGATATCGGTGATGATGTTACCAGCGGTATCAACCTTGTTGTTACATACGGTACAAGTATCGTATGCAACGGTGCCTGCCTTGGTGCAGGTTCCGGGAACAGCTGCAACAGCGGTGCCAGCTGCAAAGGTGTGATCCAGCTTAGCCTCTTCTCTGTCCTCGGTAGCACCACAACCCATACACTTGCGGGTTTCCTTACCAGCAGCTTCACAGGTGGGCTTTACCATGGTTGCCCATTCACTCCAGGTGTGGTCACAGTCGTTAGACTTAACCTCAAGGACCTCGGTACAACCTTCGTTCTTACAGGGGAACTTTATGTAGCCCTGCTCGTTATCCTCGTTACAGTCAACACCGGGAATGTTGTTGTCGGACTTGTTCTTGTTGGTGGGGTTATCCCAGTCCCAAACGTGATCAACCTTAGCAGTGGTCTTTTCCTCGTAAAGTCCACAGGTGGGGCAGCTTCTCTCATACTCGCCGCCTCTTACTCCGCAGATGGGAGCAACGATAGCGCACCAGCCGTCAGCCGCGGGAGCAACACCCTTGATGGTAGCCCAGTCGTGGCTTTTGGGAATAACCTCGCCGCCAACGTATTCGTTACAGTTCTTACAAAGGAACTTATCAGCCAAGCCGTCCTTGGTACAAGTCTTGTCATAGCCCTCTTTAACAAGCTCAAGGTCAGCTACGTGAGCAGGAGCGTCAGCATCAACTACGGTGAAAAGACCAAGCTTATCCTTACCCTCTGCACATCCCTTGTCGGAATCAATAGTCCAAGCCTTACAGTCCTGGCACTCGTAGTTGTCGCCGGACCAATGAATGGAACAAGTTGCCTCTTGGTAACTCTTCCATTTTGTGTTAGTGCCCTGACAGTACTGACAAGCAACACCATCCTTGGAAGCCGCATCAGCGAATACGCTGAAGGGAACAAGGCTGAGACACATTACAGCAACGAGCACAAGCGAAAGAATTTTCTTAAGATTGTTTTTCATTTTTCCTCCATTAAAAAATGTTTTACAAAATTTGGATTTTTGCAGGCAAACCCATAAGCCTTCTTTAATCGGAAGATCTCAATCCAGAACCCCCTGAACACTCTCTCGAACCTTGCGAGAGAGGCGCGGGTTCTGCCGACTGCTTTTATTGCAGCCGAGCGACTTCCGCTTTTTTTTCGCAGGTTGTCGATATTTAGATCCACCGATTAAATAATGTATAATCCACGCTCCTTGCTTCCGAATGGGCCTTTTTCATCGGCAAAAAACGTTAGATCCAATGATTTGAACTGCAGAAACGACTTTTGAAGTCGCAAAAAGAGGCTAAAATATAGCCATTCGCAGTTTTTCTGTGGGAATTATAACACACTACATACACAATGTCAACAAAATAATAGTCGAATTTACAATTTGTTAACAATTTTCCGTTCGTTGCCATTATCATAATATGTCTTTTACGCACATACGCGTATATAAAAATAAAAATGATGGTTTTTTGCCAAAAAATTCCGCAGAGGGCTGCGGTCTGTCAAAAAAATCGGTCACAAAAAATTTAAAGTGGGGCGAAATTACCGTTTATTCGCTATTTTATCTGCAAAAATGGATGCGAGGTGGGGAACGGGTGAGCATAAGAGGGCAATTTAATATTGAAGGACATTTATTCCCGGCGATTGAAGAGAAGGCTGCCCTGCCGAACGGAGTGGGGTGGCGGAAGGAACCTCAAATATAGTATTCCGAGCGGGCGGCAAATATGATAGGGGGCGAGAATGCTGTTTTTTAGTCTTGTGATGAAAAATACAAGCAATTAAGTGATTTTGTCTGTTTTGTTATTTGGTGAATGATTTTTCCTGTGCTGAACAACGTCGCTTTTTGCTGCGGTGGTTTTTTAGAATATTACAAATTTCAACAGTTTAATTTATTGTCGTGCTTGGGCGTGGATTGTTTGTATCGTTTGGCAATATGTAGTGAAATGCTATAGAAAAAGACGTGATATATATAAAAATTCAACACGGTTATCGGAGGCGCGTTTTTTCGAAAAACGTGTAAGGGGGATTTGTAAATTCATCTATGAAAGAAATCGGACAGACAGTTTTTGGAGAGTCTTGTGATGTGTCCGATTTTGTTATTGTTTCTTTTCCGTAGGGGCAACGGTGGGGTGAATGGAAAGTTGAAAATTGAAAATGGAAAGTTGAAAGTTGTGAGGGTGTTGTCCTTGTTCGCATTTTCTTTGTGAGCCTTCCCTGACAAGGGAAGGCACGATGTGGTATGTGCGAACATAGATTGTCGCCGTGGGATTTGTGTGTTGCGGGCGAACACACATCGCCCCTACGGTGGAACAATATTATTTTGTCGTAGGGGCGTTCTGTGAACGCCCGCCTTTTGCGGATTTGTTCTTTTTTAAATCGCAAGAAAAATGCTTTTTCGCAGCAGAATAGTTTCTTTTTGCGGCAGAAAAGATGCTTTTTGAAGGTTTTAAAATGTGTTATAATAAAATGTATTGTAATTAATTGGTTATATTTGCGTCTTTAGACAGAGGAGAAACGATTTGATATTACCAAGAGTAAAAAGTATTTCGTACAGTGAAAAGCTTTTTGTAAAAGAATTGGTTTTTGAGGATAAATGTGAGCTGTCACGCAAGGCGGCGTATTGGCTGGGACTGTTCTCTCCAGAGCTTACCGTAGCGACGGGGGATATGCCCACGGTAAAGCTTACTCAAAAGCAGGAGCTGTCGCAGGGCGGCTACGGACTTCATATCGACAGCGAGGAGATAGTAATATCATATAGTGACGTGGAGGGCGTCAGAAACGCGGTCGCCACCTTGGCTCAGCTGGAGGCGGACGGCAAGATAAAGTGCTGTGACGCAAGCGACCTGCCTGACAACGGTTTTCGCTCCTGTATGCTTGACCTTGCCCGCGGCTACGTTGAGATACCCGTGCTGAAGGAGCATATCCTTCGACTTGCACTTCTGAAGTTTAATCATATCCATTTCCATCTTATGGACAGACAGACCTACGTCCTTCAGTCGGACGTACTTCCCAACCTCGGCGGTTACAGACAGTACACCAAGGAGCAAATGCGGGAGATAGTCGAGTATTGTCAGGGACTTTGTCTTGAGGTCATACCCGAGATAGAGATACCCGCTCACGCAATAAATCAGATAAAGTCACGTCCCGAGCTTGCCTGTGATCTCATCGACAAGCGATTTGCCATAGATCTCATCAAGAACGCCAAGGGAGCGGGAAAGAGAGAGCTTTCCGACAACAAGCGAAGCGTCAGCACCTGGGTAGTCTGTGCGGGAAAGGAAAAAACCTACGAGATATACGAGGCTCTCGTTAAGGAGATCTGCGAGATATTCAAGGAAAGCAAATATTTCCATATGGGTGGCGATGAGCTGGAATACAGATTTATGGGAGCTCACGCTCACTGGGAAAACTGTGTGAACTGTCAAAAGAAAATGAAAGAAGAAGGATTAAATTCCATTCGTGAGCTATACTATTACGTTGTGAGGAGAATGCACGGCATAGTTTCCTCCTTTGGCAAGACGCTGATGATATGGAACGACCAGCTTGACGTTTCCGCACCTATCAATATCCCGAAGGACGTTATCGTGGAATATTGGAGCGGAACGGTCATCGACAAGGAAGCCAAGAACGTCTATCAGCGACTTTTGGATCAAGGGTTCAAGACTGTCAACGCCCGTATCCGTTACACCTACGTCAATCTCCCCTCCTTTATGAAAACGAGTGAGATAGAAAAGTGGAACGTAAGAGTGGATAATCTTGGCGAGGCGGAGCTTGAGGGCGATATAATGGGCGGTGAGATGTGTGCCTGGGAGCTTGGAAATCCGCTGTACGCCTTTTACGCTTACTCCTTGCCCGTGTGCATGGTGCTGTTCTCGGACAGAGTCTGGAACGACGAGGGCATGGAGTATGACGAGGAATACAGACACTCGGTATTCGGCAGACTGCTGGGAGTTTGGGACTGTGATACCGACCCGTTCTTCTGCTTTAGCGAGATGATACCCCCGAGAGATAAGACCAAGACCGAGATAGAGGACATTGATTTTGACAGTATCCCCAAGGAGCGTCTTGAGGCGGTCATTGAATATCTGAGGGGACTTGATACGGAGAAAATATACGGCGTAAAGGCGAGAGATGCATATATTGATTTTCTCGGCATTATATACGACGTGCTGTGAGTGAGGTAGCATATGCTTATAAAAAACGCAAACGTATATGTGAACACGAAAAGGCAATTTGAGAAAAAGGATATACTTATAGTTGACGGAAAGATAGCCGATATGGGTCAGCTTGACGTCACTGACAACGACGTGTTTGACGCACAGGGCTGTTATGTGGTGGCGGGACTTGTGGACGTTCACACCCACGGCAGAGCAGGGTATGACTTTTGCGGTGCGAGTGAAGGTCAGCTTCACCAAATGGCAAGAGATTATGCCCGTCACGGTGTGACCACCGTAATGCCCACCATAGCCTCAGCTCCGCTTGGAGAGATGGTAGCGGCGGCAGAGAGGGTGTGCGGATTTACGCCCGACGGCAAGGATGCGGCATTTTGCGGAGTCCACCTTGAGGGACGGTATCTGAACCCCAGCAAAAAGGGGGCTCACGCCGTGGAGCTTATAAGCGGACTTTGTGCTTCCGAGCTTGACGCGTTCGCAAATTGCTCTCCGCTTCACATAAGCGGAGCTTACGAGCTTGACGGTGACGGCAGCTTTTGTGACAGAGCCTTGAAGATGGGTGCGACCCTTGGCTTGGGACACACCGAGGCGACCTTTGGCGAGGCAAGAATTGCCGAGAAGAGAGGAGTGACCTCCTATACCCATCTGTTCAACGCAATGCCCCCGCTTCATCACAGAGATGGAGGAGCGGTATGTGCCGCCCTTACGGGAGAGTGCTTTGCGGAGCTTATCTGCGACGGAATACATCTGTCGCCCCAGATGATAAAGCTGGCTTATTTGATGCTGGGGGCGGAGAGAACGGTGCTTGTTTCCGACTCTATGGAGGCAACGGGCTGTCCCGACGGTGACGGATATTCCATATGCGGCAACGCGGTGACGGTAAAGGACGGCATTGCCCGTACCGCCGACGGAGCGTTGGCGGGAAGTACGCTGACGCTTGACAGAGCGGTGAACAATCTTATCGACTTTTGCGGTATTCCCCTCACGGAGGCGATACTCTGTGCCACGGAAAATCCCGCAAGGCAGATGGGTATATTTGACCGACTTGGCTCGGTGGATATAGGAAAGACGGCAGACCTGCTGTTCTTACATAACGGTGAAAGACTTAATATTAAAAATATAATTATAAGAGGAGGATTTGCAGTATGAAAGTACAAATAGTTAAGAACTACGAGGAAATGTCCAAGGCAGCGGCGGATATGTTCGCCCAGGTCATCGCGTCAAAGAAGAATTGCGTTCTCGGACTTGCAACGGGAAGCACACCCATCGGAATGTACGACAAGCTGGTGGAGTATTACAAGGAGGGAAAGATAGACTTTTCCGCCGTTACGTCGGTAAATCTTGACGAGTATTATCCCATAAGCCCTGACAACGACCAGAGCTACCGATACTTTATGAACACCAATCTTTTTGACAGGGTGAACATAAACAAGGATAAGACCTTCGTTCCCGACGGACAGTCAAACGACCCCGAAAAGAGCTGTGAGGAGTACGAGAAGAGAATTGAAGAGCTTGGCGGAATCGACATTCAGGTGCTTGGCATCGGAAGAAACGGTCACATCGGTTTCAACGAGCCTGACGAGGGACTGTTCCAGTTCACCCACGTCACCGACCTTACCGAGGATACCATCGAGGCAAACGCTCGCTTCTTCAACAGTGCTGACGAAGTGCCGAAGAAGGCGTTGACTATGGGTATTCAGAGCATATTCAGAGCGAGAAAGATAATAATTCTTGCGAACGGAGAGGGCAAGGCGGACGCGATCCAGAAGACGGTGGACGGAAGAATTTCCACCCAGTGTCCCGCATCGCTTCTTTGTCTGCACCCTGACGTAACCGTCATTTGCGACGAGGCTGCGGCATCAAAGCTGAAATAATTACAACGAAAAAACGGACGTGTCATTCGGAAAATTTCCCGTGGCACGTCCGATTTTTTCAGAAATTGAAAGTTGAAAATTGAAAGTTGAAAGTTGAAAGTTGTGAAGGTGTTGTTCTTGTTCGCAGTTTCTTTGTAAGCCTCCTTTGTGTAAAGGGAGGTGGCACGGCGAAGCCGTGACGGATGAGTAGTTTTTTTAACAAAACTAACTTTCCTTTAATTCCTCAAATTCAACTTCGATGTGATTTAATATAATTTGACGCACAGCGGCAAAATTTTTGCGTATGTTTTCTTTATATGCGAGTGGACTACTCATCCACCGCTACCGCGGTCCCCCTTCCCTGACAAGGGAAGGCACGATGTGGTATGTGCAAACATAGATTGTCACCGTGGGTTTGTGCCTTGGCGGGAGGATAATATCCTCCCCTACGGTGGGGTGAATGGAAAGTTGAAAATTGAAAATTGAAAGTTGAAAGTTATGAGGGTGTTGTCCTTGTTTGCACATTTTTAATAAGCCTCCCTCGGGGAGGGAGCCTATTGTTAAG
>JAZOUQ010000059.1:0-6062 GCA_045658185.1 Eubacteriales bacterium
CTGACGGGCGGGTCTTGACACGCTTCCAAAGTACCCCTCGTTTTCGGGACAGAGCAGACATTTTGGGTATCCGCTTTGAGGAAGGAGCTTTGCGGCGGCTATTGCCTTGGGGTCTTTTTCGGGCTTTGAGAGATTGACGGTAACGTCAAGCACTCCGTATTTTCCCGCGTATTTCCATTTAAGATCCTTTGCTACGCGGTAGGTACGAATGTAGTCGCTTGAGCGACAAAGCTCGTAGAAATAGTCGGTAGCCGCCCTTGGAGATACGCTCATCAGGGCGGTGAATTTTTCTATTACCTGACTTGAACGGGGAGTGAGTACGCCCATAAGCTTGGTGTCGAACAGATCTCTGTATACTACCGAATTGCTCTCTATAATTCCGTTCTCGGCGGCGAAATCGCATAATGCACCGAGTATTTCCTCAAGGGGAGCGAATTCAGGCTCACACTCGGGAGACACGTACTCGGAAACACCGAGAAGTCCTATAAGCGAATTTATTGCGTAATTTACGTCATATTCCTCTATAAGCCCTTTCGAAAGGGCGTAATTTACAAGCTGCTTTACTCTGTATAAAATACTTTTCATAATAGACCTCTTGAAATAACCTTATGGAGTTATTATAACACAGTTTTATATAAAAAACAACATTAATATTCTATAAACATAGCCTATATTTATTGACATTTTATTCGTGTAGTGATAAAATATAGGAGTAGAAATATTTTGTAAAATGAGGAAAAAATGGCAGTCGAAAGAGAAATAAGAATATTTATAAATTCCGTACGCTATGAGGTGGAGGCATCTCTTTTCTCGGGCGACGAGGATGACATTATAGAAATAGACGAGGAAGGCGAGATAGAGCCTGAGCGTATGCAGATAAAGACCGTAGGACGCTACGTTATCGACGGCGACAGATGTGAAATATCCTACGACGAGAGTGACGTTACGGGAATGGAAGGCTCGGTTACCGCTATATCCTTCGATATGTCGGACAGCGGAGTGGTAACTATGAGCCGTACCGGCTCGGTGTCTACTGCTCTCGTGTTTGAGAACGGTAAAAGACATCATTGTGTTTACAACACCCCATATATGCCATTTGAGGTGTGTGTAAAAACTCTCTCTGTAAACAATCTTTTAGGAGAGGACGGACATTTGGAGCTTGACTACATCGTTGAAATAAGAGGAGCAAAAGCAGAACGTACAAAATTTTCAATGAAGATAATGGATTGAGGTAGTTATGAAGCTGTTGTTTAAACATCTTGGCACGATGAGGTGGTTTATAGTGCTGACGCTTACCGTTAAGGTGGCAGCATCACTTATTGAACTTGCTATACCTTACGTGCTTGGTCATATACTGGATACGGTAGTACCCAAGAAAACGGTGAACGAAATAATTTTCTGGGGTGCGGTAATGATAATCTGTTCCTTGCTTGCCTGCGTAGGTAACATAGTTGCCAACCGTATGGCGGCAAAGGTGGCGAGAAACACAACCAAAAGGATAAGACACGATCTGTTTGAACGCACTATGCGACTCAGCTCCAAGCAGATAGACGAATTTACCATACCCAGCCTTGAATCAAGACTGACCTCGGACACCTATCATCTTCATCACCTGATAGGAATGAGTATGAGAATAGGCGTTCGTGCCCCCATAATGCTGGTTGGCGGTATAATGGTTACGCTGTTTCTTGATCCCGTGCTTACTCTGGTTATGATCATCGCCCTTCCGCTTATCGGTCTGTCGGTGCTGGTGATAACCAAAAAAGGAATACCTCTGTTCAAGCAGACACAGCGTTCGGTGGATTCTATGGTAGGTATCGTGAGAGAGGACGCACAGGGAATAAGGGTCATCAAGGCACTCTCAAAGGTGGATTATGAAAAGCGTCGCTACGACGGTGCAAACAAAAAGTTGGTTGATGCGGAGAAAAAGGCAAGCTCTACTATGGCTATGTCCAATCCCTTGGTCACGCTGTTCCTTAACGCAGGACTTGTCAGCGTTATCGTTGTGGGTGCTTTCCGTGTGAACGGAGGGCTGTCGCAGACGGGTAAGATAATCGCCTTTATTCAGTATTTTACCATGATCTCCAACGCTATGATAGGTCTTACGAGAATATTCGTTCACTCCTCAAAGGGTACGGCTTCGGCACAGAGAATCGCCGAGGTCATTAACACAGAGGAAGACCTGACGGTGGTGGATGAGCAGGTATATCCGCCCGTAAGCGACAATGCACTTATAAGATTCGATGACGTAAGCTTTTCCTATATCGGCAAAAAGGACAACCTATCCCACGTAAGCTTTGAGCTGTTCCGTGGGCAAAGTCTTGGTATTATCGGTGCAACGGGAAGCGGAAAGACAACTCTTGTTCAGCTTCTTATGCGACTTTACGACGTGGGTGGCGGAAGCGTTCGTATCGGCGGACGTGACGTTCGCACCATACCTCACGAAGAGCTTAATACTATGTTCGGTGTTGTGATGCAGAACGATTTTATATATGCGGGAAGCATCAGGGACAACGTGGATTTCGGTAGAGGAATCGGCGAGGAGGATATGGTAAGAGCCGCGAGAATTGCTCAGGCGGAGGAATTTATCAATTCCTTTGACGACGGCTTTGACCATATGCTCAATTCCAAGGGATCTAACCTCAGCGGCGGTCAAAGACAGCGGTTACTTATAACAAGAGCCATAGCGGGGTCGCCCGAAATACTTGTGCTTGACGACTCGTCCTCGGCTCTCGACTACAAGACGGACGCACGCTTGCGTCGTGCTATCCGCGAGGAAATGGGCGACGTTACCACGGTTATCGTGGCACAGCGTGTAAGCTCTATAATGCACTGTGACCTTATCCTTGTTCTTGAGGACGGAGAGGTCATCGGAAGCGGAACTCACGACGAATTGCTCCGTAGCTGTGAGGTTTACCGAGAGATAAGCGACTCGCAGATAGGAGGTGCTTTCCTTGACTGACAAGAAAAAGAGAAGAGTTAAAGAGGAACGCCCCTCTATAAAAAAGGAATTGCAGGGCGGTCAGTACAGTGCCAAGGGTGCGATAAAGGCGGCGGTGCTTAAGAGAATGGCAAAATATCTTCTTCAGCACAAGCTTATGCTTGTCGTCTGCTTTACCATTATGATGGCATCAAACGTTCTTGCACTTGCAGCCCCTAAGCTGTCGGAAAAGGCAATAGACGCTATCGAGCCGGGTGCGGGAGCGGTAATGTTCAACGAGGTATTTCTTTACACCTCTCTTATGCTCATGTTCTACGTTTTGTCCTCCATACTTGCATTTATACTTGCTATACTGATGGTAAGACTTGGTCAGAAGATAATCTACACTATGCGAAAGCAACTGTTCGACCATCTGACAAGTCTGCCCGTGTCCTTCTTCGACACTCACGCCACGGGTGAGATAATCAGCAGAATATCCTACGATATTGACACGGTAAACACCTCGCTCTCTCACGACCTTTTGCAGGTGTGTGCAAGTGTGGTTACGGTTATCGGCTCACTCATAATGATGGCAGGAACGTCACCTACACTTTTGCTGGTATTTTGCGTTACCGTACCTATGTCTATAATATATACCAAATTCCGTTCGGTCAAGATACGTCCTCTTTTCAGAAAGCGGTCGCAAAAGCTTGGTGAGATGAACGGATATGCGGAGGAGATGCTGTCGGGACAGAAGACCATTCGTGCGTATAGCCGCGAAGATGTGATAACCGACAGATTTGACGACAAGAACGAAGAGGCGGTAAGAGCCTACTATACCGCGGAATATTACGCGGCAACGGTTGGACCTACCGTAAACTTCATAAACAATCTGTCACTTTCCTTGGTAACTATGTTCGGCGGACTGTTCTTCCTGTTTTACAGCCTTAACGCCACGGGAGAGGCATCTATCCCCGCTATGTTTACCATATCGCTTGGCGGAATTTCCTCCTTCGTTCAGTATTCCAGAAAGTTCGCAGGTCCTATAAACGAATTTGCAAATATAGTCAGCGACCTGCAATCCGCCTGCTCCTCTGCAGAGAAGGTGTTTGCAATAATGGACAGCCCCTCCGAGCCTGCCGACGTTGATGACGCCGCCGTGCTTACGGACGTAGAGGGTGAGGTGGATATAAAGGACGTTACCTTCGGATACGTTCCCGAGAGAACTGTCATAAAGAATTTGTCAATAAAGGCTGAAAAGGGCAACCTTATAGCAATAGTAGGACCTACGGGTGCGGGTAAGACCACCATAATAAATCTGCTTATGCGTTTTTACGACGTTGATTCGGGAGAGATACGCATTGACGGACGTGAGATCCGCTCTCTGACCAGAGATAGCCTGAGAGGGGCGTTTACTATGGTGCTTCAGGATACCTGGCTCTTCCACGGAACTATATACGACAATATAGCTTACGGCAAGGAGGGGGCAAGTCGTGAAGAGGTTATAAATGCCGCTAAAATGGCGAACATTCATAATTATATTGAAGCTCTGCCCGACGGATACGATACGGTGCTGTCCGACGACGGAGTGAATATCTCCAAGGGACACAAGCAGCTTATCACCATAGCTCGAGCTATGCTTGCTGACACGCCTATGCTCATACTTGACGAGGCGACCTCAAACGTTGACTCACGAACCGAGCAAAGAATACAGAAGGCTATGTACGCTCTTATGGAGGGAAGGACCTGCTTCGTTATCGCCCACCGTTTGTCTACCATACAGAACGCAGACGTTATTCTGGTAGTCAAGGACGGAAATATAATAGAGCAGGGAAATCACGACACCCTTATGTCAAACAAAGGATTTTATTGGTCGTTGTACCATTCTCAGTTTGATAATTGATATTTTCAAAAACCGTTCGGTTATTAAAAAACCGAACGGTTATTTTTTTAACCGAAAAAAACCGAATGGTTTTTCCCGAAACCCTTATGATAATGGGAATGAAGATGAAGATAAATATGATGATGAATATGATAATGGAAATGGGAATGAGAAAAACAACGCCACAGCGTGGCGTTGTTTTTCTTTTATGTCCGTTCCCGTTCCCCGCTCCGCGGAAGAAAAAGAATTGAAAATTGAAAATGGGAAGTTGAAAATTGTGTGGGTTCTATCCTTGTTAGCATTTTCTTCGTAAGCCTCCTTTGTGCAAAGGGAGGTGGCACGGCGTGAGCCGTGACGGAGGGATTGTAATAGATAGATTTACGGAAAGAACAATCTCTCACCTGCTCCGCAGGAGCTCCCTTTATACAAGGGAGCCTATGGTGTGTTCAAACATAGATTGCCGCCGTGTGTTTGTGTATTGCGGAGAGTCGAGGACGCCTGTCCATACAACGTTTTAAGTTCTAACATATATTAGGATTTAAAAAAAGCAAACACAAGGTGATATTGATATAATTTTTGTTCGCTCTCTCTTTGTCTGTAGGGACTGGCGTCCTCGACTGTCCGTTTAGCGGAGCTTTTGGGGAAAGCGACCCGCGTCCCCCCTTAACGAAAATCTATCTTTTTGGCACAAAGTGGCACAAGGTGACACTGTTTTGTATGGGAAACGGTGGTATAATATACTTGAAAAAAGAAAAGGAGCTGAGTCAGGGGCGACTCAGCTCGGTAGATTATTTGAAGTATTCAAGTGCCTTTCGGTAGCCCTCAAAGCCAAGACCGCAGATGGTGGTTTGGGCTACCAAGGAAACGAATGAATGTCGGCGAAATTCCTCTCTCTCGTTTATATCGGAAAGATGTACCTCCACCGTGGGTATTCCCACCGCTTTAAGTGCGTCAAGAATTGCCACGCTGGTGTGAGTATATGCCGCAGGGTTTATGACTATACCCTCAAAAACTCCGTATGCCGACTGTATAACGTCAACTATCTCTCCCTCGTGATTTGATTGAAACAGCGTTACGCTGTGTCCAAGCTCCTCTGCCGAAGAACGTATAAAGCTCTCCAATGCCCGAAAATCCTGCTTACCGTAAATGTCGGGCTCACGTATTCCCAGCATATTCAGATTGGGGCCGTTAATTACAAGAATTTTCATAACTTCTCCTTTACATTGAGAGCCGCTTTATTATCAGCTCTGCTGTTTTTTT
>JAZOUQ010000060.1:0-2482 GCA_045658185.1 Eubacteriales bacterium
GAATATCACCGTGATAGAGAGTGAGGTCGACAGAGTAGAAGACGGTCAGGTGACGGTTATCGCCACGGGACCTCTTACCTCTGATGTCTTTGCAGAGTATATAAGCCGTGAGCTTGTCGGTGAGGGACTTCATTTCTTTGATGCTGCCGCACCCATAGTTGATGCTGAAACGATAAATATGGACGTAGCTTTCTTTGCTTCTCGTTACGACAAGGGAGATGCGGACTATATCAACTGTCCTATGACCGAGGAGCAGTACAATGCCTTTTGGGAGGCACTTGTTACTGCCGAGGAGGCAGAGCTTAAGGAGTTTGACAGAGAGTCACAAAAGAAGCTCAAGGTTTTCGAGGGTTGTATGCCCGTTGAGGTTATGGCTAAGAGAGGCAGAGAAACGCTCTTGTTCGGTCCTCTTAAGCCTGTCGGACTTGTAGACAAGCGAACGGGAGAGCAGTCCCACGCTGTGGTACAGCTTCGCCGTGAAAACAAAGAGGGAACTATGTACAATCTGGTGGGCTTTCAGACTCACCTGACCTTCCCCGAGCAAAGACGTGTGTTCCGAATGATACCCGGACTTGAAAATGCTGAATTTTTGAGATACGGTATTATGCACCGCAACACTTATATAAATTCCCCACATAAGCTTGATAATACCTACAATCTCATCAGCCGTCCCCAGATATATTTTGCGGGACAGATGACTGGAGTTGAGGGATATATCGAGTCTGCGGCATCGGGCTTTGTTGCGGGAATAAACGCTGCGGCAAGGATTTTGGAGAAGGAAAGAATCACCTTTTCACGCAGGACTATGATAGGTGCTATGGCAGAATACGTGGCAGAGGGTGGGAACGGAGCATTCGTTCCTATGAACGCAAACTTCGGTATTATCGAGCCTTGGCCCGTAAGAGTTAAGGGCGGAAAGATTGCCAAGTACGAAAAGCTTTCGGAAAGAGCACTTGAGGAAATAGACGAGATCAAGGAAAAAATATAACGAGAGAGGTACATATGCAAAGAACGGATATTGATACTCTGGAAAGAGCGATCGGATATACCTTCACTGACAAAGCAATATTGAAGGAAGCACTTACCCATTCTTCTTATGCTCACGAGCTGAGGGCGAGAAAGATAGAGTGCGAGTGCAACGAAAGGTTGGAATTTTTGGGCGACTCCGTGCTGTCGCTTGTTACAAGTGAATATCTGTTCAAGAAGTACGGTCAGTTGCCCGAGGGTGACCTTACTCATATTCGTGCGGCACTGGTACAATCCCATTCTCTTGCGGAATATGCAAGACGTTTAGATTTGGGAGAGTATCTTTTCCTTGGTAACGGAGAAGAGAAGAACAGAAACAGAAAGTCCATACTGGAGGATGCATTTGAGGCGTTACTTGCCGCTATGTATCTTGACGGCGGAGAGGACGGATTGTGTGCGGTGAGAAGATTTCTCGTTCCGATAATTCAGGATACCATCGATCACGGAGAAAGTATGCTTCATACCGATGCTAAGACCGAGCTTCAACAGCTTACGCAGATAAGCGACGGAGCAACGCCTACATACGTTATAACGGGAGAAAAGGGACCCGACCACGCAAAGACATTTGAGGTGGAGGTCAGACTCAATTCCAACGTTATCGGCCACGGCACGGGACACTCCAAGCGTGAAGCGGAGCAGAACGCCGCAAGGGAAGCCCTCAAGCTGTTTGGAATGGAGCAGTAAGGAACACGAGTTCGCTACTTTTAAAAAAGTAACACAACAAACTTTAATAAAAAAGGACTTGGCAGTAAGGCCAAGTCCTTTTTTATTTATAGTAAATTTGTTCCAATTTTTACGAATTTTTCTCTGAAAAATACTGCTCCATCACCACGGCAACCGCGTGGGCGGCGTAATATCCGTGCTGTCCTTCCTCAATTATGCAGGTAACTGCTATCTTGGGGTCGTCAAGGGGAGCAAAGCCCGAGAATAGGGCGTAATCCTCGTATCCTTCTTTCTCCGCCGTACCCGTTTTACCGCCCACGGCAACGCTTACGTTTTTGAAGTATTGTTTGACCTCTTCATTCTCCGATACCACCTGTCCCATAGAGCGTATCAAAATATCGTAGTTGTAGTCAGACATACTGACCGTGCTGAGAACAGCGGGTTGGTAGGAGCTTATAGGCTCGTCTGTATAGAAATGCCGAACCGAATCAAGGATATGAGCCGAGAATCGAGTGCCACCGTTGACGATACTCGCCATATACACGGAGAGCTGAAGCGGTGTATATTCGTGATATGATTGTCCGATGGCAGCTTGAACGTCGTCGCCTTTAGACCAAGGATTGTCCCGCTTGATCGATTTCACATATTCCGAGCCGGTAACTGTTCCCAATTTCTCTCCCAGTTCGATGCCCGTAGATTCTCCTAATCCGAGATTTTTTGTGTAATTGGTTATCGATTCAATTCCCATTCTGTGACCTATGTCGTAGAAGAAAATGTTACAGGATTCCTGAAT
>JAZOUQ010000061.1:0-11559 GCA_045658185.1 Eubacteriales bacterium
AGGTGATTATTCGCCGTCTGTGACTCTGGCCTTAAAAATTGCCAAAGTATGCCGGGCAAGTGTAGAAGACATATTTCAGTATGAGGAGGAAGAATCAGATGAATAAGAATATGAATAAGACCGTTGCCATTAAGAAAGAAAATAAAAAAGCAGACGCCGTTTAGTCCGAAGCTATTGCCGCGAACAAGCCGTCTGCTTTTTATTCGTGATAAATTAAGCTTACGCTCTGTTTACCTTGCCCGAACGAAGGCAACGGGAGCAAACAGCAACGGTCTTGGGTGTACCGTCAACAATTGCTTTTACCTTGCGGATATTGGGCTTCCAGGTTCTGTTGGTTTTGCGATGTGAGTGTGAAACGGCCTGACCGAAAACAACTCCTTTTCCGCAAATACTGCACTTTGCCATAATGACACCTCCTCAAATGCGTATATTACGCATACGACTTTCTAATAAAATTCATAGAACATCTGCTATTATACCATAACAATCAGAAAAATGCAAGAGTTTTTTGAAAAAAATATTTTTTTCTCCAAATTTTTTCAAACAAGCTCTCCAAATACCGTATTTCCGTCGGTGGAAAGCAAACGAACGTCAGCGAAAATTGCGTGGAGCGGACGGGGGGAGGGAACACTGACCTCTAAAAAGTCGGCGGTATGTCCGTAAGCTCTGCCGTCCTTGTAGGTTTCAAAGAGCACCTGCTTTATCGGTCGGTCAGTTATCTCCTTCTCCAAGAGCCTTTTTCTCGCCTCTGCTTCTATCTCAGCAAGAATATGCAGACGTCTGCTTTTTTCTTCCTTAGATATTTGTCCGCTCATTACAGAGGCGGGAGTTCCTGCTCTTTTGGAGTATGGGAAGATGTGTGCGGTGAGGAAATCTGCTTTTTTCACAAATTCCACCGTTTCGAGAAAATCCTCCTCCGTTTCCTGAGGGAAGCCTACGATTATATCTGTGGTGAATTTAACCTCGGGAAGATGCTTTCTCAAAAGCTCCATAGCCTTCATTGCTTGATCTGCGTTGTATTTACGCTTCATAAGAGCAAGTATCCGACTGCTTCCGCTTTGAAGAGAGAGATGAAAATGGGGGGCAAGACAGCCAAGCCCTGAAATTTTTTCAGCGAAATCGGGCTTGATAAGAGATGGGTCGAGAGAGCCAAGACGGACTCTGCCTATATTCGGTATTCGGTCTACCCGACGTAAGAGCTCTGCAAGGTCAACGCCGTTAAGGTCTTTGCCGTATGATGCGGTTTCTATTCCCGTAAGAACGACCTCTCGACAGCCGTTTTTAGTAAGCTCGGTGACCTCCTGAATCACCTCCTCAAGTGGCTTTGAACGTATTTTTCCTCTTGCCGAGGGAATTATGCAATAGGTGCATTTGCTCTCGCAACCGTCCTCAATTTTGACGTAGGCACGGGTGCGTTCAAACTCCGTTATTGTCATCTTCTCAAAGGGGGCGTTGTCAATATCTCTTACAAATATCTCTGCCACGGAGTTTTTTTGTCCTTTATTGTACAGCAAATCGGCAAGCTCTGCGACCTTTAGCTTGTCCGTGTTTCCCACGACGGCGTCAACACCTTCTATTTTTGCCACCGCCTCGGCAGATGTTTGAGCCATACAGCCTGTTACCAAAACGAAGGCGTTGGGGTTTTTGTTTATAGCTCTGCGAATGAACTGACGTGCCTTTCTGTCAGACTCCGCCGTTACGGTGCAGGTGTTTATAACGTACACGGCACAGCTATCCGAGGGCGATTTGATTTCAAAGCCGCGTCGTGTCAGCTCCTCGGATATAGCCTGAGATTCGTATTGATTTACTTTACACCCCAGAGTATATATCCCTGCGGTTTTAATTCGTTCGCACATAATTATCTCCGATCTGTTTAACTTATTATATTTTACCACGAAACCTCACGTTTGTAAATATAAATTTTATTTTTACAAATCCACTTGAAAAAAGTCGGTAAATACATTATAATAAATACATAGACTGAGAAAGGTAGGGACTGATTACGGACAGTCCCTTAATTTGATACTATGAAAATTATTACCGTAGGCAAAAATGACGCAGGGCAGAGGCTGGATAAATTCCTTTCCAAGGCGGTAAAGGGTCTGCCTATGTCTATGATGTACAAAAGCATACGAACGAAAAAGATAAAGGTCAATCGAAAGAGAACGGAGCAGAATTACGTGCTTTGCGAGGGCGACGAGATACAACTCTTTATACGTGACGAGTTTTTCGAAAACCCCGAGAAGGACGACGGAGCGTTGACGAGGATAACTCCCAAGCTTAACGTAGTGTATGAGGACGAAAATATTATGCTCCTTAACAAGCGTCCCGGTGTGCTTGTTCACGAGGACGACGAAGGCGGAGAAAACACTCTCATTATGCATATAAAGGCATACCTTTACGCCAAGGGGGAGTATGACCCCGCGTCGGAGCAATCCTTTGCTCCCGCACTGTGCAACCGAATCGACCGCAACACGGGCGGTATCGTTATTGCCGCGAAAAATGCGGAGGCACTTCGTGATATGAATGCAAGGATAAAGGCAGGTCAGCTTGAAAAGACCTATTTGTGTCTGGTTCACGGTACGCCTCCGAAGAACTCCGATAAGATAAAGGCTTATCTCAAAAAGAACAGCAAGGACAATACGGTTCAGGTCAGAGATAAATATTTTGACGGAGCAAAGGAGATAATTACGGGATATACCGTTATTGAAAAGCGTGGTCGCGAGGCATTGCTTGAGGTCAGACTTTACACGGGAAGAACTCACCAGATAAGAGCACATATGGCTCACATTGGCTGTCCCTTGGTGGGTGACGGCAAATACGGTATCAACCGTGACGACCGTCAAAGAGGCTTCAAGTATCAGGCACTTTACGCATACAAGCTTCGCTTTTCGAAAACGGAGGTGACCGACAGCCTTTCCTATCTTGAGGGTAGGGAGTTTTCACTTGATAAAAAGGAGATATGGTTCGTTTGATGAACAAATGTTTTTTCAGAGATCTGACGAATACTAAATGGAAGAGATACTTACTGCTTATAATTAGCGGTGTGCTTACGGGACTTACGCTTGTATTTCCAAAAATTGGTTTTCTTGAATGGCTGACGCTCGTTCCTATGGCTATATTCGTGTTGTCTGAGATCGACTCGGACAAATACCGCGGGAGGAAAATATACGGCTATGGGCTGATTTTCTTTCTTTCATTTTATGTGGTGGTATTTCATTGGTTCGTAAATATGTATCCGTTGGATTTCATTGACGGAATGACGGCTTGGGCGGCAATCGTTGTCGTTCTTGCGGGGTGCGTTGGACTTTCGCTTTTTCAGGCTCTTTTCGGAGGACTTGCATTTTTGCTTTTGAGAGTGCTGTTCCGCACACGTCTTTTGAAAAGTAAACGCATATTGCGTCCCTTTGCGGCGGCGGGGGTATGGGCAGTTTACGAATGGACGCAGACCTTAGGCTGGTGGGGTGTGCCGTGGGCAAGACTTCCAATCGGTCAGTCGGAATATATTGTCGGACTTCAGACAGCATCGCTGTTCGGTCCTTACATTATAACGTTTGCAATAGTTTTGGTGAATTTCTGCGTAGCCTATGCTTTGCTTGAGTTCAAGGGAGTTAAGACTATGACTGTCGCGGTGGCGGCAACGCTTTTATTTCAGTACGGTGTGGGAGCTGCACTTTACTTTATCCCCACGGACGGAACAGAAACGGTGCGTGTAGCGGCAGTGCAGGGAAATATATCCTCAAGTGAAAAATGGGACGAAAGCGGAGATCAAGAAAACAGAACGCGTAAGGTGTATGCTGAATATACTCTTAAGGCGGCAGAAAACGGGGCTGATATTGTGGTATGGCCCGAAACTGCTTTGCCGTATTCGGTTACCGGGAAGAATATGTACGGAAGATATTGCTCATCTTTGGCAAAAGAGGGGAACGTTACCGTTCTTGCAGGGGTGTTGATGGACAGGGGACTGAGAAATTCCATTGTTTGCGTTTTGCCTGACGGAAGCTTTCACGATACCGTTTATCACAAGCAAAGACTTGTTCCTTTCGGCGAATTCGTGCCGTTCAAGGAGGTCTTTGAGCTGATAATTCCACCGCTTGCCGACTTGGTTATGACGTCGGGTGATATGATCGCGGGAGAAGGCTCGGAGGTAATGGAGCTTGACGGTGTTAAGGTGGGATGTCTTGTCTGCTTTGATTCCATATACGAAGGACTTGCAAGGCAAAGTGTCAGAGACGGAGCGAATATTATCTGTCTTTCGACTAACGACTCCTGGTTTACCGATTCGAGAGCTTTGTATATGCACAACGCACAGGCACAGCTCAGAGCTATTGAGAACGGTCGGTACGTGGTCAGGGCGGCAAATACGGGTATTTCTACGGTAATATCTTCTAAGGGCGAGGTGCTCCGAGAGCTTGAGCCTTTGGTGGACGGGATAGTTGAATATGACGTCCCCGTGAACACCCACAGAACTCTTTATTCAGTTATAGGTAACGCTTTTATCGTTCTGTTGGTAGCCATATTCGTTTTGTTCATATTGTGGGATGTTGTTATGTCGAAAAAGAAAAAATCTACAAAAGCGGTTGTCGAAAACGACGAAATTGAACACTGATGCTTGACTTTTTCAAGTATCTGTGATACTATATATATGTAGATTTTAATATGTTTTAAGGAGGCAGTTATGAAAAAATCTATAAGAATTTTGGCAGTTGTTATGGTCGCAGTTATGCTTTGTTTGACACTTGCATCCTGCGGAAAGAGACTTAGCGGTAAGTATGAGATAGTCGTTGGTAAAGACGGCGGTTTCCTCGACGGTATAACCGATGCGATTGGCAATGCTACCAATTCCAAGACCGTGTATATCTTCTCGGGAAACAAGGTTACCGTTGAAACTACATTGTTTGGAAACGTTACTACCAGCGAGGCTAAATATGAGATAAAGGACGATAAGATCACCTTTACTTACGATTATTCCGAGAGTGAGCTTGAAGAGCTTGGACTTGACAAGGACGACCTTAAGAACACCGTCACTTTCGAGGAGCTTGACAACGGAAACATCAAGATAGGCGGAGTTGAATTCAAGCCTGTTGATTGATTTTCTGTATAAAACAAAAACGGCTGAGTACACTCAGCCGTTTTGCTTTTGTGGCGTATAATTTTCAAAAAACATCTTGACAAAAGGGAAGTTTTATATTATAATATCAATGTTTGCTGGTGTAGCACAGTCGGTAGTGCAGCTGATTCGTAATCAGCAGGTCGTGTGTTCGAGTCACATCACCAGCTCCAAAAAGACCGCAAGAATTGTTCTTGCGGTCTTTTTTGTTTATCTTTCCCACTTGTCGCAAAGGGAGTTTATTTGACTTGCGAGTTTTGCCATATCCTTGTTCGCACCGTTCCGCATTTTCTCGATAACGCCCATAAGACGTTTGCCCGAGGACAGGAGCTGTCTGAATGCGGAGGATTCTCGCTTTGCCTTCTTTCCAATAGGAGCGTGGGATTTTCGTTCGATCTTTTTGGTGTTGCCCGTGGCAACGCAAACGCCCGATATAAGGTCGTATTCCGAACCGTTGTAGGGGGCGGTGGCATATATATCCAAACGGGATTCCACTATACTTGCGAATTCGTCACAAACCTCGTCGTTGCCGTGGTTTACGAAAACGGTCTTGGGCTTGGTGTCAAAGCCGTCTATCCAATCCAGCAGCATTTCTCGGTCGGCGTGGCTGCTGATACCTTCAAGAAAAGCAATTTCAGCATTTACCTTAACGGTGTCAGCGAAAAGACGAATGGACTCCGCACCGTCGGTTATCGTTCTGCCAAGAGTGCCCTCGGCTTGGTAGCCTACGAACAAAACGGTACACTCCTGCTTCCACAGATTGTGCTTGAGATGGTGGCGTATACGTCCCGCCTCACACATTCCGCTGGCGGATATGATGACTTTGGGGGATTTATCCGTGTTTATCCGCATAGAGTCCTCGCTGGATACCGACAGAATAAGGTCGGGGAAGAGAATGGGATTTATGCCCTTCTCGAGAAGACCCAGCGTTTCTTCGTCATAGTATTCCTTGAGGTCGCCGCCGTATATCTGCGTAGCCTCAACGGCGAGAGGACTGTCCACGTAGACGTGAAAGCCGTTATGCCCCTTGACGAGTCCTTGCTCCTTGATGATACGCATAAGATACAGAAGCTCCTGCGTTCTGCCAACGGCAAAGGAGGGGATTATCAGATTTCCTCCGCGATCAAGGGTACGCTGTATAATATCGGTAAGCTGTCCGACGTAATCGGGGGCGTCTATATGAAGACGGTTGCCGTAGGTTGATTCTATAACCACGTAGTCTGCGTAGGGTGGGAGTTTCGGGTCGCGTATGAGGGGGCGGCGTTTGTTACCAAGGTCACCCGAGAAGACTATGGTTTCCGTTTTCCCGTTTTCCGTAACGGTGATACTTATACTCGCAGAGCCGAGAAGATGTCCTGCATCTGTAAACTGCACCCGTATGCCGTCCGAAAGAGCGTATTCCTTATCGTAGTCACAGGATACGAAATATCGCATAGACCTTTCCGCATCCTCTACCGTGTACATAGGTGAGTAAGGTTCTTCACCTGCACGCTTTGCCTTTCGGTTTCGCCATTTTGCCTCAAATTCTTGAATATAAGCAGAATCGAGAAGCATTATTTTACAAAGGCTTTCGGTGGCTCTCGTTGTGTAAATATGTCCCTTGAAGCCGCCTCTTACCAGAGCGGGTATCTTACCCGAATGGTCGATATGGGCGTGGGTAAGAAGAACATAATCCACCTGAGAGGGAAGTATTGGAATTTCGGCGTTTTCGTATATTTCAGGACCTTGCTCCATACCGCAATCCACCATAATGGTCTTACCGCAAGCCGAAATTATCGCACAAGATCCTGTGACCTCGTGAGCCGCACCGTAAAATGCTATTCGCATAACCGTCCTCCTTAAATATTTATCTATAATAATTATATCACTATATCAAGTTATTTGCAATAGTTTTAGTATTATACTGAAAGATATTTTTTAAAAATAACTATTGACAAAATATGTGGGTTATGATATAATACCTATTTAGTACGGGGTATCGCGGTATCCCGTCTCCTTACTGTGGGTAAATTTTTGTTCTATGCCCACGGTCTTAAAGTCCATAGGGAGGTGTAAAAACATGGAAAAGGTAATCAATTCTTACGAGTGCCTGTTCATCGTTGATGTAACTGTCGCAGAGGCAGAAACAGAAGCAACCGTGAACAAGTTTACGTCGCTGGTTGAGGCTAACGCTGAGGTAGTTGACGTAGCTAAGTGGGGTAAGCGTCGTCTTGCATATCCTATCAACGATATGCCCGAGGGATACTACGTTGTAGTAACCTTCAAGTCTGCGCCTGAGTTCCCCAGCGAGATGGATCGTCTTTTTAACATCGACGAAAATATTATGCGTTCGATGATTATTAAGCTCGATTACGATGCTGCCGAGAAGAAGGCTGCAAAGACCGCTGCTGTAGAAGAAGCTACCGAGGCTGTTGAAGAAACTGCCGCTGAAGCAACTGACGCAGAGTAATTACGGTTGAGGGAGGTTTAAAATGTCTAATCTGAATCTTAACAAGGTCGTTCTTGCAGGACGCCTGACATCAGATCCCGAGCTTAAGCAGACCCCTAACGGAATATCCGTTGTAAGCTTCAGCATTGCTATTAATCGCAGAAGAGCGAGAAACGATCAATCTGACGCTCAGCAGACGGACTTTATCAATATGGTGGCTTGGAGACAGACCGCTGAGTTTATTTCCAAGTACTTCCGAAAAGGCTCCGCTATCTGCGTTACGGGTAGTATTCAGACGAGAAACTGGACCGACCAACAGGGACAGAAGCGTTATACCACAGAGGTTATAGTTGACGAGGCTATGTTCGTAGACTCCAGAAGCGAGTCGGGCGATAACGGCTCTTATACTACCGACGCATACGGTTCTGCTCCGTCTTATTCCTCAGGTGCGGGAGCTGCTCCCAACTTCGAGGATCACAACACAGACGACGATCTGCCGTTCTGAGTTTGAGGCTTTTGCCTACATCAACAAATTTAACAGGAGGTTTGAATAATGGATAATACTACTAAGACCGAAAATACCGTTCGCGCACCCCGTCCTATGGTGCGTAGAAGAAAAAAGGTTTGCATTTTCTGTGCTGACAAGGTAGATTTCATTGATTACAAGGATTCTGCAAAGCTCAGAAAGTTCATAAGCGAGCGTGGAAAGATTCTTCCCAGAAGAATTTCCGGTACTTGTGCAAAGCATCAGCGTGAGCTGAACACCGCTATCAAGCGTGCAAGACAGGTAGCTCTGCTTCCTTACGTTACTGACTAAAATTCAGAAAAAAAGACCGTTCCGAGAAAGCTCGGGACGGTCTTTTGTTTGATTTCAGGAAGATTGTGATAATTTTGTGAAAAAAGATTGACAAACGGGGAAAAATGATATATAATAATATGTAATAAAAGGGAGTAGTTTGCATCGCGTATATGGGCGGTGGTGGAGGATTCGTCAAAACGGTCTTTATGTGACCCGGATCTTTCATAAACCGAAGGTTTAAAACAAGACTTTTATCACCCAGACGTGTGATGAAGGTCTATTTTTTATGCCTATGCAGACGGCTCACCAATACGAAAAAAGAAAGGAATAACAAAATGGAAATTTTGTACGAGGGCATTGTGGAATTATTCACAATAGTCGGTCTTAAAAGAGTGATAATGTGGCTCATCGGTGGCTTGCTTATCTATCTTGCAATCAAAAAGGATATGGAGCCTACTTTGCTTCTTCCTATGGGCTTTGGTGCGATAGTCGTTAACATTCCCGGACTTTATCACGGAGCACTCAGCACGCTGTTTGAGGCGGGTATATCAAACGAGCTGTTCCCACTGATACTCTTTATAGGTATCGGAGCGATGATAGACTTCGGTCCTGTATTGTCAAATCCCAAGCTTATGATATTCGGAGCTGCTGCACAGTTTGGTATCTTCTTTACCTTCTCGTTGGCATCTTTGTTCTTCACCATGCCCGAGGCGGCATCTATCGGTATAATCGGAGCGGCTGACGGTCCTACGGCTATCGTCGTTGCACAAAAGCTTCTTGGCGACAAGTCTACCATTACGGGAGCTATAATGGTGGCGGCATACTCTTATATGGCACTTGTTCCCGTTATTCAGCCCCCTATAATCAAGCTTCTTACCACCAAGAAGGAAAGACTTATCCGTATGCCTTACAAGCCTAAGAATGTGTCCAAGACAACGAGAATACTTTTCCCCATAATGATAACCATTATCGCGGGTCTTGTTGCTCCCGAGTCTATTGACCTTCTTGGATTCTTGATGTTCGGTAACCTTATCCGTGAGTGCGGAGTTCTTAATTCGCTTTCCGAAACCGCACAGAAGGTTCTTGCAAACCTTATTACCATCTTCCTTGGAATTACCGTTGCTACTCAGATGACGGCAGACAAGTTCCTCAGCCCTTATACGCTGCTCATTCTCGGACTTGGTCTGTTTGCGTTCATTTTCGATACCGCAGGCGGTATACTCGTTGCAAAGGTCATCAACATTTTCTCCAAGGAAAAGATAAATCCTATGATAGGTGCGGCAGGTATTTCCGCATTCCCTATGTCAGGACGTGTCGTTCACAAGATGGGACTTCAGGAAGATCCTCAGAACTTCCTTCTTATGCACTCCATAGGTGTTAACGTATCCGGTCAGATAGCATCCGTTATCGCAGGCGGTCTTATCCTCAGCTTTATGCTTTAATGAAAGGAGATTTTAGTTATGTTTAATGTAGAACAGTTTATCGGATCTCTTAAATATATGTGGCAGGGAATGCTTTGTATATTTGTAGTTATGGCAGTTATAATTCTTTCCGTGTACCTTATCGGTGCAGTTACAGCTAAGGCTGACGCTAAGAAAAAAGCCAAAGAGGAAGCAGAGAATAATAACAACTGAAATAAGGGAGTGTCGTAGAAATACGGCACTCCCAAATTTTTTTGAAAAATTTTAAAAAAGGGTATTGACATTTGAAAATTTTATGGTATAATATTATCAAGAACAATTCCTAATAAGGAGTACTTACTATGAGAGAGAAAAGAAATACCCTCCAAAAAAGAATTGTTTCGGACATCTTTTGCAGTATGCACAATCACCCGTCCGCAGGGATGGTGTACGAGGCAGTTCAAGAGAAGTTTCCAGGTATCAGCAAGGCGACGGTTTACCGTCTGCTTGCCGAGGCAGCCGAGGAAGGGAAGATACAGCGACTGAAGCTGACGGACGCTAACGACCGTTACGACATAACAGTGGGTAAGCATTACCACGTGGTGTGTCGGTGTTGCGGAGCAGTAGCAGACGTGGACGCAGAGGTTGACGATCTGAAACTCACTGACGAGGCACAGGGACACGAGGGCTTCCTTGTGGAGAACTGCCACGTGGAGTTTGTGGGTGTGTGTGAAAAATGTCAAAAACAAAACGAAATTTAAAATTATTTAATTAAAAAAGAGGAGAAAATTATTATGGCAAAGTTTGTATGTTCTGTATGCGGTTACGTTCACGAGGGAGATGCTGCTCCCGAAAGATGCCCCCAGTGCAAGGTTCCTGCTGACAAATTCAACAAGATGGAAGAGAATAAGATGACTTGGGCTGCTGAGCACGTTGTAGGCGTAGCAGAGGGAGCACCCGAGGATATCATTATGGATCTCCGTGCTAACTTTATGGGCGAGTGCACCGAGGTTGGTATGTATCTTGCAATGGCAAGAGTTGCACACCGTGAGGGTTACCCCGAGATAGGTCTTTACTGGGAAAAGGCAGCTTACGAGGAGGCAGAGCATGCTGCAAAGTTTGCTGAGCTTCTGGGTGAGGTTGTAACCGATAGTACCAAGAAGAACCTTGAGATGAGAGTTGCGGCTGAAAACGGTGCAACCGAGGGTAAGTTTGACCTTGCAAAGAGAGCAAAGGCACTGAACCTCGACGCAATCCATGACACCGTACATGAGATGGCTCGTGACGAGGCAAGACACGGCAAGGCATTCGAGGGACTTCTTAACAGATACTTCGGCTAATACTTAAAAGTCAATAAAATCAAGGCTTTAGAGCCACAAAGAGCGACCACAAGGTCGCTCTTCTTTTTTGCCTTCTTTGCTCCAAAATGGGCTTTGATTGTGGAATTTTATTGGAACTTTGCCGCTACTCGCGGAGCTGTTTTGGAAGCCTTTTTGGAAGTCTTTATTATTATAGCTCGAAAACTCTCTTTTGCGAATACAAAAAGGGAAGTGTTTGCGAAAAGGTTGCAACTCATATTAAATAAATAATCTCTAAATACTTGAAAACTTCCTACATATGTGATATAATGGAAACACCAAATAAACCAAATATTGTAAGGTATAGAACGCCCCCGTGGTTTTGATGCAGGACCGTCCCGTGCTTGGCGGAAACGCATCCTCGGAGGTCAGAATGTGGGTCAGAGGAGCAAAGGGCCCGTTTGACCGAGAAACCGGATTGATATCCGAGTTTGAGGAGCGTAATATTTATTACAATCCCGATC
>JAZOUQ010000062.1:0-9046 GCA_045658185.1 Eubacteriales bacterium
CTGGATTTTTGGTCGTTCCACTATCTCATTTGCTTTACAAATTAGTCAAGGGCAAATACCAGCACCGCTGACAGCCAGAACGCCCCCAAAAGCTAAATGCTTTTGGGGGCGTTCGTTTTTTTATTATTTTACAACGATATTTACTATCTTATTGGGAACGGAAATTTCCTTAACGATAGTCTTACCCTCGATAAAGGAAGCAACTGCGGGATCAGCCTTTGCAGCGGCAATAACATCTGCTGCGGGGCTGTCCTTTGCCACGGTCATCTTACCTCTGAGCTTACCGTTTACCTGAACGACTATCTCAACTGTATCGTCAGCAGTCTTGCTCTCGTCAAAGGTAGGCCAAGGCTCGAAAGCCAGAGTGTTATCGTGACCGAGTATCGACCACAGCTCCTCACCGATATGAGGACAGATACAAGACAGCATCTTAACAAGTCCCTCAGCATATTCCTTAGGACACTTGCCCTCCTTGTAAACTGCGTTTACGAATATCATCATCTGAGAAATAGCGGTATTGAATGCCAGCTTCTCAAAGTCCTCGGTTATCTTCTTGACGCTCTTATGGTATATCTTTTCAAGCGACTTCATCTCACCGTCAACTATGTTGTCAGCCTCGGTAAAGAACGCCCAAACTCTGTTAAGGAATCGTCTTGCACCGTCAACACCCTGATCGCTCCAAGGCTTGGAAACCTCAAGAGGGCCCATAAACATCTCGTAAAGACGGAGCGTATCAGCACCGTAATCACGAACGACGTCACTGGGATTTACAACGAACTCAGGGAATCTCTTACCCATCTTGATACCGTTCGAGCCAAGTATCATTCCCTGGTGAACGAGCTTCTTGAAGGGTTCTTTTGTAGGAGCAAGTCCCTTGTTGTAAAGGTATCTGTTCCATATTCTGGAATACATCAGGTGACCGACCGCATGCTCAGGTCCGCCGATATAAAGGTCAACGGGCATCCAATGCTCAAGCAGCTTAGGATCTGCGAACATCTTATCGTTGTGGGGATCGATATAGCGGAGGAAGTACCAGCTCGAGCCTGCCGAACCCGGCATAGTAGAGGTTTCTCTCACACCCTTAACTCCGTTATTATCGTACTTTTTCCACTCGGTAGCGTTTTCAAGAGGTGCTTTTCCGTTAACTCCCTTATAGTTTTCAAGCTCGGGAAGTATGAGGGGAAGCTCCTCGTCATCAAGCACGTGAATGCTTCCATTCTCGGTATGAACAACGGGAACAGGCTCTCCCCAATAACGCTGTCTTGCAAATATCCACTCTCTGAAGTGGTAGTTTACCGTTCTCTTGGCAACACCCAGCTTTTCAAGCTTGGAGGTAATAGCCTCCTTTGCCTCCTCGACGGTAAGACCCGTAAACTCCTCGGAGTTTATGAGCTTGTATCCCTTTCCGAGATACTCACCCTTCTCGAATGCCTTTTCGGTAACGTCAACGTGACCCAATTTCTCGTCACCGTCGATTACCTGTATCATATCTATATTGTGTGCAATGGCATACTCGAAGTCACGCTGGTCGTGAGAAGGAACAGCCATTACCGCACCCGTACCGTAGTTAGCAAGAACGAAGTCACCGATAAACATTCTGACTTCCTTGCCGTTTACGGGGTTAATACAGCTAACACCCTTAAGCTCACAGCCCGATTTGGTCTTGTTAAGCTCGGTTCTGTCCATATCGTTCTTCTTGAGTGTTTCAGCGATATAAGCCTCAACCTCTGCCTTGTTCTCGATTCTGGGCATAAGCTGCTTTACAATATCTCCATCGGGAGCAAGTACCATAAAGGTAATACCGTAAATGGTTTCAATACAAGTAGTGAATATGGAAAACTCACCGCCACCTACGATGTCAAACTTTACCTCAACACCAGTAGACTTGCCTATCCAGTTTTTCTGCATAAGCTTGGTGGACTCAGGCCAATCTATCTCCTCAAGTCCCTCGAGAAGCTCCTCTGCAAATGCGGGCTGATTGATTACCCACTGCTTCATATTCTTTCTGACAACGGGATAACCGCCACGCTCGGACTTTCCGTCGATGACCTCGTCATTGGAAAGCACCGTGCCAAGCTCCTCACACCAGTTAACGGGCATATCTATGTACTGTGCGTAGCCGTCAAGGTAGAGCTGCTTGAATATCCACTGCGTCCACTTATAGAATTCGGGATCGCTGGTAGCAACCATCTTACTCCAGTCGTAGTCAAAGCCAAGCTCACCCAGCTGTTTAGAGAATGTTCTGATATTCTCCTGAGTAAAGCCGTTGGGGTGATTACCCGTGGTAACTGCGTACTGCTCTGCGGGAAGTCCGAAGGAGTCGTAGCCCATAGGGTGAAGAACGTTGTATCCCTGCATTCTCTTCATTCTGGACACTATATCCGTTGCCGTATATCCCTCGGGGTGACCTGCGTGCAGACCTACACCAGACGGGTACGGAAACATATCCAGAACGTAATATTTAGGCTTGGAAAAATCCCATACGTCAGTCTTGAACGTTTGGTTCTTCTCCCAATATTCCTGCCACTTCTTTTCAATTTCGCTGTGATTGTACTTCATTTCTGTATCCTCTTAAAAATTAATCTTCGTAAAGCTTGTCCAAATTGTAGAACTCTCTTGCCTCGCGGCTGAATATATGAACGATTACGTTGCTGTAATCAAGTATCATCCAAGAGTTATTATCTCTTCCCTCAGTACCGTACGGTTCAACTCCTCTGAGTCCTATCTTGTACTCAACCTCTCCTGCAAGAGCCTTTATCTGTGTGCTGGAGTTACCCGTGCAAAGCACGAAATACTCAGCAAGTACGGTCTTATCCTCAACGAAAAGAACCTTAATATCGTGTCCCTTTTTGGAATCAAGCACATCTGCTATTGCATCAGCCAATTCCTTAGCATCGTCACCCGTAAGAGGAGCGAGCTGTTCGGTGTTCATCTCAAAATTTTCCATTTTTCCGTCCTTTATATAATATCAATATCTTACATTGTAATGCAAAAGCCCTATTTTGTCAAGTAATATTTGGGAATTTAGCATCAAATTCCGTCTCGGAGTATATCCGAGACGGAGCAAACGTCGTATTCCACGTAATTTTCATATACCAACTTAAAGCTGTCGTATTTCTCGTTCAAAAAACTTTTTTCGCTGTCAAACTCTTTTTTTCGTCCGAAATAAAGTTCTGTCAGCTCTGCCGCAGACGGTGCTGAAGCAGCGTAGTAGGAAGCTCCGCTTTCAGTTGCGATAACCTCCTTACCGGGCAGTGTTACAAACGCTATTCCGGCTCCTCCCACATCCAAAGCATCCGAGCAAAGCTCAAGCATATCGGAAGCTCCGATATTGGTTTCAACTCCCTCTGCTACCGCCACAAGCTTTGCTGCGGTAACGGGTGAGAATTTATCACACAAAGTGTGAAAGAATGCCGACATAAACAGCTTTTGTGCATCTATTCTGCCCAAATCTCCGTTTGCGTAATCCGAGCGAAATCTCACAAAATGCTGTGCGGTCTTACCGTCAAGAGTTTGCTTTCCAGCTTTTAGGTCTATATACAGTCCCTGCTCGGGATCACTGTATTTCATATCCGACGGCAGATCAATATCCACTCCGCCCAGAGCGTCAACCACATCGCCGAGAGTATCAAGTCCTATACACATATAACTGTCTATCTCTATACCCCACGAATCAGATAAAAAAGCCGCGACCTCCTTTGCTCCACCAAGGGATTTGTATGCTCCGTTCAGCTTTTTGTAGCTTCCGTCGGTGTACTCGGCATAGGTGTCCCTGGGTATTTGAAGCAAGGTTATACTACCCGTATCCTTGTTAACTCCTATCAGCATTATAACGTCGGTAAGTCCTGCCTCTCGATCCATTCCGAGAAACAGAATATTCTCCACATTTTCCGTGCCCGTCTGCTTCTCTACTGACTCAATGTTGTATACGTTTTTTACAGACGGCGTGTACGCGGAAATAGCCACCGCCGCAGAAATTATTCCCGTCATCACAACAGCAATGGTTATAAGCAAGATGTTTCTTATTTTTTTCATTCGTTAAATTCTCCTTTACATATCCACTTTCTTGAATATGTAAGGAAATATTTAACGGTTTTATTTAGAAGAAAGCTCCTCTCTTACAAGCTCATTTCTCGCTCTTACCGTGTCTACACTTATAGGATAGCCCTCCTCAAGCAATCCCGCCATAGTCATATCAAACGACATTATCAGCGTTCTGCGAAGATGTGCGATCCTTTCATTTTCGTCCATTCGCTCGGGCTCTGCCGAGAAAAAATAATCTCTCAGCTTGACGCAATCCTCAAACGTTCTGGACATATCTATGTAGTCTGCAAGGTATATTATCTTTTCTTCAACGGTCATTCCCTCTCTGCCCGTGGTGTGCCAACGCACACAGCGGATTATCTCCTCGGTTGCAAATTCGGGAAATCTTTCGGGAATGAGTACCGCTGCAGTCCGTGCGTGTAGCGTTTTAGGTGCGTACAAAGCATCAGCATCAAGCTCCACGTCTCTCTCGGCACAAATCTCTATATGATGTGCCGTGGGATATTCCTTGGTAAGGTCGTGAAGCAACGCCGCCGCACGAAGCTCTGTTTCTTTTTCGGGAGCGTAAAGCCGTGCCAGACGCACCGCCATTTTTTCCACCTCTGCGGTATGGCGAAATCTCTTGGGCGACATTCCCTCGGATACCGCATCGCGAAGCCTGTCAAGCATTTGTTCTGTTATCATGATCTCACCTGTACAATCCGTTCTCTCGTATAAATTTTTCCACCTTTTCGGGAACTAATTCCGAAATATCCTTACCGTTTTTCACGGCATTTCTTATATCCGTAGAGCAAAGCTCCAACGGCTCTGTGATTATACGTCTGAACATAACGTCATACTTGTTTCTATACTCCGTTATCTTGGCAATGAGCCTGTCGGTGATTATAGGATCATTTTCACGTCTGACGTACACAGGATAGCACATCTTGAAAATATCCTCAAATCTGTACCATTTATCGAAGGTCAGCACCATATCCGTTCCGCAAAGCAAAAACAGTCTTGTGTCAGGTCGTTCTAATGCCTTTAAGGTGTCGTAGGTATAGCTCTTCCCTCCTCTTGCTATCTCGCAATCGGATATAACGACCCCGTCCGTTCCCTCAAATGCAAGCTCACACATACGCAGACGGTATATGGGGTCGTCGTATTTGTCTATCTGCTTATGAGGAGGAAGAAATGTAGGAATAATTAGCAAATAATCCAATTTCATTTGCTCCATAAAAGCCTTTGCCGCCTTCACGTGACCGTTGTGTATCGGAGCAAACGTACCGCCGTATATTCCCACTCTCATATGGTCAAAACCACTCATAGTTCTATTCTCTTATTATTTACCGATTCACGGTAAAGTATTATTTTTCTTCCCACAACTCCGACAACGTCGGCGTCGGTAGCCGCCGCAAGCTCGTTTGCTACCTCCTTGGGCGTTCCCATACAGTTTTCAAGCACAGAAAGCTTTATAAGCTCTCTTGCTTCAAGGGCGTCCGATATAGTCTTTACAAGATTTTCACCAATACCGCCCTTGCCTATCTGCATTATAGCACTCTCCGTATTTGCAAGTCCACGCAAATACGCTCTTTGTTTTGATGTAAGCATTTACAATTTTTACCTTTCGTTTTTCAGTTTCTCAGCCAATAGCATAATTGCCTTTCCTCTGTGGGAAATGGAATTTTTCTCCTCTGCACTCATCTGGGCAAAGGTCTTTCCAAACGGCTCGTAGTAGAATAACGGGTCATAACCAAATCCACCCTCGCCGCGGTATTCGTCAATTATTATACCCTCGGTAGCACCTCGGCAAATAATCTCACTATTTTCCTTATTTGGGAAAACACAAGCGAGAACGCACACAAATTCTGCGTGTCTGTCCTCCTTATCTGAAAGACGCTCCAAAAGAAGCTTGTTGTTCGCCTTGTCGTTACCGTGCTCTCCCGCGTATCTTGCGGAATATATCCCAGGCTCACCGCCAAGGGCTCTGACGGAAAGTCCCGAATCGTCGCCCAATCCGATATATCCCGTGCTTGCCGCCGCTCTTGCTTTTATCAGAGCGTTCTCCTCAAAGTTCTCTCCGTCCTCCACTATATCTCCCTCAAATCCAACGTCGTCAAGCGACATCACCTCAATTTCGGGAATATGCTTTGACAGAAGAGCTTGAAGCTCACCTATCTTGTGTTTATTTCTTGAAGCAAGTACAACCTTCATAGCTCATTACTCAAACAGTGCATTCACAAATTCCGCACTGTCAAACTCCTGCATATCGTCTATTTTTTCTCCGACGCCAACGAACTTTACGGGTATATCAAGCTCCTTCTTTATGGAGATAACGATACCGCCCTTTGCCGTTCCGTCAAGCTTGTTAAGAACAAGTCCCGTGATATTGGCAGCGTTTCTGAACTCTTTCGCCTGAAGAATTGCGTTCTGACCCGTAGTTGCATCAAGTACGAGAAGATTTTCCCTCGTAGCATTCGGGCACTCTCTGTCGATAACTCTGTTTATCTTCTCAAGCTCGTTCATAAGGTTTTTCTTGTTGTGAAGTCTGCCTGCCGTGTCAACGATAAGCACGTCAGCTCCTCTTCTCTTGGCATATCCGATAGCGTCAAACACCACCGCCGCAGGGTCGCTTCCCTCACTTTGCTTGACTATATCCGCACCCGAACGCTCACACCAAACCGCAAGCTGGTCAATAGCCGCCGCACGGAAGGTATCCGCCGCCGCAACAACGACCTTTTTGCCGCTCTTTATGAGTCGGTTGGATATTTTTCCGATAGAGGTGGTCTTTCCCGCACCGTTCACTCCGATAACGAGTATGACCGAAAGCTCTCCCGAAAGGTCAAGCTCTCCGCCCTCTCCTATCATATCGGTGAGTATTGCTTTAAGTGCGTCCATCACCTGATCTTTTTCCTTAAGTCTGCCCGACTTCACCTCGTCACGCAAACGCTCTATTATCTCCTCCGTAGCGTTAACGCCCACGTCGGACATTATGAGAAGCTCCTCAAGCTCCTCAAGCAGATCCTCGTCTACCTTTACGAACGCCTTCAGCACCTCGTCTATCTGACCGAACAGTGCGTTCTTCGTCTTTGACAGTCCTGCCTTAAGCTTATCCAAGAATGCCATCCCAATCGTCTCCCTTCTTCTTTGAAATATCGTCGATATTCAGCTCCAACACCTTGGAGATACCTCTCTCGGGCATAGTTACTCCGTAAAGACGGTTAGCAGCCTCCATAGTACCTCTTCTGTGGGTTATCATAACGAACTGCGTTCCGCTTGAATATCTCTTTATGTACTCGGCAAATCTTGCCACGTTCACCTCGTCCAGAGCCGCCTCTATCTCATCAAAGATACAGAAGGGCGTTGGATTGACCTTGAGTATTGCGAACACAAGTGCGATGGCGATAAACGCCTGCTCACCGCCAGAGAGCTGAACCATATTTTTGATTATCTTTCCGGGAGGTGCCGCCTTTATCTCAATTCCGCTTTCAAGCACGTTATCCGGATCGGTCAGCGAAATTTCCGCCGAACCGCCGCCAAACAGCTCTCCAAATACTCTGTTGAAGTTTTCGTTTATCTGGTTGAAGGAATCTATAAATGCCGTTTCCATCTCTCCCTCAAGCTGACCTATGATACCCATAAGCTCGTCGCGGGAAGCGGAAAGGTCCTTTATCTGTCCCTCCATATAGTCGTATCTCGCCTTGACTTCCTTGTATTTATTGACTGCGTCAAGGTCTACGTTACCGAGAACTCTCAGCTTGTTGCGACACTCGGTCTGCTTTGCAGCCGCCTCGCCTCTTGTTTCTGCCGTCAGCACCTCGTAGCCCAAGGATATAGCGTCGGCTCTCGTCAGCTCGTGGTCGTCCCACAAGCGTGTCGCCAGCTTATCCTGCTCGGCTCTGAGATTTGCAAGTTTGTTTTCAAAGCGGGTGTATTCCTTGAATACAAGCTCCTTCTGCTGCATCTTCTCACGAATCTTTGCGTTTACTTCACTAAGCTTACGCTCAAACTCCGAGCCGCCCTCCTCGACCTTGTTTCTCTTGGCGTTAAGCTCTGCGAGTATTTTTACACCCTCCTCGTAAAGCTCTCTGTTCTCGGTCTGCTTTGCTTCATACTCGACTATCTTTGCTTCAAGCTCGGATACGCTTTGCTTTTGAGCCGCCATGAGATCAGCATAGCCGTCCATACGGCTGACAGATTCCTCTATCATTCTCTGCTCGGTTTCAATATCCTTACGAAGCTCGGTGATACCGATATAAATATCGGTCATAAGCTTATCAAGCTCGTCCTTACGGTCAAGCATCTCACTGCGTGAAATGTCCATCTCCGTACGGGCATCGGTTATCTCTCTGAGTCTTATTTCAAGCTCAGTCAAACGGACAGAAAGTCGCTCTCTGTCCTCCTCGTACTGCTCTCTCGCCTTAAGCTGTGCGGCAAAATCCTCTTTAAGCTTGTCGGTAAGAGTTACGTTAGCGTCAAGCTTTGCATTTAACTGCTCGAGTCTTGCACTCTCCGCATCCTTCATTACCTTGATAAGGCTTATCTTCTGCTCACAGGACACCTTGTCGTCCTCAAGACGCTTTATGCTCTCGCCCAATTTTGCAAGAGATGACTTGAATCCGTTTATCTTTCCGTCAAGCTCGGAAACCTCCTCCTCAAGACGCTTTATTTCTCCCGCACGTCCGAGGATATTTGCCTTTTGCTTTACAGATCCACCCGTAAAAGAACCGCCTACGTTTATCTGCTGACCGTCAAGCGTTACCACCTTGACCTTGTGCTTCAAGTCCTTTGCCATAACGGTAGCGTTATCTATGTTATCAAATATCAGCGTTCTTCCGAGAAGTCCCGAAAGTATCTCGGAGAATTTTTTATCGCTGTTAACAAGCTCGTCTGCCACAGCCACATAGCCACGGTATCCCGATGCTTCCTTCATTTCGGGAGTTTCACTCTGCCCACGCATAGTCGTCAGCGGGAAGAAGGTCGCCCTTCCCACCTCTGCTTTCTTAAGAGCAAACATTGCCGC
>JAZOUQ010000063.1:0-13570 GCA_045658185.1 Eubacteriales bacterium
TATGACGATCAATCTCAAAAAAATCTTCTTTCCTTTTATCTGCTTAGTTACCGGAATTTTGCAGATAATCTTTATGTGTGCCGATTACCTGACATATTTCGCTTCGTACGGAGGCGAAAGAGAGACCGAAGGCTTATCATCTGCTTGGAAGATTTTGGAACTCTTTGAAGACTTAGATAACGTTGCGATGGGCGACTCTGCACTTATTCTCCCCGTGCTGTTCTCCTTTTTGGCAGCAATAGTTATTCTCGCATTAAGCGTTGCTCTTATAATAGTAGGTGCATTGGGAATTATCACGCAACTCACCTCCAAGAACAACAACGAAAAAGACTATGCAAAGGCTCCCAGAAAATTAATGATGGCAAACACCATTTGCCAAGTAATTGTATTTATACTCTTCTTCCTGCTTTGCATTATTACTGTTGAGAGTGCATTGGGCTTTAAGGTTGGTTTTATCCCCGGATTCGGAGCTATCGCTATCGCTGTAACAGCTCTCATAACAACTATTGCGGGACGTATAATCTACAACTGCATTCCCGAGGCTAAAGCTCCCGCTACCTTTAAGTGCAATGCGTGCGGTGCTGACGTTGCAGGCGGTACTAATTTCTGTCCCGTTTGCGGTGCGGATGTATCTGCTCTTGTTATTCGTGCTTGTCCTCAGTGCGGAAAGACGGCTGAGGAAGGTCAGGCGTTCTGCCCCGACTGCGGCGTTGAGTTTGTTGAAGCGGCAAACGAAGGAGGAGCGGCAGCTACCATATCCTTCGGTGCTATAATCGCAAAGGCTAAAAAGTTTATGGAGGAGAAGAATATCTCCAAAAAGACTTTGACCACCGTTGCTGCGGCAGTAGTCGGTGTTATTGTACTGATAATCATAATCGCCCTCATTCCGTGGGGTCAGTCCAGTCAGTACGTTGAAGTTGAAAACGATATGATGCCCCTCTATATTTCCGAGGACGATGAAACTGTAATTATCGCCAAGGGTAAAATGACAGATATGACAATCGACGGGCAGTATGTAATATCTCGAACCTCTGCTGACGGTAACACTCTTGTTATCCTCGACGAGGAAGGCAATATGTATCTGTGTAAAAAGAACAAAATTGAAAAGATTGCAAGCGACGTAGTCGATATGAAGCTGGCACAGAGCGGCGATGGCGTTGCGTACGTCAACGATGACGGTGAGCTTTACCTTATGAACACCAAAAACCAGGATAGTGCAAAGATTACCGATGAACTTGTATCCGTAATAAGATTTAACTCTTTCGTTATATCTCCCGATGGAAAGACCGTTGCATATTCAGAAGGCACTAATGATAATTTTGCTCTCTACACCAACAACATCAAGGGTGATGAAAATAAGATCTCCAAGGATCTTGTTCCCCTTGGAATATCTGACGATGCAAAGCTTGTATATTACTATGATACCGACAAGGACTGCGTTTATGTTGAAAAGGGCGATGAGTCTGTAAAGCTTGCAAGTATCGAAAATAATAACAACTTCTATTATGATACTGCTACTGCTGGCTTCAAATACGCTTTCAACGCAGACCACACTCAGATAATTTACGAGGTAGGTGGAAAATCCTACATCAGTGTTGACGGAGAGGATAAGGTAAAGATAGGCTCTAATATCTCCCAGATAGGTCAGAGCGGATATGTATACAACGGAAACACAACCAATATTCTCGATTTCAAGAAACAGTATGTGCTTGATTATGAAGGCGATCTTTATTTCATCAACAAAAAGCTTGAGGTTGAAGAAATAGCTACCGATGTTTCCGAATTCAGCATAACCGATTCCGGTGACGTTATATACTACCTTGACGACAGCGAAACGCTGTATCGCGGTAAGGGTAACGGCAAGGACGTTGAAAAGGACTTCAAGAAGGTAGCATTTGACGTTGAGTACTTCGTTATTGATTCCGACGGCAAACGTTGCTACTACGTAGACGATGACAACGATCTGTATACGGCAAAGAAAACGGGCGATCCCAAGAAAATAGCATCTGATGTTTCCGAGCTTGTTATAACTCACGATGACTATGCACTCTTTATCACCGATGACGATATGCTCTTCTCTTCTCATAACGGCGGCAAGAAGAAGCAGATAGCAAACGAAGCTGACGGTGTATCCGCAAGCAGTATTTCGACTTACTACGCTGTCAACGATAATGGAGATTACAGTATATTCGGAACAAAGAACAAGACAAAATTCAAACTCGTTGTAGAATACGAAAGAGAGTCTTATTAATTAAATTACGGAGCTGAGTCAATGACTCAGCTCCGTTTTTTATAATCAATAATCTCAATAATCTCCGCAAGAGTGACGAAAGCTATCAAGCTTGGGCTGTGAACCAAAAACAATATACGGAACATTGGCATCTTGTGCGAACACAAGCGTATGAAATCGCATAGCCGCAACCATCTCAGATCTGCCTACGATCCCACGCACATCAGCCACACCCACAGGATATGCCAAGATGCCGCCCCAACGTCGTAGCATTTGACGACTTGCCTCAATATCCTCTTCAGGATACATAGGTATATATACAGGAATCAAGCCGCTCTTACAAGCTGTAGAAACATATTTCTCCAGCATTTTTCTGTACATCATTCCATCACTTCCTTTTGCTGCAACCACGAGAATACGGTCGTCAGCAAATATTCCCAGCTGTGAAAAAATATAGGCAAGACGGTCAGCATCGCAAGGCGTGGTATTTACAGCTAGATCGTTTTCTCTGTGTATAGCTTTGCTTTGAAGAGAATACTGCTCCAAAAGCTTCTTCGCCGCCTCAACAGAGCCATCGTCACGCAATCCCACATAGTCGCACTTCGACAAAGTAATTGCCGTTCGCCGTCTGAAATATTCCCCATCTATCCTTCCTATGCCGTTTCCCCACAGCAGCGTGTCAATGCCTTTCCTTTGAGCATAGCACAGAATTTTCAGATAATACATAAGCGAACGCCTTGATGTGGCATTTTGCAAAAGTGTTCCTCCGCCGAATATTACCGCATCGGCTTTTTTTATTTCCTTTGCAACAGAAAAAGCATTCGTTCTTTTAACGCACCTTACTCCCAAAAGCCGTCTGTCCTTATCACCTTTTTTAGTAAATGCGGTTATATGGCAGTTAGGATACTCCTTTCTTGCACGCTTAACCGCCGAACGCAAAAGAGCGTCATCACCTATATTTCCAAAGCCGTAATATCCGCATAGCAGTATTCTCCGTCCGCTCTCATTCTGTACCGCGACGCTTCTGTATACCTGTTCGGTAAGCTCTGCCATACGGCGGAAGGAATGGTGGCAGATCACATATTCTCTGCTCTGCTTACTCAGATTCTCAAGCTGAGAATTATCCATTGACAAAACGCGATTTAACGCCTCAAAAAGCTGTCCGTCATCTGAATTTTCAGCACCTCGGCAACAGTAGTTGGAGAGCCTTGCCACGTCAAGTGTTTCCCCCTCAGCAAGTCCAAGAAAACCCTCATCACCTGCAAAAATAGTAGGCACTCCGCAGCTCATCGCCTCAAGTGCCGACCTTGATACACCTACGAACACCGCAGCTCCGCCTAAAAATCCGCTTACATCTTCCACTCTGCCTGTTGCACGTACCGCCTCTCTGCCAATCCTGTCGTTTATTTCTCGGGCGGCTTTTCTTATTGCCTCAATCTGCTCACCGTCACCTCCAATCTCAATAGTCAAATCTTTATATTTTTTTGTCAGAAGAGGTGCAATTCGACAAAGAGAAAACGCAACTGAGGAGCAGTCAGAATCCAATCTGGACAAAAAGCATATCCTTTTCCGCTCCTCTTTTTTTCGAGGAGAAAATTTTTCCGTATCTATCCCATTGAGTATTACAGTCACGTTGTCCGAGCTTAAATTTGAGTGCAAGATAAGGTGCTGCTTTATGTCCTCCCCCACCGCAATAGTTGCATCCCCCCAATACGAAAATCCATCGAAAATCCTTCCCATACTGAATTTTGCGTGTGCCGTAGTTACCAACGGAACTCCTTTTTTTCTGCAAATCCCCTTTAACAAAAACGAGGATAAGCGAGTATGAGCGTGTACAACGTCAAATTTTTCACCGTGTATAATGCGAACAAGCGACAAATACGCCTTTATCAACGAAAAAAAGGAACGGCGGTGGAGCGTAATCGTAATGCAGTCAACACCGTTCTTTTCCAGCCTGTCTGCGATCCGCCCCCCCGACGACACCAGCGTAACCTTATGTCCTCTTTCCTTAAGTCCCATCATCAAATCAAAAATATGTGTTTCCGCTCCCCCGTTATCCATCTTACCGGCTACCAAAAGCAAATTCATTGCACATCACCCCCTTTTTTATTGTTATCTCCCCTTGCCGTTTTATTCTTAAAGTCAAAAGATGTTATTTTTTTTGTTTTCGCCTATTGAAATGAGACAAATATTGTGGTATAATTGTGTTAATAATGGTAAAGGAGCTTTATATGAAACCGTTTTATCAGAACAAAGATAAGGATGTTTATTGCCGCAATTCGGAATATTCTAAACTAACGCTTGGATACATCTCTCATTTGCATTATCACATAGAGCTTGCATTGGTAAAGGAAGGAAAGACAAGAGTCACCGTTGACACCCAGACCTACGACGTAGAGGCGGGGGATATTATAATCGTTTTCCCAAATCAGGTACACCGCTTTGAAACCATAGAACGGGAAAAATATATTGTTATAATAGTCAACCCCGACATAATATCCGAATATATGAGATATTTCACTTCGAAAATTCCCACCAGCAATCTGTTAAAGGGAGCAGCAAAAGACAGCGAGCTTTCTAATCTTGCCGAAACAATATCCCGTGTGTATAGGGACGACATCGCTTTCCGCGATGAAATACTTCAAGGATACTTACTTGCTTTTTTCGGCAGACTTCTCGGGATGATTCCAACTAAGGACATTGATTCAAAAGAGTTCAACGCTCTGGGTGTCATAATGAATTACTGTATGAATAATTCAACCAACACACTTTCTCTTGACATGCTTGAAAAGGAGCTTCACATAAGCAAGTATTATATCTCTCACGTTATGAACACCAAGCTTCATATGGGTTTTAATGAGTACGTAAATTCTATAAGGGTATCCAATGCCTGTAAATATCTGAAAAAAACCGACCTCTCCATAACAGAGATAAGCGATATGGTGGGCTTTAATACTATGCGTACCTTTAACCGAGCCTTTTATAAGCAGTTGGGCATCACGCCAAGCGAATACAGAAGCAACAAAAAATAATCGTTTATATAACCAAAGAGCTGAGTTGGCATAGACTCGGCTCTTTTTTGTTAACAGCCACCTATAATGACAAGAATAGATAAAAATTTTTCAAAAAATCAATCTTATATTCAAATATAGTTAACGAAGATTGGTTTAATTGGTAAATAAAATATATTATAATTATTATGTATAGTTTTGATTTCAGGAAGGAGATGCGTTTTATTTATGATTAAAACCTTACTTAAAAGCGTCAGAGAATATAAGCGACCTTCTATTTTAGCTCCAATATTTATTGCTGCTGAGGTAGTGGTTGAGTGCTTTATTCCCTTTATAACCGCCAAGCTGGTAACACAGATAGAAAACGGTTGCAATATGACCACCATTGTAAAATACGGACTTTTGCTTGTGCTTATGGCTGTTCTTTCACTGACCTGCGGTGCTCTTTCGGGGCATTTTGCCGCTATGGCATCCTGCGGATTTGCAAAAAATCTGCGTCATGACCTTTATACGTCAGTGCAAGGCTTTTCATTTGCCAACATTGATAAATTTTCTACCTCGGGACTCGTTACAAGACTTACTACCGACGTATCTAACGTACAAATGTCATATATGATGATAATAAGAACTGCGATACGCTGCCCTCTTATGCTGATATTCGCTTTTGTTATGGCGGTCGTTATCAGTCCCAAGATGTCTATCGTATTTGCAATCATCATTCCCGTACTGGCGATAGGGCTATTTATAATAATAAAAAATGCTCATCCGATATTTAAAACTGTATTTAAGAAATACGACACTCTCAACGGCTCAGTTCAGGAAAACGTATCGGGTATAAGAGTTGTTAAGGCATATGTTCGCGAGGATTTTGAAAACAAAAAATTCGCCAAGGCATCAGACGACGTATGCGAAGGATTTACCAAAGCAGAGAAAATACTTGCTCTTAACAATCCGCTTATGCAGTTCTGCTTCAACTTCAATATGATCATCATTTGCCTTTTCGGCTCAATGCTCATTGTTAAATCCGGAGCTACCCAGCTTGAAATAGGTCAGATGTCCGCTCTTATCACATACGGTGCTCAAATTCTCATGAGCCTTATGATGGTATCTATGATCATCGTTACCATTTCTATGTCCTTTGCTTCGGCAAACCGTATAATCGAGGTTCTGAACGAAAAAAGCACGATAACCGACCCAGACCACCCCGTAACCGAGGTCCCCGACGGAAGCGTTATGTTCTCTGGAGTCAATTTCCGATATTCCGAAACATCAAAGAAAAATTCTCTGTCCGATATAAATCTCTTTATAGCATCAGGTGAAACCGTGGGAATCATAGGCGGAACGGGTAGCGGAAAGACGTCACTTGTTCAGCTCATATCCAGACTTTACGACGTAAACGAGGGTTCTGTAAAGATAGGCGGAGTTGACGTTCGTGACTTCAGCGTAGAAGAGCTTCGAAATCAGGTGTCTGTAGTTCTTCAGAAAAACGTTTTGTTCTCGGGAACTATTAAGGACAACTTGCGTTGGGGCGATCCTAACGCCACTGACGAGGATATGGTGAGAATATGTAAGCTTGCTCAGGCAGACGAGTTTATTCAGCGTATGCCCGACGGCTACGACACTTATATCGAGCAGGGCGGAACAAACGTATCGGGCGGTCAGAAGCAAAGACTTTGTATTGCAAGAGCTTTGCTGAAAAAGCCCAAAATACTTATACTCGACGACTCTACAAGTGCCGTTGACACAAGAACGGATGCTCTTATCCGTAAGGCATTTGCAGAGGAAATACCCGATACCACAAAGATAATCATCGCTCAGCGTATCTCCTCCGTAGAACACGCCGACAAGATAGTCGTTATGGACGGTGGACGGATAGAAGCAGTAGGAACACACGAACAGCTCCTTGCTACAAGTCCTATCTACAAAGAAGTTTACGAATCTCAGAACAAGGGAGGTGAGCAGAAATGAAACCTATGAAACCGCAAAAGCCCGATACTAAGGGTATTATCGGAAGGCTTCTTAAGCTGTTATTCGCTGACTATAAAAAGCAGCTCATACTCGTTGCGGTATGTATAGTGCTTACTGCTCTCGCCTCCACTATTGCCAGTGTGTTTATGAATTTCTTTATAAATACCATCGGCGAGGGATTGAAGCTTGGCTGGGATGCCATAGACTCAAAAATATATATTGCTATCGGTATTATGCTCTCAATTTATGCGGTAGGCTGGGTATCCTCTTACCTGCACACACGAACCATGGCAATAGTAACTCAGGGCTTTATGAACAAGATGCGTAAGCGTATGTTCTCAAAGATGCAGGAGCTGCCTCTCAGATATTTCGACACCAACCCGCACGGAGATATAATGTCGCACTATACAAACGACATTGATACAATGCGTGAGCTTATATCCCGCACCATTCCCCATATAATATCCGCATCTCTCACCGTGTTTTTGCTTGTATTCTATATGCTGTATCTCAGCGTATGGATGGCTCTCGTAGTGGCAATTGCAACCGTTGTTATGGTTTTCGTTACCAAAAAGATCGGCGGAAACAGTGCTAAGCACTTCATAAAAATGCAGAAATCTATTGCCAAGACCGAAGGCTTCGTTGAGGAAATGATGGAAGGTCAGAAGGTCGTAAAGGTATTTTGTCACGAGGAAACCAGTGAAAAGGATTTCGACGAGATAAACGACCAGCTCTGTCGCGATGCGACCAACGCAAACAGATTTGCAAACATTCTTATGCCTATAATGGGTAACATAGGTAACATTCTGTACGTTCTCGTCGCTTTTATCGGCGGTCTGCTTATAATAAGCGGTTCTGTTAAAAACGTTTCGATTTCCGGTCAGGCGATGGGAATTGCAGTTGTTGTTCCCTTCCTCAATATGACAAAGCAATTTACCAATAACGTAACTCAGGTTTCCCAACAGATAAACTCCGTAGTAATGGCTCTTGCAGGCTCAAAGAGAGTGTTTGAGCTTCTCGACCAGGAGGCTGAAACGGATGACGGCTACGTTATGCTTGTGAACTGCCGTGAGCAGGACGGTGAGATAGTTGAGTGTGAGGAAAGAACGGGAAGCTGGGCTTGGAAGCACCGCCACGGTGACGGAACGGTAACCTATACCAAGCTGATGGGTGACGTTACCATTGAAAATATGGACTTCGGCTACGTACCTGAAAAGACCGTACTCAACGATATAACGCTTTATGCAAAACCCGGTCAGAAGGTTGCGTTCGTAGGAGCTACGGGTGCGGGTAAGACGACTATAACCAATCTCATCAACAGATTTTACGATATTGACGACGGCAAAATACGTTATGACGGCATCAATATCAACAAGATAAAGAAGGCAGATCTTCGCCGTTCACTCGGAGTAGTTCTTCAGGATACCAACCTCTTTACGGGAACGGTAATGGAAAATATCCGTTACGGTAAGCTTGACGCCACAGACGAGGAATGTATTGCGGCGGCAAAGCTTTCGGGTGCTGATAGCTTTATTACAAGACTTCCCGAGGGGTACGACACTATGCTCACAGCCAATGGTGCAAACCTCTCACAAGGTCAGCGTCAGCTTCTGTCAATTGCCCGTGCGGCTGTGGCAGACCCGCCTGTAATGATTCTCGACGAGGCTACCTCAAGTATAGACACCCGTACCGAAGCACTTGTACAGCAGGGTATGGATGCTCTTATGAGAGGCAGAACGGTATTCGTTATTGCACACCGTCTTTCAACCGTTCGCAATTCGGACGTTATCATGGTGCTTGAGCAAGGACACATTATCGAGCGTGGCAGCCACGAGGAGCTTATCGCTCGAAAGGGTAAATACTATCAGCTCTACACGGGTGCGTTTGAATTAGAATGATCCAAATCCAAGACAAGGAATTTTAGTTTTATGCAAGAAAAAATCTACTCGCTGGGAATAGACATTGGCTCTACCACAGTAAAGACCGTTCTGCGTGAAGGCGAAACGGTTATCTATGAAAAATACGAACGCCATATGGCTCAGGTGCGTCAAAAAACTCTTGCTATGCTTGAGGAAATGCGTCACCTTTTGGCGGGAAAACAGTTTTGCGTTGCCCTCTCAGGCTCTGCGGGACTTGGACTCGCAGAGGCTTGCGGAGTTCCCTTCGTGCAGGAGGTGTTCGCCACGGGCGAGGTGGTAAAGAAGCTTGAACCCGATACCTCGGCCGTCATAGAGCTTGGTGGCGAGGACGCAAAGATAATCTTCTTTGAGGGCGGTACGGACGAGCGAATGAACGGCACTTGTGCCGGAGGCACGGGAGCGTTCATTGACCAGATGGCAACTCTTCTCAATATGAGTGCTGACGAAATGGACGAGATAAGTCTGAATCATAAGCGTATATACCCAATCGCTTCAAGATGCGGTGTTTTTGCCAAGACGGACATTCAGCCCTTGCTCAATCAAGGTGCTAACAAGGAGGACGTGGCGGCAAGTATATATCAGGCGGTCGTCAACCAAACCATAGCAGGACTGGCACAAGGCCGCAAGATAAAAGGCAAGGTGCTGTTTCTCGGAGGTCCGTTGTACTACTGTCGCGGTTTGAGAGAACGCTTCAAGGAAACCCTTGGACTTACGGAAGACGAGGCAATTTTCCCCGAGTATGCAAGATATGCAGTAGCACTCGGTGCATCTCTTTTTGCCGTTAAGGCGGGAGTTTTCACCGACATAGATACTTTGGCACAAAAGATATTCTCCAGTATATCCACAACCACCGTTTCCAACAGACTTCCTCCCCTCTTTACAGGTCGCGAGGACTACGCCGCCTTCCGTGCAAGACACGCCAAGGCAGACGTTGGACAGATAGATATTTCCTCTTACGGTGGAAACGCGTATCTTGGTATAGACTGCGGAAGCACTACCACAAAAATGGTTCTGCTGTCCGAGAACAAAGAGATACTATATTCCTTTTACAGTTCCAACCGAGGCAACCCCGTGGAAATAGTAAAGGAACAGCTTTTGCACATCTACGAGCTGTGCGGTGACCGTATCAAAATTACGGGAAGTGCAGTTACGGGTTACGGCGAGGAACTGATAAAGAACGCCTTTGGCGTAGATATGGGTCTGGTTGAAACCATCGCCCACTATTCGGCGGCAAAGCATTTTCAGCCCGACGTGGATTTCATACTCGACATCGGCGGTCAGGACATAAAATGCTTCCGCATCAAGAACGGTGCTATTGACAGCATAATGCTCAACGAAGCTTGCTCCTCAGGTTGCGGCTCGTTTATCGAAACCTTCGCAAGATCAATGGGACATACCATTGAAGATTTTGCAAATAAGGGACTTTTCAGTCCTGCTCCCGTCAATCTTGGAAGCCGCTGTACCGTGTTTATGAATTCCTCCGTAAAGCAGTCACAACGCGACGGTGCAACCGTTGAGGACATTTCTGCGGGTCTTTCCATAAGTGTAGTCAAGAATGCAATTTACAAAGTAATACGAGCTACCTCTCCCGACGAGCTGGGTGAGCATATCGTCGTTCAGGGCGGTACGTTCTACAATGACGCTGTGCTTCGTGCCTTTGAGATGGAGCTTGGCAAAGAGGTTATAAGACCTTCGATCGCAGGACTTATGGGAGCTTACGGAGCGGCACTTCGTTCTATGAAGCTCACCGCCTCCACCATCATCAGCCGAGAGGCTCTTGACAGCTTTAGGCATACGGCAAAATCCACAGTCTGCAAGGGCTGTACCAACAACTGCCATCTTACCGTCAACACATTCGGTGACGGCAAACGGTTTATCTCGGGTAACCAATGCGAAAAAGGTCTTGGACTTTCCGCTAAAACCGAAGATACTCCCAATCTTCACGAATTCAAGAGAAACTATTTGACGTCACTTGAATCAAAAGAAGTTTCCAACAGCAAAGGAAGTATAGGACTTCCCCTCTCTCTTGGAATGTATGAGCTTCTTCCCTTGTGGCACGGTCTGTTCTCTTCCCTTGGATTTAACGTAAAGGTATCGTCGATGTCTACCAAGAGAACCTATGAGAAGGGGCAGTTCTCTATTCCGTCGGACACAGCGTGTTATCCCGCAAAGATAATGCACGGTCATATCGAAGAGCTTGTGGACGAGGGTGTGGACGCTATATTCTACCCCTGTCTTACCTATAATATTGACGAAAAGCACTCTGACAATCACTACAACTGTCCCGTTGTTGCTTATTATTCGGAGCTGCTCAACGGAAATATGGAATCGTTAGAAAAAACGAAGTTCCTTTTCCCCTATCTCAATATAAACAACCGTCGCGAATTTGCCAAGGGACTGTTCTCCTACCTCGCTCCCTGCTTCAAGGGAATTAAGATAAGCGAGATAAAGAGGGCTATAAAGAAGGGCTTCGAAGCGTACGATAGCTTTATGGAGGCAGTACGCCGTGAGGGCGAAAGAGCCGTTGCCTGGGCAAGAGAAAAGGGCAAACGTATAATGGTGCTCGCAGGCAGACCTTACCATATTGACGCGGAGATAGGTCACGGAATTGACAAGCTGGCAAACTCGCTTGGCTTTGTAGTTGTCAGCGAGGACAGCATCTGCCACCTTGCCGACCACCAGCCCGTAAACGTACTTAACCAGTGGACGTATCACGCAAGGCTTTACAGAGCTGCGAGATTCGTGTGCGAAAGCAAGGACGCAGAGCTTGTGCAGCTCGTATCCTTCGGTTGCGGAGTTGATGCTATCACCACCGACGAAGTACGTTCAATTCTTGAAGATAAGGGCAAATTCTACACACAGATAAAAATAGACGAGATAACCAACCTTGGTGCTGTAAAGATAAGACTTCGCAGTCTTATCGGGGCACTTGAACAGGAGGCGTAATGGAAGAAAGGAAATATATAGCTTTTACCGAAGAAATGAAAAAGGATTATACCATCCTTATTCCCAATATGCTCCCTATGCACTTCACCCTTATCGGCAAGGTTTTGAATAACTACGGCTTTAAGACCGAGCTTTTGCTTACCCAAGGTCAACAGATAAAGGAAACGGGGCTTCGGTACTGCCACAATGACACCTGCTACCCTGCCATCCTTGTCATAGGTCAGTTTATCGACGCACTTCAAAGCGGAAAATATGACACTAACAAGGTAGCTCTGATAATGTTCCAGACGGGTGGAGGCTGCCGTGCATCAAACTACATAAATCTCATACGCAAGGCACTGGCAAAGGCAGGATTTGCACACGTTCCCGTAATCTCCTTCAGCTTTTCGGGACTTGAAAGCCACCCCGGATTTAAACTGTCCGTGGGAATGCTCTACCGTATGATGTACGCCGCATTTTATGCCGACCTTCTTATGCTTCTGCGAAATCAGTGTACTCCCTACGAATTAAAGAAGGGGGAAGCACAGCGACTTGCCGAGGCTTGGACGGATCGCTTGGCAAATGAAATGACGTCGGGGCGTGTGTCCTACAAAAAGGTCAAGCAGAATTACAAGCGTATCGTAGAGGACTTTAAAAATATCCCCCGTGAGGACACCAAAAAGGTGCGTGTGGGCATTGTAGGTGAGATATTCGTCAAATACTCTCCCCTTGCCAACAATAGCTTAGAGGACTTTCTCGTAAGCGAGGGAGCGGAGGTCACCGTTCCGGGACTTGTGGATTTCTGTCTGTACTGTATATACAACAGCCTTATGGACAGAGAGCTTTACGGCAGAAACAAAAAGACCTACCGTATATTCAAGCTTGTGTTTAAATTCCTTCTCTCCAAGCAAAAGGACATTATCGACGTAATAAAGTACAACTCGGATTTCGACCCGCCCACACCGTTCACACATACCATTTCCCTTGTCAAGGGTTATATCGGTATCGGCACGAAGATGGGCGAAGGTTGGCTGCTTACGGCGGAAATGCTGGAGCTTGCGGATAAGGGCATAAAGAATATCGTATGCACACAGCCCTTCGGCTGTCTGCCCAACCACATCTGCGGTAAGGGTATGATGAAGCCCATAAAGGCTCTCAACCCCGACATTAACATAGTCGCCATTGACTACGACGCAGGAGCAACCGCTGTCAATCAGGAAAACCGAATAAAGCTGATGCTTGCCAACAGCCGCGAACTTGCAGAGGTGTAAAGTTAGATTTAAGTCAGATTTCGCAACCTTTTTGAAAAAAAGGTTGCACCAAAAACTTTACTAACAAAAATGGATTAACTTAAAAGCATAGACAAATCAAATTTTATAGCATAAAGGACTGAGTCAAAATGACTCAGTCCTTTTTACTTGAAAAGCGGAGCTAAATCAATTTAAGATTCAGCTCCGCCAGACGAACAGCTATTTGATTAATTGGTAATTACCCTTAGCTTCAGTGAGCCTCGCCAA
>JAZOUQ010000064.1:0-3997 GCA_045658185.1 Eubacteriales bacterium
CGAGGGCTGGAAGCGGGTTGCAAGTGCGGTTGCCTCCACCTGGCGTGGCTGTATCGTTTCTCCCTATCTTATGGTACAATGCTCCGACTCCCGTCATTACGGAAGGATCTCGGACAAGGTATACCGTTTCTCCGCTATGGACCTTACCAGCGAGGAACGTGCCACCATTCACGGCAACAATGAAAGCATTCGCGTTGAAACACTTAATAAGGCAGTTGAATTTTACATTCGATTGATGAAAAGCTGTTGACAAAATGTTAGTTTGCGACAGGGTTTCGCTACCTTTTTGAAAAAAGGTAGCACCAAAAACTTTACTGACAAAAATGGCTTAACTGTAAGGCATAGTTTGCGGTGTCATTTTATAAAATCAAAATTCATAGCATAAAGGTGCTGAGTCATTAGTTTGACTCAGCACCTTCTTTTATTTATTCAGTTTTCTATTCAGCTTTTTCTCCGTTGCCTTTATGGATATGACTACCGTCGCCCAGACGATGGCGTATATGACGATAAATATAAGCGTAAAGAATAATAACACTCTGACATCAAAGGCTATCCAAGAATTTATCAGGTAACAGGCGGTATAAGCAACGTAAAGAGTCAGCATATGGAACAGCGTACCTTTCGCTACCGACCAATGCTCTATCTGATTGAATATACTTGCCCCTGCGTGTATGAATGCAAGAAGGTAGGTTGAAATAATAGCTATCAATATCTGCTGACCGCTGAAAACCACGCCTTCTACCGCCTTCGATATAATAAAGAAAACGATACCCATTATTACAGGTCCGAAGCCGCCGAACAATGCACCTCGGTGTATAAAGCTAATTAAATATTTTTTCACTGTCAGAAACCTATCCTTTCCTTCACCGCTTTTATCTGCCGACGTGAGATATAATCTCTGTATCCGTTGCTCAGCACCACGGAAAGAGAGCCTCCGATAGACGACTCAAATCGCTCTATTTTGCCAAAATTAACAAGGCAGGACTGATTTATTTTGAGAAAATCACTTCCCCACTCCGCCTCAAGCTCGTACAACCGTTCCTTGACTCTCCGCCGTCCGTCGCGTGTAACGGCAAAAATCTTGCCGTCCTCTACGCAGAAGCAATATACGTCTTCTCGCTTGAGCTTATACACGCCTCCGTCCGCATATCCGAGAATATACTCCGTTTTTTCGCTGACAAGCCGTTCTATGTCCTCCACCAACTGTGTCCTCTCACGGGCGTATATAACGATTTTCTCTTCACACTGACTGTCAATTATAGTTTCAATCTTCATATTATTACCGTTTTTCTATCCTTTTTCCAAGTGTGGAATTTATCAGGACGTATATTCCCACCAACGCAAAAGCACTGACCGCAAGAACGGCATACATTGCCCCCACGGGAACTTTTGTGTCCAAGAAATAAAGATTGCAGTCCACCGCGTCCTTCAGTCCTTCAATAACCTCCGAAGGAACTCCCTCGTCTGTCATAGCACTCAAAGCACCTCTCATAGTGTGATTTCGCAAAAGCGACGTGCCGTACGTTCCCGGCAGAAAGGATATGACCTTTTGCAGTCCCTCGCTGAACTGTGATATGGGCATATACGCCCCGCATATAAAACCGTAGCCTGAGCTGACTATTGTTCCAACTGCCGATATTTGTCCTTGAGTGCTCAGAAAGAAGTTAATAATTGACGACAATGCCGTTCCGAAAAGTGTGAGCAGTATCACGTCAAGCAATATTGCCAACACGTCAACAATGCTCAAATACCAGCCTATAACGCCAAGATAAACAAAGCAAGCCGCCGTAGCCACAACACAAATTATAAGAGTGGAAACAAAGGTGGACACATAGTAGCTCATAGCCAGTGTTGAGCTTTTGAGAGGTGTCATTCCAATATCCTTATTCGCTCCCGTCACCTTATCCTGTACCATAAGCATATTGGAGCAAAAGGCAACTGTTACGCAACACACCGCAAGAAGCGATGCAAACAGCTGACCGCCAACAGCACCGTTTATAATTCTTTCCGATATTTCAAAGCTATCGGGAATAGCCATCAGGAATGAATCCTTATACACCTTACTCAAAAAGGTGGAATAAAGCACCAGCAATATGAGTGGCGTGATAAGCGAGGTGAAAAACATTCCCTTGTCCTTAAAGAAAAGCTTGATATTTCTTCTCAGCATTGCATTGAAAGTATTCATTTGCTCACCCCCTCTTCCTCTCCGTCAACCGAAAGCTTCTTTCCCGTTGCGGCAAGAAACACGTCGTCCATTTTTGCCTTGGTTATCTCGTAATCCACGAAAAGTTGCGGATATTTTACGATAAGCTCGGTCGCCTCCGCCGTGTCGGTAACGGTCAGTCGTACCGCATTCTTCAGCTTAACGTACGGCTTTTCCAAGCCTTTTATATCTTCCTCGGATATTCCGTAGATGGTTATATAGTCGCCCGTAAAGGCATTTTTAAGCTGATGGGGTGTTCCCTCGGCTACAATCTTTCCCGCGTCAAGAATCACCACGTAGTCGGCGTCAGCCGCCTCCTCCATATAGTGGGTGGTAAGAAACACCGTCATATTTCCGTCCTCACGGAGCTTTTCTATTACACTCCACAGCTTTGCTCTGGTCTGTGGGTCAAGTCCCGTGGTTGGCTCGTCAAGAATGAGTATTTTGGGGTCGTGTATGATGGCTCTCGCTATATCTATGCGACGTCTTTGTCCGCCCGAAAGCTTTCCTACCGTTCGTCCGAGTATATCCTTGAAATCAAGCATTTCGGAAATGCTTTCAAGCTTTTCCTCAAATGCTTTGCCCGATATGCCGTAAAGAGCGGCACGGTGTCTGAGGTTATCCTTGACCGTCAACGCCTTGTCAAGCACCGAGGTCTGGAACACAACGCCAATATTGTTTTTTATCTTATCTCCCTCCACCGACATATCCATACCGTCAATAGTTATACTTCCGCTATCCTTTTTGAGCATATTGCAGATTATAGATATGGTGGTGGATTTTCCCGCACCGTTCACACCGAGAAAGGCAAAAAGCTCTCCCTCCTTAACGCAAAAGCTGATGCCGTCCACCGCCTTTACGTCGCCAAAGCTCTTGCGAAGCTCATTTATCTCGATTATATTCTTCATATCTCTCACCTCCATACTTATATTATACATAAAAATTTCCGCAAATCAAGTGTTTTTCTCTATTCGGTCGTTTGGGAGAGGTATTTGAAGCACAAAATTGGCAGAGCTGTGTGATAGCTCTGCCAATTGTATCAATAATTAGATTTGGTATCGGTATTTTTCAAAATGGAAACAAGTCGGCTGGTGCCAAGCCTTGACGCACCCAACGAAATAAATTTCTCCGCGTCCTCAAAGCTCTTGATACCGCCTGCCGCTTTGATGCGGACGTTTTCTCCAACGTGCTTTGAGAACAGCTCTATATCCTCAAAGGTAGCTCCGCCACCTGCAAAGCCCGTAGACGTTTTGATAAAGTCAGCTCCCGACTCGGTAACTATCTCGCACATTCTTATCTTCTCGTCCTCGCTCAAAAGACAGGTTTCGATTATTACCTTTAATATACGCTCACCGCACACAGCCTTTATCCGCTTTATCTCATCAAGCACGGCAGAGTATTTCCCGTTCTTGACCTGACCGATATTTATCACCATGTCTATCTCGTCAGCTCCGTCCTCGATGGCTATTCGGGTTTCCTCGCATTTAAGGGCGGTTGTGTTATATCCGTTGGGAAAGCCTATGACCGTACACACAGGCACTCTGTCACCCAGATATTCCTTTGCAAATCTTACGTAGGAAGGGGGGATACACACCGATGCTGTGCCGTATTTTACAGCGTCGTCGCATATTACTCTTATCTCGTCCTCCGTAGCGGTCTGTGTCAGCAGGGTGTGATCCACCTTGCTCATAATTTCTTTTATTTCCATCGTTATTACTCCGAATCGGTCTTGTATTCCCACTTGACCAATTTCTTTATCTTTTCGTTAACTTCGGTGTCTGCGTATTCAACGCT
>JAZOUQ010000065.1:0-1164 GCA_045658185.1 Eubacteriales bacterium
AGGGGTGATGTGTGTTCGCCCGCAACGCACAAACATACGGCGACAACCTATGTTCGCACATACCACATCGTGCCTTCCCTTGTGAGGGAAGGGGGACCGCGGTAGCGGTGGATGAGTAGTCCACTCGCATATAAAGAAAACGTACGCAAAAATTTTGCCGCTGTGCGTCAAATTATATTAAATCACATCGAAGTTGAATTTGAGGAATTAAAGGAAAGTTAGTTTGAGTTAAAAACTACTCATCCGTCACGGCTTCGCCGTGCCACCTTCCCTGACAAGGGAAGGCTTACAAAGAAAATGCGAACAAGGACAACACCCTCACAACTTTCAATTTTCAACTTTCAATTTGCCGCCAAACTGTTTTTGGAGCTTTGCTTTGAACCAATCGTCTACCTCGTCGGTAGATGCGGCGGCTTTTGGCTTTGGCGGCACGCCTTTCGCGTCGCTTTTCCACCAGGAACGGAGCATCTGCGTAACGCTCACACCCCTCTTTTTTGCGTACACTTCTGCCCTCTGCTGTCTTTCGGCTATGTATTCCGAGGGTATGCCCTCCTGTATCAGCTCCTCTTCCCTGACAGGCTCTTGCTCTTCTTCCGCCGTCTTTTCCGTCTTTCTCGGTCTGCCGCCCTTCTTTCCGTTGGCTCTGTTCTTGGCACATCTTTCCTCGTATTTTGCGTTATCTCTGTCCATATCCGAACGCACAAATGCAAACGCCATAGCCGCTATCGGACTCATTTCAACGCTCACCTCACCGCTTATCTGATACTCGTATATCGCCGTGAGCAACTGACCTCTTTCCTCTACCGAAAGCATCATTACCTGCTCGTAATAACTGCCGTATAATATAAAACTCTTTTTATCTGACATTTTATTCTCCTTTGTCTTTTGTTACTATATTATACTCCACTTTTTTGTGCCAAACAGTGTCACAGTATGCCATATTGTGTCAGAAAAAAGTTAGATTTGCGTTAAGGGGGACGCGGGTCGCTTTTTGAAAAAAGCTCCGCAAAAACTTTACTGACGAAAAGGACTTGGCTTTAAGGTCTTACCCGCCGAGATTCCACAAGGTTAGAATTGCGTAAAAACAATTCCGCAAAATGCGGGCGTTTAATAAACGCCCCTACAACAAAGAAAATCAAACCCGTAGGGGAGGATAATATCCTC
>JAZOUQ010000066.1:0-13686 GCA_045658185.1 Eubacteriales bacterium
GGGTGAGGCGGTAAGCCTTGGTAACGATCAGACCAAGAATTTTCTGTACACCTATATAATGGTATTTGCACTTTATATCGTGATAATACTTTACGGTCAGATGGTGGCGATGGGAGTTGCAACGGAGAAAAGCTCCCGAGCAATGGAGGTGCTTATCACAAGTGTAAAGCCTGTTCCTATGATGTTCGGAAAGGTCATTTCCGCCTGCCTTGCGGGATTTTTACAGCTTTTCGCGATATTTGGCTCTGCCATACTGTTTTACAAGATAAATGAGAGCTATTGGGGCGACAATCCTATGATCTCCTCAATATTCGATATGCCCGCAGAGCTGTTCGTTTATATGATGATATTCTTCGTTCTCGGATTTCTCATATATGCTTTTCTTTACGGAGCTATCGCATCTACCGTATCAAAGCTTGAGGACATCAACACAGCCGTGACGCCGATAACCTATGTGTTTATAATCGCGTTTATAGTGGTTATGACCGCTATGACCAGCGGGGAGGTAGATACGGTGTTGATGAAGGTCTGCTCGTACATTCCTTTCACCTCGCCGATGGCGATGTTTACCCGAATTGCTATGAGTAACGTTCCCTTGTGGGAGATATTGCTTTCGATAGTGACTTTGGTTGCGTCTGTGGTTGGTATAGGATATATTTCCGCGAAGATATACCGTATAGGAGTGGTGCTGTACGGAACACCTCCTAAAATAGGAGCTATAATAAAAGCCGTGAGAAAATCCAAATAAAAAGGGTGCTGAGTTGATATTTCAACTCAGCACCTTTTTTCTTATGTTATTCTTCTGTCACATCTGGGTCGAGATGCTCTTCTATCATCTTCTCCAGCTTTTCGTCCCAAGAGAGCTTTACGGCTATCGACGTTCCACCCTCGTCAGAGAAAATGCAGATGTACTTTTCGTCAAAAAAGTCGGAGCAATAATTGAAGCTCTTTCGCTTATCCTCGCGTATCTTGTTCTTGACGGGATTATCCGAGGCAGGGTCGCCCTTGTAGGCTACGACTACCGATTCAAGCCCCGAGAGGGAAATGCGGCAAACGGTTATTACGTGCCGTCCCTGTATCTCGGTCACCGTAAGATCCACCGAGCCGTCCTCGTCTATTATTGAGTAGACGTAGCTTTTCATAATATAACGCGAGGTTATAAAAATGGAGAGCATCAGCATACCCACAGCAAGAAGCTGGAACATCCACGGAGTGCCGAGGTTGGGCATCAATCTCTCAATAATCATAAGTATCCCTGCACCTAACAGCAAAAGGCCCGTAACCAAGCCAAGCTTTTTTACGTTTTTTTGAGGGGTATATTCATATAATTTCACGTCATTTTCACTCCTTGTTAAGAAATGCAGTAATTTGTACTTGAAAAAAACACAAAATAGTGCTATAATAAAATGATACTATTATTATAATAAATAGGAGCCAAAATGTCAATAGTTTTTAAACTTATAAAGAAGTTAATAGTTGCTATATTTTCTTTGATCATTACGGGAGTAATAGTTTTCCTTTTGTGGAGAGTATTTTCTTCGAGTGACCCGAAATCCATGAAGACCATAGACGTAAACGACCGCCTGAGTGCCGCATACGATAGCGTAGGCGAGGATCTGTATATGTTCAAGCAGGATCAAAGGTCTATAACCAGCGGAAGCGATAACTACGGATACTTTTCCATAACCGATTACAGAATAATCCCCGACGCAAATCAGATACAGACCACGGTGCGTTATAACAACAGTACGCTGAAATATACTGCGAAGGACTACGGTCTTGACGAGATTCCCTCAAGAGATGAAAACGTATACGACGTGACTCTTGTGTTGGCGGTTGACCTGACACCCGAAAACGAGGACGATAATCTGGGTAACGATGAGGCGGGAGTTGAGTTTATTCGCTGTCACGGAAAAACTACGCTGTCGGATACTAAAAACATATATAACTATCGCAAGATGGTATTTCAGCTTGATGATGCGAACGTAGACCTCGCACAGCTTTTGGACGAGGGACTTTTACTTGCCGTGTACGCTGACTTTTATTATGTTGGCGACGTGGATTACGACAAGCCTGCCTACGGAACGCTTTGCCTGTACGATTTCAAGACGGAGAACATAGTGGTAAAGCTTGAAAGACGTGACATAAAGGCATTGGAGGAATGAGCTTTTATGAAACCAAATGATATTTTAAATCCCGCTTGTGCGGACGGTCGCTCACCTCTTAAACGAATTGCCGCAATACACGATCTCTCAAGCTTCGGCAGATGCGCGCTTACGGTGATAATGCCTACGCTGTCGGCTATGGGGTATCAGGTGGTTCCTGTGCCAACTTGTCTGTTGTCCTCGCACACGGGAGGATTTACCGATATGTCCTTCCTTGACCTGACGGACAATATGGAGGACATACACGCTCACTTTGACAGACTTGACTTGAAATTTGATGCGATATACAGCGGATTTCTCGGTAACCACAAGCAGATAGAGCTTGTAAAAAGATTCATAGAACGCTTTGGCGATGAGGATACCCTTGTTTTCGTTGATCCCGTTATGGGGGACGGAGGGGAGCTGTACTCCACCTACACCGAGGAGCTTATGAGAGGAATGATAAATCTTTGCCACGGTGCGGACGTGATAACTCCAAATCTGACGGAGGCGTGTTTTCTTACGGAAACACCTTATACGGACACCGTGGGAATGACGAGAGCGGAGCTTGAGAGCTTTGCCGAAGAGCTTTGCTTGAAGCTTGAGGACACGGGTGTTGAAAAGACGGTAATAACGGGACTTCACTTTGGCGAGGACAAGCTGTGTGTGTTCGGCAGAGATAACGTAACTAAGAAGACGTACTCGTATTGCTTTGACAGGGTTAAAAAGAATTACCCGGGAACGGGCGACCTGTTCGCTTGCGTCCTTTTGGGTGCGATTATGAAGAATAAGGATTTTGAAAGCTCCATTGTACTTGCGGCAGACTTTACGCGAAGGGTAATGGAGTATTCGTCGAAATTTTCTACGGCAGACAGAGATGGCGTGGCGTTTGAGGCATTTCTCGGAGAACTTGCAACGTCATAAGGAGAAAGTATGGAACAAAAAAGATTTACCAAGAACGATGACTCGTTCGTATGCGTTCACTGTGGAAGGGAAGTGCCGCCGCTGGGATACACCTCGCGAAACCACTGCCCCCATTGTCTGTGGTCGCTCCACGTGGATATAAATCCTGGGGACAGAGCAAATCCTTGTCGCGGAGAGCTTGAACCTATACGTACCGAGCCTGACCCCAAGAAGGGATTTATCATCATTCACAGATGCACAAAATGCGGCGAAATACGACGAAATAAGGCGGCAATTGGTGGCGAAAAAGGGCAGGACAATATGTCGCTCATAATAAAGTTGACGGTTGCCGATTACAAATGATTTTTTGTGCAAATATTTTAAAAAAACTTTATTTTTTTGCTTGACATAAGTTATATTAGTATGATATAATAAATATACTATATGTTTAGGAAAGATAAATTCCGTTGTGAATGGAATTTGACATAAGAAATTTATAATAAAAAGGAGAAACAAAATGAAAAAAACACTCGCATTATTCCTCGCACTCATCACTATTCTTTCTGTGGCATTGGTCGCTTGTAAGAAAAATACTCCCGCAGCAGTACCTTCCGGTGACGAGGTGGATGACGGTCAGTATGTTTCTCCGAATAAACCCACAGGTACTGATCCTGCTGGTACATCTGACACGAGTCAGACCGGCGTAGCGGGTTGGACTGAGAGAGCAGGAACGGTTTACGTTATGGGTGATCAGGTAAGAATAAGATCTCAGGCTAACTCCAATAACAGTAGTATTATAACCAACCAAACTAAAATCGGTGATTCCTTCGCATTCACTGCTGTAAACAGCAAGTGGTACAAGATAACCTATAACAACGCAGAGGCATACATAAGTGCAGAATACGTTACCGAGAATGCAAATGATGCAGACTTTACGACGAAAAAACTTACGACTCCTCAGAACCTTGAGATCGAAACCGCTCCCGCAAATTGGGATACTGCAGGTAAGGGATACGGTGTTGCACTTCGTGTGAATCCGTGCTTGGTTGAGAATGCAAGTGATATGACTATATACAAGGCAGATGTTACTGCAGATAAGCCTCTCAAGAAGATTGCTGTAAATGCATCGGGCAATGTATGGCAGGTTGAATACAATGGAAAGACCTACTATATGGGTTCAGCAGCTTACAGATATTGTGATGGAGATCTTGACAACAACAGCGGTACGATTGGCGGACAGGGCTGATATAATTAAATAGCATTTAACGGCTACCGAATTTCGGTAGCCGTTTTTGTGTGATTTTTTCTATAGCCTTCCTCCGAGAGGAAGGTGGCACGAGCGACGCGAGTGACGGAAGGAGAGTGCGGGACAATGTGGGGGGATGTGATTTTATTGTTACGTACTCTCCCTCAGTTTCGCATTCGCTCAACAGCTCCCTCTCGGAGGGAGCCTCTTTTATGTGCAAACATAGATTGTTACCGTTTGTTTGTTCGTTGCGGGAGCGTTTCTTCAAATGATAGCCCCCGGACACCGACAGGTGTCATTCTGAGCTTGTCGAACTTTTCCGTCCCAGATCCCGTCTGCACTTCGTTTGACGCTGCTTTGCAGTTCGACTTCGCTACGCTCCGCTCAGGATGACACGACGGAAAAGCACGAGGCGAAGCCGAGTGGAATCTCGGCGGGGAATACCTAAAAACCAAGCCATTTTAGCAAGTAAGGTTTTTGGTGCTACCTTTTTTCAAAAAGGTAGCGAAAACCGCGTCCCTATATCGAATAACTAATTAAAAAACAGGGCTGAGTCTTATGACTCAGCCCTTTGATTTATCCGCTATGCGGATATTTATTCAAATTGAATTACTTTCTCTTCTTGGAAACGGTTGCTACGCCAAGGGAGAGAACAGTGGACATGAGAACCATACCGCCGATTGCGATGGAGCTTCCGCATCCGCCCTCAGCAGGAGCCTCGGTGGTTTCGGGAGCAGTGGTCTCGGGAGCATTGGTTTCGGGAGCGTCGGTTTCTTCCTCAGTGGAAGTGAGCTTGGGAAGGATCTCGGTAGCCAAGGAAGCCTTACATACGGAGCATTCCTGATGCTTCATACCGGAGTACTCGGTAGTGGGCTCTTTGTCAACAACCCATTCACCCTCGGTGTGTCCCTTAGCATCAACCTCGGAATCTGCAACGATCTGTGTATCATTACATATGGAACAAACCTTCTGGGTATAACCCTTTTCGGTACAAGTAGGCTCAACCTTGCTCTCAACATATGTATGATCAGCCTTTGCAACGATGTCAGTTATGGTTGTTGCATAGCACTTATCACAGGTGTTGGTGGTATAACCGTCAGCAATACATTTGTCAGCGGGAACAGGAGTTCCTGCAACGAAGTTGTGAGAAGTTATCAAGCATCCGGCAGCAGCGGACATTGCCATGTCTTTAGCTACAGTCCAACCTGCAAACTCAGCGGTCTTCTTGAATGCATCGAGAGCAACAAGCTCTGCAACGGTTGCGGTCTTAGCTTCGGTTGCATCAGCATCAGCATACTTGTATGTAAGGGTAGTTACGTTGTCAGCAGTAGCGGTAGTAGGAACTACGCCGGGAGCGGTTGCATAGTAGCAATCGATAACCTCTGCGGTTATTGCTGCGGCACCGGAGTTGTCTTTGGTGCTCTTGATTATGTTGAAGAATGCAGTTCCAACATCACCTGCATTGTAGCAGCGAATGAACTTACCCTGGTTAGCAAGAGTACCTACAAGTCCGCCTGCGGTATCGGGAGTTGTGGAAACTATCTTACCGTAGTTAGCACAGTCTGTCAGGGTGATGGGACAAGTTCCTTTAGGAATATTGGCTGTGGTTATGTCGTTTGAACCAACGAAGCCGCCTGCAGCGGTAGTACCGGAAACTTCACCTGCGAAGACACCGTCGATTATGTTAACAAGGGGAGTAAGAGTTGCACCGTTAGCGGAGAAGTTAGCGACGAATCCGCCTGCTTTACCGTTCTTAGCTTCAACTACAGCGTCTACGTAAACGGTCTTGAACCAAACACCGTATCTTGCACCTGCAACTATACCTGCAGCGTTACCGCCTGAAACTTTACCGTCTTTTACTGTAGGTCTTGTGCTGAAGTAAGAGTTTTCAATCTTAAGATTTGTGAAGGTAGTGCCGCCCTCGGAGAGAATGACCATATTAGCGTTGTCACTGCCCTCTACGATAACGCAGAGACCTCTGATGGTGTGACCCTGTCCGTCGAATGTACACTTCATATAGAAGAGCGACTTGGAGAGGTAGTTCTGGGGAGTGGTCTTGGTTGTTGCATCCCAAGAGGGGTTGAGGTCGATGTCAGCCATGAGTCTTACGATAGAGTTTTGGTAATTCTTTTTGTTGTTGATGAGACCGTTATCACTTTTTGAAGCGTCGGTAGTGTTTCTACGGCTTTCATTGAGAAACTCGAGAAGGTCTGCAGCGTCCCAGATTTCCCAAACCTGGAGTTCTTTACCGTCGATAACTTCCGTTCTAACGGGAACGAAGCCCTCGGTATCAGGCTCGATCTTGGGGTCCTGAGGGTTTGCTATCGTAGGAGTCTCAGCGGGAGCTTCCTCTGCGAATGTTGCTACTGTACCGATGGAGAGCACCATAATAAGTGTCAGCATCAACGCAATAATCTTTTTCATTGAATTTTTCATTGCTTTCTTTCTCCTTTAAAAGAATGTTTTTTTGGTGAAAATGCACATAACAGTGCCTTAATTCAACTACATATATTATACCTTTTTATTGCATTTTAGAAAAGCTTCAATACTGCTACGTTGAGCAACTATTCTGCTTTTTTCTACTTTGGGTAGAGTGGAATTGCCGCTTTAGAAAGTAATGAACTTTTAGGCTGTAATCCTTGGTTGTCTTTGCCGAAGCGGTAGACGAATCGGTACGATGCGTATATGAAAGCATTGTTTTTTGAGAAAAATCCCCAAGGGGCGTCGGGGAGATCTGCCATATATTAAAATGTAGGAATTGAAAATGACGTCAGCTGATTTTAAGAACAGACGTTTGAAAAGCATACACTGTTGTGCTGAAATAGGAAATTATTCTGTCGCGAGGAGTTTTGTATTGACATATGGAAGGAAATGTGCTAAAATATACTGAACATCAAATAAAATCTTGACATATTGAGCTAAATCTGTTAAAATATATAAAGAAGTTGAGTAACAAGGAGGTTGTATGAATACAAGGTATAAGTTCAAGGAACAGCTGTGTATATCTACACTTTCCGTTATACATATAAGTCTTGATAACAGTCATCGTTTTGAAATGAAAAGCCGAAAGCTTCATAATACTTTTGGGTATATCACCCACGGAAGTGTTGTGTTTTCGACTATGACGGAAAATGTGACTGCTAATGAGGGAGATATAGTGTTTATTCCCGAGGGCAGTCGCTACGTATCTCACTGGGACGGAGATTCGACTATTCGTTTCTACAGCTTGGATTTTCTTATGCCCAAGAAGTCTGTTAACCTGTGGAGAAATATGAAGCTTCAGCGTATAGAGGGAGCTCCGAACGAGGAGATCGGTGCACTCATCAGGAAAATGTGTGCTTGTGCCGAGGAAGGAGATGCAGGGCATCTTCAGGCGTTTGGGCTTTTTTATCAGATGGTGGCTATGATACTGCCGTATATGAAGGCTGCCTCTACGCAGAATCTTCCTCAGCCGTTGCAAAATGCGGTTGCTTATATAGAGGCTAATTACACGACCATCACCTCTGTTCACGAGATCGCATCTGCTTGCTTCCTAAGTGAGTCCAGATTGTATCATTTGTTCAGGGAGCATCTTAATATCTCGCCTATTTCGTACCTCAACAATATGAGAGTTCACGCGGCGGTGGAACTTTTGTCAAATCCCGAGATGTCTATTCAGCGGATCGCAGAGCAGCTTAATTTCCACTCTGAATATTATTTCCGAAAGACCTTCCAAAAGGTTACGGGAGAGCTTCCGTCTAAGCTGCGTAAGAAGCTTTAAAAAACAAACATATAAAATTGTGCGGAATAATAAAATAACATAAAACTAAAATGGCGAAACATCGCCGTTTGAATATATTGCAAATGTGTTAAATTTTACAGCAAAGAAAGAGAGGATTTCACAATGAAGCCTATTAAACTTGGACACGTTGGAACGTTGCACGATCACAGCTCGGGGAAGTTGGAATGTGTAAGAAAATTTCCTGAGCTTTTCGAGATAGTCGGTATCGTAGCCGAATCTCCCGAACGCGAGGCGGAGATCAAGGACAGAATTGCTTACAAGGGACTCGAATTCTGCGATAGAGAGACCTTGCTTGAGCGTGGCGTTGAGGCTGTGCTTGTAGAGGGCTTTGAGCTGGATCTTGTTCACGAGGCACAGTTCTGGGCAGAACACGGCGTACATATGCATATTGACAAGCCCGCGGGCGGGGACGTTGAGTCCTTTGAAAAGCTTCTTCGTACGGCAAAGGAAAAGGATCTTACCGTTCAGATGGCTTATATGTACCGTTATAACTATGCGTTCCTTGACTGTCTTGAGCGTATCAAGAGAGGTGAGCTTGGAGATATTTATCAGGTGACTGCAATAATGAACACGGGACACCTCAAGGACAAGAGAGAGTGGCTTGGAAAATTCAAAGGCGGAATTCAGTTCTTCCTTGGCTGTCATATGATCGACTTTGTTTACCATCTTCAGGGACTTCCCGAAAAGATATATCCCTTCCTCAAATCGACGATGAAGGAGGGAGTGACTGCTACCGACTTTGGTCACGCTGTGTTCGAATATAAGAACGGAATTTCCACGGTTGAGGCTACTGCGGCTGAGACCAACGGATTCGGACGCCGTCAGCTTGTCGTTTGCGGAACGAAGGGTACTTATGAAATAGAGCCGTTGGAAGCTCCTACTCGTGCGTACTTTATCCCTGAGGACAAGGCTTCTGTGTACGGAGATCGCCGCGGCGAGCCTATTGAGCTTAAGCCTTTTGAAACCAAGTGCCGTTACGACGATATGATGAAGGATTTTGCAAGCTTCGTTCGCGGAGAGGCAAAGAATCCTTTCGATTATACCTACGAATTGACTATTCAAAAACTGCTTATGTACTGTTGCGGTGATACAGACGTTGATTGGAAGACCGTTACAGAGATATGACCTTGCGGAGTTCAATAACGATAAAATATTTTCGCTGAACAGGACAAACCAAGGAGAATTTTATGAAGAAAAATATAGTAATTCGAGTTCTCGCGGTTGTTTTACTTGCTTGTATGATCGTTCCACAGCTTGTGGCTTGTCAAAAGCAAATAGCAGAAGAAATACAGGAAACTGAGGGTGTAGACACGGAGCCGCTTGGTAGTCAGGGCGGGGAAGAGGATATAGAGATTCCCTCCAAGGTCGCACTCAAGAGTATGCTCGGCTTTTCCAGAAAGGGGAACGTGTTGAGCATGAATATTGCAAGCGAGGATAATACCCTCAGTCTTGCACACCGTTTCTCCGTGGGTACGGGTGCGTACTACGTGATGTCAAACGATGAAGAAGGAAATGACACCTTCACCAACGAGGATCTGACCCTTAAAGAGGGTGAAAACGTATTTTATATCAAGACTGTTTTCGGTAAAGAAAATTTCACCTATAAGGTAGTGATAAATTACGTGTATGCTCTCACTCTTGAGTTTTACACCAACTGTGACGACTACGTTGAAACACAGGCAGTGATCTTGGGAGAAAAGGCTGTTCGTCCTGCAGATCCCACCAGAGAGGGATATACCTTCCTCGGCTGGTATCTTGACGGAAAGCCCTTTGATTTCAACGCCGCTCCCGTTAAGAGCGGTACTGTGATCGCACACTGGGACAAGAACGACAAGTCGATGGACTCCTACTACACCAGCTGTAAGGAAGGCACAGGTGTGGTTGAGTTTACGGGTATTAATGCGGGACTTCGCGTTGTTTGGAAGGACTATGCAAATGCAAGTAAGCTCCGTCCCACTGAGGTCACCTGCATTCTTACACAGAAATACGGCGGCACGACCAAGACCTACGATATCATAGTATCTAAGGATTTTGCGGGTTGGGTTGACTCTAACAACACCCCCGGCGGCTCTACCTATATCGGTCAGGGCGACGGAGGTGACTGGACGCTCTCTCTTAAGAATTTGCCTGAAAAGGTAGGTTCTCAGAATTGTGAGTACACTCTTGTTCAAAAGGCACTTGCAGGAGATTATACCACTAAGCAGGCAGGCGGTGCGGTCTATAATACTATAAGAGGATACGTTGCAAGTATCGACGATACCGCAAAGCTTACCACAAGAAATGCACGACTTTACGATGCTGCTGGTAACTTGATAGTGTTTAACGGAGTTGTTACGGGTAACGTAGGTTGGGCAAGACTTCTTTGGGATACCGAGCCTCAGTGCCTTGATCAGCTTACCAATATCGGCTGTAACGCTATTCGAGTTACCGTACCGATAATCGCGGCACAAGGCGGCGAAGCCTCTTGTGCTTGGGTATACTGGGCAAAGAACGGACTTTACCGTACTGCACGTACGGGTGCTTACGCTAAGGGACAGCCTACTGTTGACGACAGCGTCAGAGCAAAGGTTATGGCAGGTATCAGCACTATGATAGACAGAGCTACCGAGAAGGGACTCTACATTATAGTTAACTGGCCTATACTTACCTCTAACCCCTACGAGTACATAGACGAGGCAAAGGACTTCTTCGGTCAGCTTTCCAAGAAGTACGCAGATAACCCCTACGTTCTTTACGAGATATGTAACGAGCCCGGATCGTGCGGCTGGTCAACAGGCAATGCCGACAACAAGACTGAAGGCAAGAAGGGAATCAAGGCGTATGCAGAGGAGATCATTGACGTTATCCGCGGAAACGGTTCTGACGGCATAATTATTGTCGCTCCCAGAGCTTCCGCTAACTACGTTTCTATGAGCCCTGCGTCATCACATTCCAGCAATAAGGGCGACGACCCCATCTACGATCCTCTTGATGACGACAGAAGCTATAACGTAGCGTATACACACCACGCATATCCGTATATGAATGCTTATTCGGATGAAACCGGCGGAAAAGACAGTGTAGGTTGGAGATTGCGTGATGCTCACGACGCCGGACTGACTATGATCATTACCGAAATGAGTCCTATGGATGCAAAGCTTGACAGAGCTTATCCTATTGGATACGACTTTGAGTCTACCAATAAGTACGTAAGAATGTTCCAGGAGTACGATATAAACTACTTCTACTTCAAGTATCTTACCGTTTCTAAGGATTCAAAAGATCCCGATAACGATTATGATGAATGGTTCTTCTTCAAGCCGGGTGTTGATCCCAGAAAGAAGACTTGGACGAGAGCTGACATTACTGAGTGCGGAAGATGGTATTACGACATTGTAACAGGCGATGCTATGTTCGTGAACGCGGATTACACAGCACTCAATAAAGAACAAATACGTAATAAATACACGGATACCTTCGCTGCATACGGACTAAAGGGCGACGATAATACCTTTACGGTATATCCCGGATTTGCATATGAAGGAATAAAGCTGAGCGACGGTACGCATTACTTCAAGGTTGACGGTGCGGATACTCTTGACGCAATGATCTACGAGAGATACTGTCAGTTCATATATGCGAAGATACTCAAGATCGACAGTGCTGCAAAGCAGATGAACGGTCAGGCGTTTGGCTGGACTAACGTTCCGAGTGCGAAGACTCAGGCTATGAAGCTGACGTACAAGTACAGCGGAAAGACCGTTACGGTCGACATCTCTTACGGACAGCACACCGACGGAATGTGGGGCGTATTCGTAAATATTAAGTAAACCAAAAATAAAAAATAATTATAGAAAAGGAAAAAAGAAAATGAAAGCAATACTTGTTAATGAAGACAAAAGCTTGCGTTGGGACAACGTTCCCGATCCCGTAATCAAGGAGGACGAGGTTCTCGTAAAGATCTCCGCAGCGGCACTCAACCGTGCAGACCTTATGCAGAGAGAGGGAGATTATCCCCCCCCTCCCGGATGCCCTGATTGGATGGGACTTGAGATCGCAGGAACTATCGTAGAGGTTGGTTCTGAGGCTGCTAAGCTTTCCAACTGGAAGCTTGGCGACGAGGTTTGTGCACTTCTCGGTGGCGGCGGATACGCTGAGTACGTTTCCGTTAAGTACGATATGCTTATGCCTATTCCCAAGAACTGCACCATGGTAGAGGCAGCTGCAATGCCCGAGGCATTCGCGACCGCGTACCTTAACCTCTTTATCGAGGGTAATATCAAGCCCGGCGACACTCTCCTTATGCACGCAGGTGCAAGCGGACTTGCAAGCGTAGTTATTCCTATGGCTAAGGCGTTCGGTGTTCGTGTTATCACTACCGTTCTTACTGCTGAGATTGCAAAGAAGGTAGCTCACCTCGGTGCTGATATTGTAGTTGACACCTCCTCTCAGGACATCGTTGAGGTACTTAAGGTTGAGCTTGAGGCTGGTCGCCCCGTTGACGTTGCAATCGACTGCCTTGGCGGCGAGATCATGGGCAAGTGCCTCCACTTCCTCAAGCACGGTGCTCGTTGGATAATGATCGCTGCACTTGCAGGTACTAAGACCGAGATCGATCTCAAGAACATCTACGTAAGAAACGTTCGTATAGTAGGAAGCACCCTCCGTTCCAGAACTCCCGCTGTAAAGGCTGAGATTCTTGCAGGACTTGTTCGTGACGTATGGCCTAAGGTAGAAACCGGTGAGGTAAAGGCTACCATTTACAAGGTTCTTCCCATTCAGGAGGCAGAGGCTGCTCACGACATTCTTTACAGAGGCGAGAATGTTGGTAAGGTAGTTCTTACCGTAGACTGATAAATTTGATTTAGCAGAAATCAAGGCTGACATATCTGTGTGGGTCTTGATTTCTGCTGCCGAAAATTAAAGTTTAGCAGAATAGTTTCTATATAATAATGATGATAGCAGAAAAACAGCTTTTTATGGAGGCTAAATTCATTTATAATATTATTGGATATTGGTCTAAAATACTTATTTTGAAAGGAAAAAGATTATGAAAAAAACAATTATCCGTCTTTTGGCACTTGTTCTTGTTGTAGTTATGGCTATGACGGCATTCGTAGCCTGTGCTAAGGAAGAGCCTGAAGAAACACAAGACTCGGTTAGCACTGAACTCACTGCTGCGGACATCCTTGGCTTTGACAAGCAGGACAACGGTGGTAAGAATTTTGTTGTATTTGTAAACGACCGTTATGATGAAACCGAGAGAGATTTCTACGTTGAGAACTCCAGTGAAAACAACCTTACTAAGGCTGTTTACGAGCGTAATGTAGCTTGCGAGGAGTACCTTGGTATTACGTTGGATTTCAGACGCGACAATGGTGGATACGACTCCAAACTTCCCACGACTCTCGATACCCAGATAAAGGGCCAGTCTTGTGAATATGATATGGTAGCGATGGGGCTTAATACCGGTATTGCAGGTAACTACATCAACATCTACTCCAACGTAATGGAGATGGATTACATCAATCTTGACCACGAGTGGTGGGTTCAGGATATGGTTGAGCAGACCTCCATCAATGGACAGCTCTACTTCCTCACGGGAGATGCTTGTTTGAGTACGTACTCTTACA